>JANQFJ010000160.1 GCA_028277915.1 Saprospiraceae bacterium
AGCTTTCAAAGCAAAATTGAGTCCTGAATTTGGATATGGTTGCGCAGTATTTTTACAAACGGATATTGTAAACTTTCAACGGCAAGGCTGGCAACCTGAGGAGATTTTAGCGGGACTGGCAGCTGTTTTACCAAAAAATATCTGGTTGTATGTTGCCAAAATGCCGAATTTTTCAAAACTGGGCAAAAAGTTTATCCTTCAGGGTGGAACGCAACACAATCTGGCCGCTGTCAAGACTCAGGTTGATTTTATTAAATCGAGATACCATCCGGGAGAAGAGCAACCCAATATAATTGTTCACAAACATTGTGGTGAAAGCGGTGCAATTGGAGCAGCTTTGGAAGCCATCAGCCTTTGGGAAAATGGTCAGATTACTTCCTTTGTCGGGTTGCCTGCCGTGCAAAGCATTCAATACAAATCCACGACTAATGAAAGTACCCGTTGTAATTATTGCACCAATTATTGCCTGCGAACTTTCATTGATATCAGTATGTCAGATAACTCTGTTAAAAATCCAAAAGTAGCTGAAAACGGGAACTCTAAACTCAATGGTAATCCCTTGAAAACCAGGACGCTAATCGTTGGCAATACCTGTGAAAAAGGATCTGTCACTGACGTTGACGAAATGCGTAAAATTAAAGAAAAAATGGAATCCACTTTGAAAATGACGCCAAATATGGCAGCGCTTTCAAATAAAGAAGTTTTCAAAAGTTATAAACCAAAACGTGCGAAAACTAAAGCTCCAAATAAGCTTCCGTGGTTTTCAAAAGCCAATTCCAATGGTATCGATCGGTCTAAGATTCGCGTTGGAATGCCACGTGTCCAGTTGATGTATAGCCTTGCACCTTTGTTTAGTGCCTATTTTGAAAGCCTTGGAGTAAGGCGCAGCAATATTGTTTATTCGGATTTTACGGATGACAAACTATACAAAGAAGGATCGAAAAGAGGAGCCATAGATCCATGTTTTCCAAGTAAACTTTATTTATCGCACGTGCACAATCTGCTTTATGTCAAACACAAAAAAAGACCGTTGGATATTATCTTCAGTCCAATGATCTGCGACATCAAATCCGAGCTTGTCAACACAAGAGGTTGTTGGATTTGCCCATCAGTCACAGCAAGTCCTGAAGCAGTAAAAGCTGCATTTACAAAAGAGGAAAATGTGTTTGAAAACATGAAAGTCCGGTTTTTGGATACCTTCCTGAATTTGAGTGATCCGCTATTATTCGAAAAGCAAATGTTCGATCAGTTTAAAGAAATATTTAAAATAGGACGTTTTGAAAATAAAATGGCTGTTGAAGCAGGTTTTAGTGCTTTAAAAGAATATAAAAACAACATACGGCAAAAAGCTAAGGAAGCGATCGAGATGCTTGAAAAAGAGCAAAAACTTGGAATCGTTGTACTTGGTAGGCCCTACCACCGCGATCCGGGGATCAATCATGGCATATTAGACGAATTTCAACAGTTGGGTTACCCGATTTTTACACAGGATTTGTTACCAACTGATGATGAAACACTGGACAAATTATTTGGTGAAGAAGTTCGGATGGGAGAAATCTCGCATCCATTGGACATCTCTGATGTTTGGAAAAACTCATTGAATGAAAACGCAAATTTAAAAATCTGGGCAGCCAAATTTGTTGCCCGTCATCCAAACCTCATTGCCCTTGAGTTATCCAGTTTCAAATGCGGACATGATGCTCCGATTTATGCCGTTATTGAAGAGATCATCGAAACCTCAGGAACTCCTTACTTCAGTTTCAAAGATATCGACGAAAACAATCCGCAAGGCTCTTTTAAGCTACGAATAGAGACAATCGACTATTTTTTAAAACAGTATAGAAATGAAATTTTTGAACAAAACCTTGTTGTTTCAGAGGTTTTAAACTCAAAATAATGAATTACGAAAATCATTTCTTCCATCAGTATAAATCTATTGTAAATAAAAACTCGATGATCATTTATCTTATAATAACATTCCTATTCCTCTCAGTCACATCGATTGCTCAAAAACATGGAAAATGGAATCTGAAAAAAGATAAAAATGGTATCAAGGTGTTCGTGAGAAATGAACCAATCCTTGGTTTGCCGGAATACAAAGGCATAATGAAAATAGCAGCACCAATGTCCAGGTTGGTTGCAGCACTTCGAGATGTTGATGAATACCATAACCTTTTTATAGGTACAAAGACGGCAATTCTGTTGAGAAAAGAAGAAGATCTTCAGATTTGCTACATGCACAATGAATGTCCTTTTCCATTCTCTGACAGGGATGGTATTTACAAGTCGATTTTTTATCGGAATGCAGAAGGTGGTTCCATAAATATTAGTATCGTTGCGCTCCCCGATTACCTTCCACAGCATCCAAAAAAAGTGAGGATAGTTATTTCAAAAGGATATTGGAATCTAAAACCGATGAATGATGGAACTGTAGAAGTGACATATCAGCAATATGCCGATCCGGGCGGTAATTTTCCAAAATGGATAATCAAACTATATTCTGTAAACATCCCTTACAAAGCTTTGAGAAACTTACGCCGACAGGTCGAATTACCTAAGTATCAACACTCGGAAGATCAGGTTATCCCGATCACAAAGTACAAACCTATCCTTTCAGAAATGATTCAGCATTAGTTGTCAAAAGTTTCTTGTGAAACCGATGAGTAAAAGTGCAACCACAATCAAAATAATTATCCAGCGAATAGTCCTCCAGGTTTTCGGATGATTGTGGAACATGATCTCAAAAGTTTCCACAAAAAGGATGATCGCTAAAGCCAGAATTATCGTTTTTACCCAATTGGTATTCCACGCATCGTAAAGATAACTCACTGCTACAGTTGCTACTGTTAGCAAAGTATAAATTCGAGTTGACCAACTCAGGCTTTTATGGAATTGTTTTAAAGTCTTTCTTTCCATTTTTACAAAAATGATAATTCTCTTATCCGGCTTTCAATACTAACAGCGGAACGTGGGTCTTCAAGGCCATTTCCCTGGTATTACTATGGTGGAATAGGTTCTCGAAAAAAGATCGATGCGGTTGATACATTGCCAGTAAATCAATTTCATAAAGATCTATGAAATCGTTAAGGCTGTCAACAAATTCACTTCCCGGTAAGGTTTGAAAATGGATGTTCAAACCAGGGCTTCGTTCTATGAAAAAGGTTTCCATTTCTTCCATAGTTTCAGGATTTAATTCTTCATTTCCCCGATTGAAGTGAATACATCTGATCGTTGGACTTTCTAGCTCAAGCATTTTGATCAACTTCCAGATTTCGAATGGATCAGCTTCATTTAAATTGCTGGCGTAAGCAATTTTTTCCATTTCTAAAGGAGCATCTTCAGGAACTACCAACACCGAGCAATGTGCTTTTTTCACTACGCCAGAGGCAACACTACCCATGAATCTTTCCAAATTGCGACGTACACCTTTTGTTCCCATTACGATCAAATCAGCACTGTCTCTTTTGGCCGTGTCAGCAATAACTTTTGAGGGAGTTCCCAATTCGATATCAGATGCTATCGCAGGAGCATTTTTTAATTGTTGCACCATTTGGGTAAGTCCGATTTCAACAAATTGAGTCATTTGCTCACGAGCAGATTCCAATCTCATTTGAGTGGATTGAGCTACCAAAACCGGAAAATCCAGCGGTTCTGCTTCAGGAAACACAACGTGCAAAACTTCAATATTGGCTTCCAGCTTATCTGCCAGAAGCAAAGCGTATCGAAAGGCATTTGCAGCGGTTTGCGAAAAATCCGTAGGAAATAATATCTTCTTTGACTTTTTCATAAGGATGATTTTATATTCTTTTAACAAATTGAAAGAATTTATTTACATTATGAATGAGGAAAGTCAATTGATTCAATGACATTTCTCAATCTTAGAACTTGAGATTTAATGACAGTTTTAAAGCAATTCAGGGAGATTGAACAAAGTGCGATGTCCTATTTTTCGAACAACCACCACAATGGTCGTTTTTTATGCTTGATCTTGTAATTTTCTGTGATGTATTTTTTAATATGCTGCATCGCCTCATCAATATCATCTGTGAGTAATACCAGTTCAAGATCTTTTTTTGAAATGGTTCCTCGTTCGACCATAAGATCAAGAAATTCCATTAATTCCTGGAAATAATCTTTTCCAAAAACCACAATCGGAAAGTCATTGATTGTGCCGGTTTGTATCAATGTCAGTGTTTCAAATAACTCGTCCATCGTACCAAAACCACCAGGCATGACAACAAAAGCATAAGAATATTTCAGCATCAACACTTTTCTGACAAAAAAATGTTTAAAAGTTATCCACTCATGCATATACGGATTGGGCTCTTGTTCCATAGGGAGCTCAATATTGCAACCTACAGAATATCCGCCAACCTCAAAAGCACCTCTGT
>JANQFJ010000195.1 GCA_028277915.1 Saprospiraceae bacterium
CTGCCAATCATCCTCGTCGGATTGATTTTTTCCTGCAATGAAATTGAAAAGACTCAAGACCAGGAGTCGAATAATCAAACGACTTCGGATAAAATTACCCCGGAAATTCAACATACCCTGACCAAAGACCAGACACACAATAAATTCAGCAGCAAAATTCCGCCGATCCTAACCGTGAAATCGGGTGCTATAATTGAGGCATTTACTGAAGACGCCAGCGACGAACAGTTTCACCTGAATTCTACAATGGCGGCTTTAGATTCCCTTAATTTTGAGCCTATTCATCCTTTGACAGGACCAGTTTTTGTCGAAGGAGCAATGCCTGGAGATATTTTGAAAGTGACTTTGCATGAAATTGAAATCGGAGACTGGGGATGGAATGCTATAATTGAAGGCTTTGGTTTTTTGGCAGATACTCTGAAGGTTGAATATTTGAGGATTTATGATCTTGGAAAAAACAAAGAATTTGTCAAATTTAATGACAAAATCAAGATCCCGCTTCGACCATTTCCTGGTGTCATGGGAGTTGCCCCCCCAACGGAAGAAATGCTTTCCACCATCCCTCCTCGTGCTAACGGTGGCAACATGGATGACCCAAATATGACCGTAGGGTCATCGGTTTATTTTCCGGTTTTTGTGGAAGGTGGTTTGATTTCAATTGGCGATGGCCACGCCACTCAAGGGCTTGGAGAAGTCTGTGGGACAGCGATTGAGGTTCCGCTTCGCATTGTGTACGAAATTGAATTGTTAAAAGGAAGATCCATCCAGGAACCACAATATGAAACCGATGAATATTATGCGACCACAGGCTTTGCGCCAACTATTGATGAAGCCGCAAAAAAAGCAACTTTGTACATGGTCGAATATCTTGAAACAGTGCATGGATTATCTACTGAAGAAGCCTATGCTTTATGCTCTCTAGCTGCTGACCTGAAGATTGCAGAGGTAGTGGATTTGCCGAATATGTTGGTTACGATGCATCTTTCAAAAGAGATTTTAGGAATTGATTAAAACCCAAAGAATGAAAAACCTGATTCTATTTTTTTTGTGCTTGTTGACAATTGGTTGTTCCCAAAAAAAGAACGACTTCAATTTCAAAACAGATCATTTGCAAATTTCAGTTGATGAAAAAGGATTCGTCAATCAATTTGTTGACCTTAAAACCGGAAAAGATTATGTTCAAAAAGACTCCCCTTCTCCAATTCTGGCTTTAAAAATTGATAGTCAAATTATCTTTCCCGAAAAAGCAACTTATGAAATAGAACAAGGGATCATTCAATTATTATATGTAAATGGAAATGAAGCTAAAATCAAAATTGAGGAAAAAAGTAGCCACATCGTTTTCGAACTCCTGGAAGTAAAAGATAACAAAAAAGTTGATCTGGCCGTTTGGGGACCTTTTACCACGACAATTAACAAAATCATCGGAGAAACCATCGGAGTTGTTCAGGGTGCAGCGTTTTCGTTAGGTATCCAGGCTTTGAATCCAAAAACTTTGGGTGGATATCCCTGGAATGATAATGATTGTATGCCACAAATTGACATCTTCGAATCGGGCGACTTTTCCGATTTAAGTGAAAAAGGAAAAAGACACGTCCTTTACCGTATCGAAGCTGCAAAACCTACGGATTCAGGGAGTTCCTTGCAAGCTTATTGTAGAAACAGAATTTCCGAGCGAGTTATAGAAAACTGGCACCATGAGCGTTACACTATCCCTACTTTTAATGACGGTGGAATCATCGGTTCGAAAGTTGCCATTTTTGGATGTCCGGTTGAAAGCACCCTGGAGACTATCGGAAAAATCGAAATCGAAGAGGGACTGCCCCACCCTATGATCGATGGTCAATGGGTCAAACAAACTCCAAATGCCTCGGCAGCCTACATGATTATGGGCTTTGGAGAAGCAGACATTGAAAAGGCCATTGCCTACACCAAACAGGCTGGTTTGAAATATTTGTACCACGATGGGCCATTCAAAAACTGGGGGCATTTTGAGTTGAACGAACAATTTCCCAATGGTTGGGATGGTTTGAAAAATTGTGTTGAAAAAGCCGAAGCGCAAGGTCTTCATGTGGGATTACATACACTTTCCAATTTCATCACCACCAATGATCCATACGTCACACCGATCCCCGATCCACGGCTTGGAAAAGTTGGTTCTTCTATTCTGACCGAAACCATTGATGCCACCCAAACTGAAATTCCAGTCAAATCACCAGATTTTTTCAACCAATTTGAAAATACCACAGCTGCCAATGAACCTTTTTTAATTAATCATTTAAAAACGGTACAAATCGGCAATGAGTTGATTCGTTACAACAAAGTTTCAGAACAAGCTCCCTGGAAATTGCTGGATTGTGAACGCGGAGCATATAAAACAAGCGCTGCTAGCCATCAAAATGGCTCAAAAATCAGCAAACTGGCAGATCATGGTTACAAAGTTTTTCTGACCGATCCGCAACTAACTATTGAAATGTCAGCAAAAGTGGCGGAATTGTTTAATTATTGCGGCCTGCGGCAAATTTCCTTTGACGGATTGGAAGGAAATCGCTCTACTGGTATGGGCAATTATGGTGAAATTCTTTTTACAAACACCTGGTTTAACAAAATCTCAGATGATATCAAAGCGCACTACATTGCTGACGCTAGCCGTACTTCACACTATTTTTGGCACATGTATACCCGTATGAACTGGGGCGAACCCTGGTACGCTGGATTTAGGGAAAGCCAGACGGATTATCGAATAAAAAATCAAAAATATTTTCGTCGAAACTTGATGCCTACGATGCTGGGTTGGTTCAAATTACACCCGATCACAACCGTTGAAGACATCGAATGGATGCTTGCCAGATCAGCCGCTTTTGATGCAGGATACGGGTTCGTTGCCAATTACAAAAATTTGGAAGAAAATGGCAATACTGATAAAATATTAAGTTTGCTGGGAGAATGGGAAAAAGCACGATTGGCTGGTGCTTTTCCAAAAAATTTAAAGGTGGAAATGGAAGACATTTCCAGGGAATATCACCTTGAAACGATTGCTGACAACCACTGGAATTTGTACGAAATTTATCCTTATCGGTTCAAACACGAAAAGAAAGTCCGCCAGCCGGGAGAACCGCTTCATTCAACCTTCATGTTTGAAAATCAAACAAAAGACCAGCCTGTACATTTTATTTTGTCAGCGGTGGACGCCAGTATTTCAAACATAAAACTGGAAATCAATAATCACAAAGAAATCTTGTTGCCAATTACTTTAAAAAATGGACAGCATGCGAAATATTCCGGTGGAGACAAGTTGATCATTTACACTGAAAACTGGCAAAAAATAAAAGAAATCCCCGTTAATGAAACTGACTTGAAAGTTGCAACAGGAGGAAACTCCATTCTCTTCGATTGTTCATTTGCTGATGAAGAAAAAGAACCTGTATTGAAAATTGAATTGCGTCTGACAGGAACCGCTCATGAGTTGAAAATCTAATAAAAGCGTCACCCCATGAAAATCAAGGATGACGCTTATAAAGCTTAATCAGCTCAGTTTTTTAATTCGTCGAAGCGGTGTCTTCGGATTGTATGCTGGCAAAAAATTGTTCCTGTACTTTATCTGATGTAGCATTGATCACTTTAGGTCCTTCGCCTCCAGTCATTGGATCAACAACCGTTCGAAGTGGTCGCTGTCCTGCAGGCATTTCGATCAGCCGAACGATCGCATCAGCTACATCCTGGGGATTAGGCCCTTGCTCGCTTTGCAAGTGTTGTGCAAATCCATCCCACATTTGTTGAGGGATTTTATTCAATTCGCCATAGCTGTTGACTCTATCTTCATCAGCAGCCATGACCATTCCAGCCATGAAATTAGTACCAAATCCTCCGGGTTCAACTAAGACAACGTCCACACCTGTTGGAGCCAATTCATATTTATAGGACTCGCTCAAGCCTTCAAGCGCCCATTTTGAAGCTGTATATGCCCCTGCATAAGGAATTACCATCCTCCCCATTACACTGGAAACATTAATGATAAAACCTGATTGTTCTTTACGCATTGATGGCAAAACAGCATTCATTAATCGCTGTACTCCAAATACATTGACATCAAAAACTTTTTGAAATTCGTTTGCTGAAAACGGCTCAGTATATCCACCGCTTCCAATTCCTGCATTATTGACCAATACATCGATTTTCCCTTCTCGATTGATCACAGTATTCACTGCATTTTCAATGGAAGATTGATTGGTAACATCTAAATCGAGAACGGTTACACCATTTAAACCATTTAGCTCCTGAGCTTTTTCAGCATTTTTTCCGTTCACATTTCGCATAGTGGCGTACACAGCATATCCTGCTTGTGAAAGCGATCTGGTAGTGAGTTCTCCAAATCCGCTGCTCGAACCGGTAATTAATACAACTTTGTTCATTTTTTAAGTTTTTAAGGTAAGTGAGGGAATTAATTCAATAAGTTATTAACTCACATAGATACAGAATTGTTTAAAGAAGTAATCAGAAAGATCAATTTTAATGTTTAGACAAAACACCAGATTAGTTTGGAGCTCAAGAAATGCAATAACTCGTTTAAAAACCACACTTTCAATTCACGATTATTTCTTTTCGCTACTACATCTCATTAATTTGAAATTTTAAATTATATTATCTTTTTTCTTTATATTCAATTTTCAAAACAGATATTAATTAAAATGCAGCGATCGATTCCCCAAAAGGCGATAGAAGTTATCGAAAAAGAATTAAAAGAAAGAACCGGAAGCCTCATCCTCAGTGATTGTGGCCTAACCGAAATCCCCTCCCAGGTTTTCAGAATGGACTGGCTGACCGAATTGGTCATAACCAATGGATTGCATCAGGAAATCAACGCCAATGCAAATTTAAACTTCACAAGTAATATTGAAGAGCCCAATCACCTGAGATACATCCCCGAGGAACTTGCCAATCTTAAGAAGCTGAAAAACCTGCATTTGGGCGCAGACGGAACCTCTCCGTGGACGATTGCTGATATTGAAGTCCTTTCTGCTTTGCAAGAATTGGAGGAACTCGATTTGAGCAACAATCAAATAACGGATATCTCACCACTTCAGCATTTGAACAGTTTAAAATATCTGAAACTCTCGCTAAACGAGATCAAAGAAATCAGACCTTTAGAGAACCTCGCCAATCTCCAGGTTTTAGAACTTGATTACAATCAAATTGAGGATATTTATCCGCTGAGAGAACTTATCGAATTACAGGAACTGATTCTGCAAGGCAATCAAATATTTGATATCAGTGTTTTGGCTCAATTGACCAAATTGACCTCACTTAATTTAAACAATAACCGAGCGGGAAATATTGATCCTCTAGAGCCTTTAACAAAATTGGAGGAGTTATTTCTAAATAGTAATCAAATCGTTTACGTTGATGCCATAGCGAAAATGACCCGATTGAGCGTACTGGACCTGAGCAACAACAATATTGGATTTGGCGAAGACAATGAATTGTTTAGGCACATAACCGGATTGCAGGAATTGTACATCAACAACAACCAGATCCAAACGCTCGTCCCTTTTGAAAGATTGACCTATTTGAAGATTTTACACTGCAATTATAATCAGATTTATGATTTGATCCCGTTACAAAACTTGACCAACCTGAGAGAATTGTTCGTTGAACAAAACCAAATCAATTTTATAGAACCCTTAACCCAACTACCAAAACTGGAAAAAGTAAAATTGAATCAAAACCCGATCAGCGATTGTCCTCCGGATGTCTGGCAAACTGAAGATATCCAGCAAATCCGTGCTCATTTTGCCGGACAGACTCGAGACGCATCATTCAGGCAAGCCCAACAAACCCAGCAACAACAGTTAGAACAACTCGAAATCGAACAGGAATCACTGAAAAAAGAATTGGACCAAAAAGTGAAAACTAAAAGGACAATTTTAAAAGAAGAAGAACAGCATACTTTAAAAAAGGAAACTGAGGAAATAAAACAAAAACTGGAAAAAACTACTAAACAACTCGAAGCAGAACAGCAAAAAAAGCGAAAACTTGAAGAACTCGGAGTCAGTGATGTAAAACTCATTTTTGTGGGGAACAGCGGAGCCGGAAAGACGCAACTCAGTAAATATTTCGAAACAGGAAAACTCAACAAAGAACGCGAGAGTACCCACGGCATCCGATTGAAACGATGGCTTCCAGACGAAAAAGTTTCTCCTGCTCTGGCAAGCTTGGACAACAAAGTCGCTGCAAATATCTGGGATTTTGGCGGTCAGGAATATTATCATGGAACTTTCCGCTTGTTTTTAAGCAACTATGCTGTTTATGTTTTGCTCTGGGAAAAAGATACCAATCAAAACGACATTTTGCCAACACATGTCCATGATGGCAAAAAATCCGAAGACCTTCAGCATTATCAGTACAGGTATTGGCTGGACAATATCCGTCACTATGCACCTGCAAGCCCGATCATTATTTTGCAAAACAAAGTAGACAAAGATGAACGTGAACGTGTGGATACAGAATGGATCAAAGAATATGAAATATTTGGCGATCATTACATTAGCCTGCATGGCGCCGCTGAAGGCAAAATTCAAAATTATAAATGGAGTTTCGATCTATTTTGCAGCGATCTTTCCACATGCATGGAAGGCATCCTTTCAGAAGAAATCAACCAACAAAAATCCATCGCTTGGTTACAGGTAAGAGACGCTGTGGTCAATGTAGCTTCAGATGGAAAGCAAAAAGAAGAAAATCCATTTTACGAATTTCTGCAATCCGGAAAATACATCAACATCAAAGATTTTGAAAAAGCTTGTCTTGAAATCGAACCTGAATTGACGGAAAGTGAATTGTACACCTTGCCTCGATGGTTGCACAATTCCGGTCTGGTCATTTATTTTAGCGAACATGAGGATTTGAGTGACAAAGTTTACCTCGACCCGGCTTGGGTAACTGAAGGCATTTACAAAATTCTGAACGAAACGGTCCGAGCCGAAGATGGCGTTTTTACAAAAGCAGACATGAAAAGTCGTAGAGGATTTCGAAAAGACACCGTCCTGGCCCTAATGGCCGAGATGGAAATCATTTTTGAAAAAATGGATGAACCCGGCACTTTCGTTGCACCTCAATATTTGCCGGAAACGCATCCGGTAGAAGACCTCTATGCCATCGCTGCCAAAGGTTTGCAACAAAAGGCGTATTTTATCAGATTGCCATTATACTTTTTCAGAAAAGTATTACAAAGAATGATCTTTTTCTATGGCATGTCTGCTGGTGTCGATGCTCGCTATTATTGGAAAAAAGGAATTTTGTTTGAAAAACGAGGAACGAGAGTCATGTTCAAAGGCATTCCTCCTGAAGCTGATGGCGAAAAAGGTATTTTCCTCATTGGGGCTGAACCCATTGGAGATTATTTTGAAATTCAAAAAGAAGTTTTCCACATTATTTCAGCTATCCTCGAAGAAAAAGAACTCAGCAAAATAGTCGAACCACAAAACGCCAAAGGTGGAGAGCAGATTTTCTACAAACGGGAAGATAACTGGACGGAAAAATATGACGACACATCCGAAAAAGCGCCAAGGTGGTTGTACAATCTGGAAGTTTCTGTAGATGGAGAGCATTTTGTAAAATACCTTGACCTTTGCAAATTGAATCGCGAACAACTGGTTTTTATACAATCCGATAAAAATAAACGACAACGTATTCACGATTTTGAGGTATTGCTGGACAGCAAACCCCAACGACCTTTAAAAGTCTTTTTCTCGTATTCTCACAAGGACACCGAAATTATGAACCGCCTATCGGTACATTTGGCTCCTTTGCGGAGGCTGGAAAAAATCGAAGTCTGGACGGACAAAGCCATCCAGGCAGGTGAAGAATGGGATGTTGAAATTGAAAAAAATCTGCGGGATTCCAATATCATTTTGCTGTTGGTGAGCGCAGATTTTGTTGCTTCCTCCTACATTTGGGAAAAGGAAATTCCCATGGCTTTACAACTGGAAAAGGAAGCCGGTGCCAGGGTAGTTCCGATCTACCTTCGACCTTTTGATTTTAGCGGTCTCAATTTTTCAAAAAATCAAATGATCCCAAAAGATTCCGGAGAAAACCTCAAAGCCATCTCTCAATGGGAAAACATGGATGAAGCATACATGGAGGTCGCTCGAAAAATCCGTGAAGTCATCGATTCGTTTAATTGATTCGACGGAAAATGTGGGTTATTAATAAAGCGATTTTTAAAATTTACCCACAAAAGATTGTACTATGAAAGCTGAAAATAAACAAAGAATCTTTGAAATCATTGCGGTGCTAATAACCGGCGTAGGCAAATTCATTTTTATGGACTGGTTAAACTGGCGAGCATTTTATGTTATTGGAGCTTGTTTGTTTTGGATTGGTTTTGTGATTTACAGATACCGAAGAGACGAAAACATTTTAGCTCATTGGGGCTTCACGAAAACCAATTTTAAAGCAACTTTTTTAATGCTACTCCCTTTGGGTATTTTGAGCGTTGCGGTATTTTTTCTGATAGGCAATTATTTTGACACCATTATCATCAACAAAAATATTTTCCCGATTCTCCTCCTCTACCCAATTTGGGGAGTTATCCAACAATTCATCGTCGTCGCGCTCGTCGCCGGTAATTTGCGGGATATGGAAAACAACAAAATGTCAAATGTGGTGATCATCTTATTGACATCCATCGTATTTGCAGTAGTTCATTTCCCTTTTTTGACTTTAGTCGGAGGAACGTTTCTGTTAGCTTTAGTTTACACTACAATTTATCTAAAAAAGAAGAATTTATATGCTTTGGGATTGTACCACGGCTGGTTGGGTGCTTTTTATTTTTATACCATCGTTGGAAGAGATCCCTGGGCGGAAGTTTTTGGTGTGTTAGGTTTGTAAAGTTGAAAATGATGCAAAAAAACCGAGAAGATATTTACCATTTCGCTGATGACAAACCATTTGAAGGCAAAAAGGTCAGCGAAATTTTCAACAAGATTTACCAAAGCAATTTGTGGCATATTGCTGAAAAAAGAGAATCCGTATCAGGAATCGGATCGTCACTGAAGCAGACCCGAGAGATTGTTGAAAACCTGCCTTCTGTTTTACGAAATTTTAACATTCAAACCATGCTGGACATTCCATGCGGGGATTTCAATTGGATGCAAAATATTGATCTTTCAAAAATAAAATACGCAGGCGCTGATATCGTTGAAGAAATTATTAAAACTAATATTGAAAAATTTAAAAATGCAAACAACAGTTTCCTCCAACTCAACTTGATTAAAGATCAAATACCAAAAGTTGATTTAATTTTTTGCAGAGATTGTTTCGTTCATTTTTCTTTTAAAAATATTTTTAAGTCAATTCAAAATATTAAAAAAAGTAGTTCCAAGTATTTGATGACCACTACTTTTACCAATCAGCAATCCAACAAAGACATTCACACAGGTGGCTGGCGGCCACTCAATTTTGAACTTCCACCTTTCAATTTCCCAAAACCAATTTACCTGCTCAACGAAAAATGTACTGAAATGGAAAGATTGTTTGATGACAAATCGTTGGGGTTATGGAAAATTTCGGATCTTTAAAATTCAAAAAAGGAAAATGAAATTGATTAAAAATCCAAAAGTTGATGACGTTTTCAACAATTATCCACAATCTGTTCGTCCTAAATTATTGCAATTGAGGCAGTTGGTTTTGGATACTGCACGTGAAATAACAGAGATCAATCAACTGGAAGAAACGCTAAAATGGGGCGAGCCCAGCTATCTTGCTAAAAAAGGGAGTACAATAAGGATGGATTGGAAGGAAAAAGCTCCGGATCAATATGCCATGTACTTCAAATGTACCAGTAAATTGGTCCCAACATTTAAGAAAATTCATGGTGACAAATTCAAATTCGAACGAAACCGAGCGATAGTCTTTAAATTGGACGATAAAATTCCGGTGGCAGAATTAAAACATTGCATCTCGTTGGCTTTGACTTATCATCGCGTCAAACATCTTCCTTTATTAGGTGTCAAAAAGACAAAAAAACAAGGTCTTTCATTCGATTAAAAAGTGTAAATTACAGCTCAAAGACTTTAGTGTTACGTTCGATCCTAAAATGCCTTGTTCATCAAATCAATTCTGAGTTATGAAAATTAGAACGCTACTATCTGTCATCCTGCTTCTCTCTCTTTTCACCAATTCCTTTGCTACACACAACCACGCTGGTGTCATCACCTACAAACAAATAAGTGACTATACAATTGAGTCGTCTGTAATCACTTACACCAAACTAAGTCCTCATCAAAGAGATTCCATTTACCTCTGCTGGGGAGATGGCACCTGCGAAGCAGTGCTTCGGGTCAATGGCCTTGATAACGATGGAAATGGCATTCCGGACGGAGAAGTTTTGGATGAATATTTTCAAATGAATATTTATACTACGCAGCACACCTATGACGAATTTGGACAATACACATTGTCGATGACCGATCCAAACCGAAATGCTGGAATATTGAATCTAAATCATCCTAATTCGGACATGGTTCCATTTCATATCCAAACGGAATTTATGCTCAATGCACTTTCCGGAGATGAAACAAACCAATCGCCCGTCATTTTAGAGCCTCCAATTATCAGGGCTTTTGTGGATTTGCCTTATGTTTACACACCAAATGCTTTTGATCTTGATGGAGATAGTATTGTTTACCAAATCACTATTCCCCAGCAGGATATAAACCTGCAAGTTCCGAATTATGATACGCCTTGCGCAATTATTGGAATCCCACCCGATCAATCCCTTTGTTATCTCAATCATAAAAAAGGATTGTTTTACTGGGATGCCCCTCAAGTCGCGGGGGAATATGTGGTGGCGATTTTGATCAAATCCTTTAGATCAGGAGAATTGATTGACCAAATGGTTTTAGACTTTAATGTCATCGTAGAAGATGATCCTGACATTTATCCCGAAATCGAAATCGAAAATATTTCCGGCAATGAAATAATCCCTGTGAATGTTGGCGATACGATGAAACTCGAAATTGCAGTATCCGACCCTGACATCAACCAGGAAATTGAAATCGCCTCCAGTTCCGGATTATATGATTATTTCAACAATCCGGCTACTTTTGAAGCTGTTACAAACGGAAACACCGGAAGCGCTACTTTTGAATGGATCGTCATGGAAGAGCATTTTCGGGAGCAACCATACCAGGTGGTCATAAAGGCCATTGACAATGATTCGACATATTCAAAAACAAGCCTCGAAGTCGTTTGCTACCAGTTTGAAGAGTTTGTTACCAACGTTAAAAATCCTGAAAAGCAGATTGATTTTCAATTGTTCCCCAATCCAGTAAATGAAGGTTTTTTGAATTTAAAGGTTGAAAGTAATCATGCATTTTTCAGACAATATGTAATCTACAATGTATCCGGGCAAGAATTGAAAACGGGCAAAATTAGCGCAGGTCTTACCGATATTGATGTGCAATTTCTTGAATCTGGTATTTATTTTTTAAAACTAGAAGGTGACAAAAACACTTTGTCGAAACCCTTTGTTGTCCATAAAAAATGATTACTCAGCAAACACTTTAATATGGATTTTATCGACTTTCTGATAGGCCTGACCATGGTCAATGCAATCCCGCATTTTGTTCTCGGTATATGGAAAGGCAGGATGTTCAGTCTTTTTGGATTTGGAAACCAACAAAACATCGCCTACGGCATTTTGAATTTTATCATCTCAATCAGCCTTTTTCATTACAAATATGGAATTGATTCCGTTTTTGAAAATGGTATGTTTGTCGGAGGCATGTTAGTTGTGATCGCTTACTTTGTCATAGGACAATTTTTATACAAAATTTGGCATCAAAATCATTATAAAAAAGTAAACCAGAATAAACGAAAGACAGTTGGATAAGTCAAAGAATCACAACAAAAATTTAATTAATGATGAAAAATCTACTCTGTCTTCTTTTTCTTTTTTGTACCATTCAACTTTCCGCTCAATACGATAGTATCCATGTTGATGGGAGTCCTCGAACATACCTTTTACACCTTCCCACAAATTATGATGGTTCTACTGAATTGCCCTTAATTATTGCCATGCACGGAGGATTTGGAAGTGGTCCACAACTGGAAACGCAATCCAAACTAAGCGAAAAAGCTGATAATGCAGACTTCATTGTCGTTTACCCCGAAGGAGTTCAAAGTTTGTTGAATATTCGTACCTGGAATGCTGGTGGTTGCTGTGGCTATGCGATGAACAATGACATTGATGATGTGGGTTTTATAAGTGATCTGATTGATTCACTGGTTTTTGATTTAGCCATTGACACCAATCGGGTTTATGCAACCGGAATGTCAAACGGAGCTTTTATGAGTTATCGTCTGGCCTGTGAAATCCCGGAAAAAATAGCTGCTATTGCACCCGTTGCCGGAACGATGAATGTGGAGCTTTGCGACCCTTCACGAGCAGTACCAATCATCCAGTTCCATTCGTTCGAAGACTCTAATGTTCCATATCTTGGAGGCGTAGGTGATGGACCATCAAACCATTACAATCCACCTATTGATTCTGTTCAAAATGCCTGGGCTACAATGAATAATTGCATAATTATCAATGACACTTTACATGCCGGATCGGATTATACTCATATCCGATGGATTGATTGCGATTGCATGTATGAGCAACAATTTTATATCACCACAGATGGCGGGCATTCATGGCCAGGTGGGATGACAACTGTTTTGGGTGATCCGGTTTCTGAATTTATTAATGCCAATGATCTGATGTGGGATTTTTTCCAATTGTACAGTTTGGATTGTGCATCAACGGCTGTTGAAATAGAACCGGAAAATGATTGGAAATTGCTTGTTTTTCCAAACCCGACCGAAGGATCAGTTACCATTCAGGTTCCTGTGACTCATTCTGACAAAGGTGTACTCGATTTTCTGGATTTAAACGGAAAGGTACTATTTTCAAAAAAGGTAAATTCCAATTCCATTGAATTCGATTTATCTTCTTCTTCAAACGGTATTTATTTAATTCGTTTTAAAAATGAAGAATTTATAACCTCTGAAAGAATATTAAAGCTAAGCAATCTTCGGTTCTGATCGCTCATTATCTCCATTTAAAAACATTTGCAAAATCACACTGAAAAAGATCACCAGAATACAGCCGATCAAATTGAGCCAGAGGTATGCGATTTCGACGATTCCGCATTTATCCAGTATAAAAATGACAATCACGATCACCTCTGCGATCAAAGCTGCAATAAAAACTGAATTAGATCCTACTTTTCTGAAATAATTTTGAATAAACAAAAATCCAACAATTGCGCCCGGTATTCCGCCAATTGCAATTTCAAAATAATGTAATTTTTCAGTAACCAATGAAGCTATGATCGTTCCGATGACTGCTCCGGTAAACATTCCCAAAAGCCTTGATTTATTATTCCGTCTTTGTAAAAAGAAAGCCACTAAAAATATCCCGAGAATAGCACCATAAAAAACCGATCCGACAATATTGACCGCTTCAATCAAATTGTCAAAAAGCGAAGCTGTCATCGCAAAGCCAAGGGCTATTACCCCCCAAATTATGGTCAGCCATTTTGAAGCATTGAGGTAGTGATGGTCCGTAGCGTCTTTATTGATCAACCGCCGATAAAGATCAACTACTGAGGTTGTCGCCAGTGCATTCAATTCTGACGATGTGGATGACATTGCTGCAGAAAAAATGACAGCCAACAGCAATCCAATCAACCCAATTGGCAAATGTTTGGTTACGAAAGTGATAAACACATAATCCGTATCCTCAGTTTTTGCTAATGGAACAGCCTCCTCGATCAATGTCTTTGCTTCAGAACGAAGGTCATTATCTTTTTGAAGCAAGTCTTTTACGCTTTGCTGCACCACTGATATTTCGTTTTCCTTTTTATTATCAATTGCTGTGATGAGCTTTCGCATTTCAGCCTGTTTTAGCTCAAAAAGATCATTTTGTTGCTCCAGCAACGCGTTGTACTGGCTTTCGTATTCCGTATTTTTTAGTTTTTCAACATTGGCTTCATTATAATGAAGTGGTGGTTTTGTAAACTGGAAAAACACAAAAACCAATATTCCAACGAAAAGGACCAAAAACTGCATGGGTACCTTGATGATCCCGTTAAAAAGCAAACCTAAACGGCTCTCTGTCAAAGACTTGCCAGAAAGATATCGCTGGACCTGCGATTGGTCTGTTCCAAAATAGGAAAGAAACAAAAATGTTCCTCCAATCATCCCCGACCAAAAGTTGTAGCGATTTGAAAGGTCAAATTCGAAGTCAACGACGTTGAGTTTTCCCATTTTCCCGGCTACACCTACAGCATCTCCAAAAGATACATCCGATGGCAGTTGAAAGACCAAAATTACGGCTGCTAAAAACATCCCCAGCAAGATGATGATCATTTGCTGTTTTTGAGTTACACTAACTGCTTTTGTTCCGCCACTAACCGTATAAAAAATAACCAATGCGCCAATGCATAGCATGGTAATATTTAAATCCCACCCCAAAATATTTGACAGGATGATGGCAGGAGCATAAATCGTGATTCCGGCAGCCATACCTCGTTGTAATAAAAACAAAAAAGCAGTGAGCACTCTCGTTTTCACATCAAACCGACCTTCTAAAAATTCATAGGCCGTATAAACATTCAAACGATAATAAAGCGGTAAAACAAATATCGCTAGTATAACCATCGCCACCGGCAATCCGAAATAAAACTGCGCGAAGCGCATTCCATCATCATATGCCTGCCCAGGTGTCGAAAGGAAAGTGATCGCGCTGGCCTGAGTAGCCATTATTGACAAACCGATGGTCCACCATGGAAGGTCTTTATCTCCTAAAAGATAACTTTTTACGCTGCTAACATTCCTTGTCTTCCAAACGCCGTAAAATACGATTCCCAATAAAGTGACCAACATTATTATCCAATCGAGAATGTGCATACAGGAGGTTTTTCTGTGTGTTTTGGGTAATTTAAGAATAGATTTTTGTAAACATGTAAAATGCAAAAATGATCAACGCATGTAAAACTAAAACTGTGATATACATTTGATTCCAGTTTTTAAATATCGGCGGAGTGTCATCAGCGTTGTTTTGTGGTAATTCTTTGTCTTCCATGATTTATGGGTTATCAGTTAAATGGTTAGAGGTTAAGTTGTCAAAAGTTATTGGTTATTAGGTACAACCCGCACTTCCTTCTTTATCCGCACATCCCTTTACCACCCCCTATACCTTGGTGGCTTTATATCATTCATCCTCGCATACACTATTATTTGTCCACGATGATGGGTCATATGATCGTTCATGAGCATCAGGATTTGGCGTTTGGTCATTGGACCTGCATAAAAATCCACAATTACATCCAAATCCTTGGTTTCCATTTTTCTGACGGCTGTTTCAGCAAATTTTGAGGCTTGTTTTAATAGTAAAAGAATTTCCTCTTTGTTCAAATCTCTGTGTTTTAAATCTCCTTTAAAACTCAAGGTTGACAAATAACTCGAACTAAGCCAAACCATGTTGTTCATAAGATGAACCACCTGCTCCCGAAAACTACGGACATCGGGAGAAGGTCTGAAATCAAATTTATCTTCTGGCATTGATTCCACCAGTTCAATGGTGTATTGAGCGCCGTTTTGCCATTTTTCCAAGTATTCTTTTAAAAAGGCATCCTCCTGAGCTGATGCAATCTGATAACATCCGAGAAGCACAATCGCTATAATTAATCTCATAAGCTATTTTTTACTTTGGGAATTATTTTCTTTCGAATAAGTTTTTTTTCCTATTGAAATCAAATTGGTGAAAATTCGGTAAGCTCCTGCGACACCCGCTGGTAGTTCTCGAAACCAAGAATAACCGGTGTAGATATAATGTCCTTTGCCGTATTTTGCGACAAGCAAACCACCATTTTTAGGCGATTCTCCAGGATCATTTGAAGAAAGAATGGCTTTAAACTCTTCACTCCATTCGTCTGGAAAATACAATCCGCGCTCCTGAACCCATCCGTCAAAATCCTTTGCGGAGATCTTATTGGGATAGTTTAAAACTTCATGCTTTGGTTCCAATATTCTGACTTCCGCATCTTCCATCGAAACCCTGTCCCTGGATATTTTTAAAGAATACGGAGCAACATCTTTGGTCAATAGTCTATGTCCGGTATTGTATTGAACGATCATTGTTCCTCCGGCTTTGACATAGTCCATCAATGTGCTTTGATGAAATTTTAATCGCTCTTTAGTATTATAGGCTCTCACCCCTAATATCACCGCATCGTATCTTTTAAGGTTTTTGAGAGAAATGGCGTTATCATCCAACAAATCAACATCATAACCTATTTGCTCAAGGCTTTCCGGGATAGCGTCTCCAGCACCTTCGATATAGGCTATTTTGTCTCCTGCTTTTTTCAAATCGATTCGTACGACCTTGGAACTGGCTTTTTGTAAAATAGTCTGTGTCGGGATGTGATCATATTCAATCAAAGTCAGTGCTTCTCTATACTCTTGATCATCTACCTTCACAATCGCCGAAATGTTCCCTTCAGACTGCTCCTTCGGAGGATACAGTTTAAAACTAAAAGTCTGCTCTTCTCCTTTCAAATCCATTGAAAAATTGGCACTCTCCGGCTCCAGTCGCCAATCTTTTGGATGTTCAATCGAAACTGAGCCGACAATATTTTTTTTACCAGCTTTAACCAGCACCTCTACGGTTTTTGGTTCATTATTGGCAAAAACATAAACTTTGTCTTTTATACTGGAAAATACTGGCGGAGTGATTTCAAATGGTCTGTAAACCTCTCCCTTTACGGGATCAGTTTTTTTAAAAACAACCGGAACGGTAAGAGTCATAGGTACTCCTTCAACTGACATTTTAAAACTCACTAAAAATTCTTTAGGAGTTTCAGGTTTACCGCGTAATTTTTGATTATCAACAACATACATCCCAAGGGTCCCTTTCTCTTTCAACCAATAGGCGCTCGTCGATAGCATGTTCTCTGGAAGGGTAATATTTTTATAAAACTTGAAAGCCTGGTTGTTTTTCAAATCGAGATTCAAAACAGTATCCATTGACATTGGGAGATATTGCACGCTTTCTAGTATGGCATTTACATCAGAGCGATTTACAACTTCCATCGTTAATTCTACAGTTTGCCCGGGAGTTGCCGAAAAGTCGTCTGCAGTCGCCTCTACATAAAGCCCCATGCATGCTTTAATCACTGCTGAAATCTCTTCTAGTTTTACATTTTTCCAATAACCATCCGGCAAGACTTTGATCATTTTATAAGCTTTCAACAAATCAGGAATGCTCTTGAAAGGATCATCATAATTAAATTTTCTTTCAACTTTTCGCAATACCTTACCAATCCGGGCACCTCCCTTAATTCTCGTCCAAGTAGTATTGATTCCTTCGAAAAGATCTTCTTTGTTGGAAGGCATGGCTCCTTTTATTAACTCAAGGTATTCCATTTGTGAGCCACGGCTAGGTGTTGAGCCCATTCCTTGGCATTTGTGCATACTGCGACTTTCAGCAGCAATTTCATTATTTGACTTTCCTTTTAATGGATAATAAGTACCGATATCCACGCTGACCATTTTTGATTTATCGGCTTTTTCAAAATTTTCACGGCTTCCGTAAAACCACCATGAAGTATTAAAAAACAACCGGGACGGCTGCCATGATTCGGTATATTCCAGTTGTTCAGGATAAGCCTTTTCATCTCCAACCAAATCAAATGCTTCATAAGACAAAATAGCTGAAGAGGTATGATGCCCATGGGTTCTGCCGGCTGAGGTGTGGTCAAATCGGTTGATAATAATATCCGGCTTAAAATTACGAATAGTCCAAACGACATCACTTAAGACTTCTTCCTTGTTCCAGATTTTGAGTGTTTCGTCGGGATGTTTAGAATATCCAAAATCATTGGCTCTGCTGAAAAATTGTTTACCTCCATCAACAGACCTCGCTGCAAGTAACTCCTGCGTTCTGATCACTCCAAGCAATTCGCTGATCTCAGGGCCAATCAGATTTTGCCCACCATCTCCTCTCGTCAAGGAAAGGTATGCTGTATTTACCCTTAGGTGATTAGACAAATAGCTGATCATTCTTGTATTTTCATCATCGGGATGTGCAGCGATATAGAGCGCAGCACCCAAAACGTTTAACTTTTTGATAGCGTCGTGAATTTCAGCGGAAGTTGGTTGACGTGGTGTCTGAGGATAAGAGACCTGAAAAGTAAAAATGGTAAATAATAAAACTACTAATGGTTTGTGCATCTTGAACATATTAAAGCTGATAAGACTTAAAATCCGCCAAAAATAGATTAATCTTTCCAAAATTGGAAGGTATTGATATTTCCTTTTGAATCAAATCCATAATCCCTCTTTAACTTTCCCTTAAGGGAAAGGTTGCTTCAAATCGACATTAGAATTGGATTATTTGGAGTGTTTTTTCTTTTATTGGAAATTTCATCAGCCTTTTCTAAGTTGTTCAACACATTGCTTATTGGTTCAATTTGGCAAGTAAGCCGGCGCGATTTGAATTGCTAATGGGCAACAGTGTTTCGTTGATTTTAACCTGATTGCCTTCCAAAAAGCTAATGGCATTTAGGGAGATGATATATGATCGATGAATTTTGTGGAAAAGATTCTTTGGAAGAGACGCTTCAAGATTGGACAATCGCTCTTTGGTGAGTAATGTCTTTTTACTTGTAAAAATTTTCACATAATCGCCATAGGCCTGTAAGTATAAAATATCGTCGAAATTGAGTTTATACAATTTTTTATCAGCTTTGACAATTAAAAAACTTGTCTCATTAGGCCGTTTCAAGGTTTCAATATTTGCCAATTGCTTGCTCACTTTGTTTACAGCTTTTAAAAATCGCTCCTGCGAAAATGGTTTTAAAAGGTAATCAACCGCTTCCAGTTCAAATCCTTCAACAGCATACTCCGGGTAAGCTGTAGTGAAAACAATCAAAGGCGGATTGGAGAGGGTTTTCGCAAAATTGATCCCTGAAAGTTTGGGCATATTGATATCTAAAAACATCAAATCAACATGCTCCTTTTGGAGGATTTCCATCGCTTCAAAAGCATGGCTACAGCTTGCTAGAAGATTTAAATGCGGTAAATCTTTCAAATATTTTTCAATGACTCGCCTGGACAGCGGTTCGTCATCAACTATGATGCAATTTATCATTATGCCAAATTTATATTCAGAACAACTTTAAAAGTTGTATCCGATTCCAAAATTCTAATTTCATGCTTATTGGGGTAAATCAATTCCAGCCTTCGCTGGACATTCTTCAATCCAATTCCTTTAAACCGATCACTTTCGGTCTCATCGATTTGGCCTTTGTTGTTTTTCACTGAAAAATAAAAATCATTCTTTTCGGTCTTGGCGAAAATATGAATAAAAGCATTTTCTGTATCTCCTTTAATGCCGTGTTTAAATCCATTTTCAACTAATGGAATCAAAAGGAGTGGTGCAATTTTTGATTTTTTTGAATTTCCCAAAAATTCAATTTTAACATCAGCATCATCTACCCTTAAACGTTGCAATTCCACAAAATTTTCAAGGTATTTCAATTCATTTTTTAAAGACACTTTTTCTTCATTGGCTTCATAGATCATGTATCGAAGAACTTCTGACAATTTCAAAATAAATTTCGATGTTATCGGCTCATTTTCAATAGATAACGAATAAATACTATTTAAACTATTAAACAGAAAGTGGGGGTTGATCTGTCCTTTCAAAGCGGATAACTCTGCTTGTAATTTTTCACTGTTTAATTTTTCTAAAAGCTGCTTAGTTTCATTCAATTCAAACCAGCTTTTTGAAAGTTTTAATAATGTTGTCAGGAGTAAATATATCAATCCAAATTTGATGTAATCTGCCATTTCATAATACGAAATAAAATAATACCCCGGAAAAATATAGTCAGTTAAAACTTCAAAAGTGAATTGTAAAAACCATGTGGTAAAAAGGATCAAAACCAACAGCGAAAGAATGAAAAGAAGGTATCGACTTCCATTTAAAAGTTGAGGAATCAACAACCTTAGATTGGTGTACACAGCTAAAATCAAGGGCAAATGAAATAGTCCGGCATATATCCAATCAGATTTGTGCAATTCGTCAGAGTAGGCAAAAAACTGCAATAAAACCCCGAAAGACAATACCCAGAACAAGGTATGCTGCACAACCTTGTTCCGGATAATTTTTACTAAAATTTGTTGGTTCATTTATTTCTATTGGCTCCTTTTCAAAACAATCGGTTCCATAAATGCTTTTGGATCTTCAGCATATTTTTCGAAAAATTTCTGTAAATCTTCCGTTGGAGCGGTCAACACAACCCCTCCGTCACTTGTTTTTTCATGCTTTATCCTAACTTTTCTTTGTTCGAATAAATCACCAAGCCACTCCATGTCAATTTGAAATATCTTTACTTCACCAGCCCCGAATTCCACCTTTGCAAAAGTATGAACAGGAAGCATATGCTGAAAATACAGTGAATTTAGATGAATATCTGGCTCATCTGATCTGCCGCTTCCAAAACCTTGAATACCTAATGGAACAGCAAGGGTTTTGTCTTCAAATTTAAGGTAATCCAAATCATCTGGATAAATATCAAAAAATAAATGATCCCCTAACTTTACAAGGTGGATATCAAATCTCGCTTCACTTTTATTCTCTGTATAAATTAAATCGTAATCTTCAGGACGGTTTTTCTTTTCATCAAATCCACCGGAAAAATTCCAGATAAATTTGCCATCTGAGTCTTCCTGGAACCATTCTCCAAGTAATTTTTCTTCAAAAACAAGGGTATCTTCCGTCCAAAGCGGATGCAATGATGGAATGCAACTTTGGACAAACAAAATGATAAAAAACAGGATTGCAATTTTAAATTTCATGATTTTGATTTTAAAAAGTATTATTGGATACCACTTTTGAGGCAACTCAAAAAAGATAATGGTTAATACTTTTCAAAAGTAAATGGATACTCCTTTCCACACAAAATTTGTCGTTGAAACAAGGAATTTTGAAGTTGAAATGAAATTAAAAGCATCACAACGAGGTTTGACAATTAGCAGCAACCAGACAAAAAGTGTATTTCGATTTTTTTATGATATTAATTGAAAAATTCTTTTTTAGTTTTGAAAGCCAATTCATGGTCTTATCATTTCTTTAAAACAGATCATTATGCAAAAAAAAATTACTATCCAGGCATTTCTATTTTTAGCATTGACTATTTTGTGTTTTATCCTTCTAAAAATATTTTCAATAAATACTACATCATCCGAAACTGAGGAAAAATACTCTGGTGCCTACGAAGCACTCAATTTATTCGGACTCTCCCGCAGCTATCCATATGAAAAACTGCCTGCTCAGGCCCACTTTGCAGCATGGGAATCCGTTCAGCAAAACACAGCCATCAATCGGGATATCCCGACTGACCCCTGGGAAAGCATGGGCCCAAAGAATCATGGCGGCCGGACGTTGGCGCTGGCTTTTAATCCGCAAAATCCAAATACCATGTACGCCGGTTCAGCAAGTGGCGGACTATGGAAATCCAATTCAGCAGGGGTAGGCGCTCAGGCCTGGGAATATGTCCCAACGGGATATCCCGTGCTGGGTGTTTCCTGTATTACTTTCAATCCTGGTGATTCAATGACCATGTATATCGGGACCGGTGAAGTATATAATATTGAACTAGCCGGAACGGGTGCTGCATATCGAAATACCAGAGGAAGCTATGGAATTGGAATATTGAAATCCGTGGATGGTGGGATTTCCTGGACTAAAAGCCTGGATTGGTCTTACAATCAAAATCACGGAGTTTGGGCTGTGAAAGTCTCTCCCCAAGACCCAAACATCGTTTTTGCAGCAACGACCGATGGGATTTACAAAAGTACAGACGGAGGCGGTTCGTGGACACAGATTCTCAATGTAGTCATGGGAACTAGCCTTTTGATTCATCCGGACGATGATGATATCGTGCTATCAGCTCACGGCAATTTTGGATCGCAAGGTTTTGGCATTTATAAAACAATTGACGGAGGTGTGAACTGGACAAAAATAGAGTCAAATCTTCCCACCCAGTTTAATGGAAAAATTTTACTTGATGCGGCGCCTTCCAATCCTGATATCGTTTTTGCAAGTATTGGAAACGGATTTAGTTCGGCAGATGGGGCTAGTTGGCTTTGCAAATCCACTGATTTTGGCTACAATTGGACTATCCAAAGTACCACAGATTATTCAAGGTATCAAGGCTGGTTTGCGCATGATGTTGCGGTAAATCCGCAAAACGAAAATGATTTAACAATAGTCGGTGTTCAGGTTTGGAAATCCAATAGTGGAGGCAACAATTTACAATTGGTCTCAAATGGAGGCTCCGGAGGACTGGGTTATGACACACCTCCGCTGGAAGGCCCTGATGGAGGACCTCAGTTTGTTCATTTTGATTGTCACGATGTAATTTATCATCCCACGACTCCTAACGTTTTTTATATCGCAAATGACGGTGGCATTCATCGCTCATTGGATAATGGCGAGACTTTTCATTCCTGTAATGGAGGTTATCAATCTGTTCAGTTTTATAATGGTTTTTCCAACTCTTACCAGGATTCCATCTTCTGTATCGGGGGACTTCAAGACAATGGGACAATTTACTGGGAAGGCAATGTCATCTGGACTAGAGTATTCGGAGGTGATGGCAGTTGGACAGCGATTAATACTGCTGATGATGATATAGTTTACGTCTCTTACCAGTACCTTTCCATACAAAAGTCCACCAACCAAGCACAAAGTTTTTCGGGGGCTGCTCCACCAAATGGTACTACGGCCTTCATTGCTCCTTTCGTCAACGCCAAAGATGGATCTGAAACACTGTATGCAGGCCGTACGAGGGTTTATAAAACTGAAAACGGTGCTGACTCCTGGCAAGCTACTAACAACGGCATTCCATTAGATGGAAATCCCGTGTTGAGCATGGCCATTTCTCCGCAAAATGCTGATGTTGTCTATGCTGCCACAGCTCCGACAACGTTGTTTGGTGGATCCCAAGGGAATGTTTTTGTGACAACAGATGGTGGTAATATCTGGACCAATATTACTGGTGATCTACCTGATCGGTTTGCAATGGATATGACTGTTGACCCAACTAATGAAGCGATAGCTTACATCACTTTTTCAGGATATGGAACGGGACATGTTTTCAAAACAGAAAATTATGGTGCTGACTGGGAAGATGTTAGTATTGGTTTGCCCGATGTTTCGGCCAATGCTGTTATAGTGGACCCATTGTTCCCAAATAATGTTTATGTAGGCAATGACCTAGGAGTATTTGCGTCCATAGATGGTGGTTTAAATTGGGAACCTTATATGGAAGGACTGTATGATGCGACGATGGTTTTTGATTTAAAAATTTCACCGGTCAATCGCAAACTCCGTGCTGCAACTCATGGCAACGGCGCTTTTCAGAGAGACCTTTTGGAAGAAGAAATTGTTGGAATTAAGGACCTTCTTGCGGAAAATTTAAAACTTAAAATCTTCCCAAATCCAGTTAGTGAACAGGCAAAAGTTCAATACCATTTGAAAGATCCTGCAAGTATGAAAGCTGAGCTCGTTGACCTCAACGGCAAAATTATAAAATCCATTTTCAACGAAAACCAAAATCCGGGAAATCATCAATTTACTTTCCAAGTAAGTGACCTCAGCTCAGGAAACTATTTTCTTCGAATTGAATCAGACAAAAAATCACTGGTCAGAAAAGTAGTCGTTGTAAAGTAAAAATGATATTTCTCCGACGATTTAAAAAACAAAGGGAGTTGATTACTGACAATCTTCAAAGTTTGGCAAAGCTCCATCGTATCCTCCGTTTCCGTCATGCTGCGTACCAAAGACGCATTGATTTTCATGGTCAACACAATTCAACGGAAATGAAGTTCTGCAAGCTACCGTACCTTCAAAAGTCTTGGTTTCGTTGAACACGTTGGATATTTCAATGACATAGTTAAAAATACCGTCCTCCAGGTTGCCGTCCGGTAATTTTCCGTCCCAGCCTTCAGCGGGATCATTTCCCTGGAAATCATAATGCTCAAAAACTAGGTTTTCAGCATCGTCAAATATTTTCATGGAAATGATGTGTGAAATTTCCTGTCCCGCCCAAACAACGAAAACATCATTGATCCCGTCAAAATTTGCAGTAAAATTGTTTGGAATGAAAACCTCCGCACTACCCACACTATCAACAATCGCTGAGTGGGTGCAGCAGGTTTCTTTGAATTTAGGTCCAGGCTGCTCATTCATTTCAGGTTCTTTATCTTTGCAAGCTATTGCAAAACAAAAAATCAAAGAAAAAAACAAAATAAAATTGGAGTTTTTAGTCAGCATAACTTTAGCATTTTTTGGATTTAAAAATATTAAACAAATCCGATCTTTTCAATTTCACAACTCAAACTATCAATCGTTGCGTCAAAAATAAAAAAGGCACGATCAAAATCATGCCTCATTCTTACCAAACTTAGAAATATAAAAATTATTTAATGTTCTTCATTTTCCCTTTTTTCAAATTCGAATTCCATTTTTAGCTGTATTTCATGCATTCGATTTTGAAGGTCATTTTCTATTTCCTGCATTTTAATTTCTAAAACGTGCATAGTCTCCTCCAAACGAAGCATTTCAGCTTGTCTTTCATGAACTTTCATTTGATTATCATGCTCCAGTTTTTGATTATTATGCAGTTTTTCGTGTATTTGCTTTTCTTTCAGGATAGCCTGTTTTTTAGCTTCGAGTTCTTTAGTTGCGATAACTTTTTGCTGCTGCAAAACCTTTTTCCGAAGTTCCTGAATTTGCTTCTTTTTGTTGCCAATTTCCTTTCTTATTTTTTCATTGTCTTCACTTTCAGACATATCAACAATATCAATTTCCATCTGCAACTCCAATTCCTGAATTTGATATTCTAGATCCAGGATCACCTCTTCCTGGTTGTTTTCCTGAAGTTCCAATTCTCTTTCCAGCATCATTTTTTCCTTTTCAATATCTTGCATTTCTCTGTGCATTTCTAATTGAACTTTTTCCAGGTTTAATTCCTGCTGTTGAATTTCCTTTTCAATGGCATGTCTTCTTGACTGGATCTCCTGTATCTGCTTCGCTATTTCAGACCTTTTATTCTGAAAAGTTCGTTGAAGATCATACATTTCCTTCTCCATTGATTTAATCTTTTCAGGGACAGTGTCTTTGACAGTCTGAACCAAAGGAGAAATACCAGGTTGGTCCATTTCAAGGCTGATCGCTTGCACTTTTTCTTCGATATCCTCTTTCGAACTTAGCACTGAATCAAATTTTGAGTCCAAATTGTTTTCTGACATTTCTTCTGCCATTACCGATGAACCTGCATCAGCCAGGAACTGTTCTTCTGTGTATGGATGAGCAATGTCGGTTGATTCAACCATTTCATTTAAATCATTTTTTAAAACAGCATCATCATTTACTTTAAAAGCAGCAAAGGATAACCCTGTTATCAGGATCACTGCTCCCCAAAAAAGTCTGAAAGGCAATTGAATCGATTCCTGATTATCGACCAACCGCTGAATACGTCCCAACACTCCTCTATTTCGATTTCCGGAAAATGCAACGGCAAGTCGACCATGCTGCCTTCTCCACTCTTCCAGCTTCGCCAAAGTGTGTACAAAAGTAAGCTCGTCACCAGTAATATCTATAGCAACATCGTCACAGCAATGCTCCCTTTCTGACCGTATAAAGGCAGAAATCCACCAAACAGCAGGATTGAAGAACAAGAGAATTTCTACAAACGATTGGAGCAGATTGATCAAATAGTCATGCCGGCGAATGTGCGCCAATTCATGCGCCAGAATGCTTTCGATTTGGTTAGAAGGCATATTGGCAAGCAAACCTAATGGCACAAAAACTACAGGTTTTAGAAAACCAATTACCATTGGAGAATTGACTTGCAAGGATTCTTTCAAAACGATAGTCGATTTGATTTTCAATTTTTCGGCTAGCCATTGCAGTTTTTGTTGCCACACTTCGTCAGCAAGCTGGGACCTTGAATGCCGCAAGTTTTGA
>JANQFJ010000196.1 GCA_028277915.1 Saprospiraceae bacterium
GCGCCTATACTTTTGAACGGGTAATTTAATTATTCGCAACTTGAATTATTTAATTTTTTTCTGATGAAGTTGTTTAATAAACAACTTTTTCATGCAACTTTTCAATATGAGATTGCAGCAAATTTGCAAGTTGTAAAGTAATCGCTCCGGGTTTGCCGTTACCAATCGTGCAATCATCGATTTGGACCACGGGCATGATACGCTGTGATGAACTTGTAATGAAAACTTCCTGAGCGTTTTTGATTTCTTCAATTGAAATCTCCCTGAACGCTATTTTACAAACATTTTTAGCGACTTCCAATGTGTGCTTTCGTGTCACGCCTTTTAAAACTCCCTTGTTGGCAGTTACTAGCTTTCCATCATGCGTGACCATAAAAATATTCGCTCGAGAACATTCTGAAATATATTTTCCGTCGTGGTATAAAATATCCGAAGCACCAACTTTTGCTCGCTTTTTCAAAGACAGAATCGGAACAATATAATTGATGGTTTTCACTTCAGGGATCTCGCGCTTGTGTTTCCACAATAACAACTTTGTCCCGTTTTGAAATCTTGAAAGCGGTGGTGGCATATAAGGTTTCACCAATATTATTAAGTTAGGTTTGGAAGGTGTGAAAACATCTTCAGAATAACCACCAGTTAGGATTAAATGGACGCTGGCTTCGACAACTTTATTAACTTTGGCAAGTTCTAAAATTTGGTTTTTCAACTCGCTTCTTGAAAACGGAATTTCTAAACTCATCAAATTTGCTGAACATCCCAAACGATCCAAATGGTCTTCCATAAAAATCGGTTTTCCATCAACAAATCTAAAATATTCAAAAATCCCAAAAGCCCTAAGCAAAGCAAGATCAGTCAATCCGATCTTTGCTTTTTCAGCGGCAATTATTTTTCCATTGATTGCATAAAACTTCATCATCAAATATTTAAAACAACCCTCAACAAGTCTAAAAAAATGGCTGGTAAATTTAGAATAAAGATGCTTCTTATGAGAGCATTCTACATTTTTTTTAATACCATTTTTACCAAATTCAAATATTTTCAAGTGCAAAGGAACTTTTTTAATTCTCCGTTTTGTTAAGTGTGCATGTTAGTAAACTTACCATTCCACTTCAAGCGAAGATAACACCTATCTCATCGCTCCGATGACGTCAGCAAAAACCCTGACGTTGTATTACCTGCTCTAAGAGGACCACCGGGCTCTTCTCAAGAATTTATAGTATTGGACATACAATTTTCTACATGATACTTCAGTAGAAAACATTTTTGTTGCTGCATTTCGCAGTTGAATGCTTAAAAACAAATACAATGAATCAACATAAATACCCAAATAGTAATCCCTACATTTCATTATTGAAGACAGCCTGGAAATATGCCTATGCTGAGCGAAAAAAATACGTTCGGGTATATGCCGGATTTATTATGAGCAATCTGGTTTATGCTTTAGAACCCATTATTTGGGGCTTGTTTATCAACCAGGTTCAGATCCAGGGAACAAACATTTTGAAATCTGCCTGGCTGTATGTCGGTGCATTTCTTTTAATCAGGCTGGTAGATTGGTCATTTCACGGAACTTCAAGAGTCAAAGAACGCGATTTATCCTTTACCATTGGGAAGAATATTTTACGGGAGCTTTATTTTAAAGCAGTCCATCTTCCGGTAAAATGGCATCAGGACAACCACAGCGGAGCCACCATCAATCGAATTCGAAAAGCTTACGAAGCTTTGAAGAATTTCTTTTCAAGTGGTTTTGAATACATTCATGCTTTGGCAAAGTTTGGTTTATCATTCGTGGCAATGATCTATTTTGCGCCACTTTTTGGTCTGATAGCCTTAATCATAGGCATAGGTATCATTTGGATAATCCTTCAGTTTGACAAACCATTCATTAAAACTCTGAAAGAGGTAAACGAAAAAGAACACATTGTTTCCTCTACATTGTTTGATAGTTTGTCTAACATTATAACCGTGATCACGCTACGTCTGGAAAAGCGGATGGAAAATGATATGATCAGAAAGGTGATGGATGTATTTCCTCCTTTTAGAAAAAATGTCCGGATAAACGAATGGAAATGGTTTGTTGTGGACATGCTGGTCGGAGTCATTTACTGCATTATTCTGGTGGGTTATATTTATCAAAACTATATCCCGGGAGAAGTATTCCTGATTGGCGGTTTGGTCACTTTGATGGCTTATGTCAATCAATTTATGAGCGTTTTTCACAATATCGCCTGGCAATACACACAAATTGTGCAATATGATACCGATGTAAAAACGGCCTACAATATCATTGAAGCATATGATGCTTTGCATTCTGATGGTGAAGTTGGAGATTTGCCGAAAGACTGGAAAAATATTCAAATTGATCATCTGGAATTCAAACATGAACTTTTTGGAAATGACCTTGATGCAGACAAAATCCCCGGCTTGAACAATGTCAAAGTCAAAATTCAAAAAGGGAAAAAGGTCGCTTTCATAGGAGAAAGCGGAAGCGGTAAAAGCACACTGTTGGCATTGTTGAGAGGATTGTATCCTCCACAATTGATAAAGTTTCAGGTTGATGATACCGCTTTCCAAAATTTGAGCCTGATCTCAGATCATGTGACTTTGTTTCCTCAGGAACCTGAGATTTTTGAAAATACGATCGAATACAACATCACACTCGGTCTGAAACACGAGCAGGAAGAATTGGACAAAGTTTGCAAAATCGCCCAGTTTGAAGAAGTGATCGAACAACTTCCAAAAGGATTTCAATCCAACATCCAGGAAAAGGGAGTTAATCTTTCGGGTGGTCAAAAGCAGCGCCTTGCCCTGGCTCGTGGCATTTTCGCGGCCAAGGACAGCGACATGATCTTGCTGGACGAACCGACCAGTAGTGTTGACCCCAAAACGGAATTGATGATTTACGATCAACTTTTTGCTGAATTTGAGGACAAAGCGATCTTGTCAGCATTGCATAGATTGCATCTTTTGCCAAAGTTTGATTACATCTACATTCTGGACAAAGGGAAAGTTATTGACGAAGGCACTTTCACCGATTTGTTTAATAACAGTCCTTTTTTCAAGGAAATGTGGGCGCATCAGGAGATCAATGGCAATGGATTCTAATCTGCAGAATAGCAGTTGTTAGTTTGTAATTTGTACGTCCTGTCTAAGGCCGTGGATAATTCAAAATTTATTTAATTCTTTCATTCACGAAAAGCTACAAAGTTCGCAAATCACTTGCATAAGTTTGCGGCTTTGGGACTTTTTGTGCTTCTTAAGATTTGGCAGGTCGCGTTTACAAATTATTACTAATTTCTTCTTTTAAAAATATTCCATTTCATAAAGCAAGGGTATATCAGTACATTTGAGCTTCAAAAATGAATCAACAAAATGAGCAGACTAATTTTAGTAAATTTTTTACTCGTACTTCTAATTTTAAGCGCTTGTCAAAATTCCAGCGAACGAAATCATACTGCAGAAAATCAATACAACATCCTTCCTAAACCAGCAAAATTATTGGCAAAAAAAGGAAAGTTCCTGATCTCAACTGATACGCGTATCCTTCTTGAAAATGATGATATAGGCTTGCAAAAGGCAGCAGATTATTTGATCGATTTTTTAAAAAAAGGAACCGGACATCAATTGCAAATTGAAACAACCGGAGATACAAAAGATGCCATCATTTTCAGGTTGGACAACACCATCAAAAACGAAGAAGGCTACCAACTCTCTGTTTCACCCTACGAAACGACAATCACCTCAAAGACAGGAAAAGGAGCATTTTATGCCGTTCAGACTTTGCTTCAATTGATGCCATCAAACGTTTTTAAAGCTGGAAACAAATCCAAGAACATTCCCGTAAGTTGCGTAGAAATCACCGATGAACCGAGATTCAGCTATCGTGGAATGCACCTTGATGTGGCGCGTCATTTGTTTCCCGTGGATTTTATAAAAAAATTCATAGACTTGATCGCTATGCATAAACAAAATAAATTCCACTGGCACCTGACGGAAGATCAAGGCTGGCGCATTGAGATTAAAAAATATCCAAAACTACAAGAGATTTCCGCCTTCAGAGATGAAACGCTCATCGGGCATGCCAGTGACAATCCCGAACATTTTGACGGTAAAAGATACGGTGGTTTTTACACACAGGAGGAAGTAAAAGAGATTGTAAAATATGCCCAGGATCGATTCGTCACGGTCATCCCGGAAATTGAAATGCCAGGCCACTCCAGTGCAGCGCTCGCTGCTTATCCTGAACTGGCTTGCACTGATGGCCCTTTCAAAGTACAAACCAAATGGGGTGTTTTTGAAGAAGTGTATTGTCCAAAAGAAGAGACTTTCGAATTTTTAGAAAATGTACTGGTCGAAGTCATGGATTTGTTCCCTGGAGAATACATCCACATAGGAGGCGATGAATGTCCGAAAGCAGCTTGGAAAGCCAGTTCTTTTTGCCAGGACTTGATAAAAAGAGAAGGTTTGAAAGATGAAAACGAACTCCAAAGTTATTTTATCACACGTATGGAAAAATTTATCAATTCAAAAGGCCGAAAAATCATCGGCTGGGATGAAATACTCGAAGGAGGTCTCGCCCCAAATGCTGCGGTGATGTCCTGGCGTGGAACGGAAGGTGGGATTGAAGCCGCTCGTCAAAAACACAATGTCGTGATGACTCCAACATCACACTGTTATTTGGATTATTATCAGTCTCAACCTGAAGATGAACCACTTGCCATCGGAGGTTATCTTCCTTTGGCAAAAGTTTACAGCTATGATCCAATCCCCCAGGAATTAAAAGATGAAGAAGCAAAATATATTTTGGGCGTTCAAGGCAATGTCTGGACAGAATATATTCCTACACCGGAACATGCAGAATACATGACCTTTCCAAGATCCATTGCATTGGCAGAAATAGGATGGACATCTCAGGATGATCGAAACTACGAAGATTTTACGACCAGGCTGGTCAATCATTTTAGTCGTTTGAATGCCCTCGATGTCAATTATGCCAATCATGTTTTAAAAGTGGATGGGAGAGTAACCAGCACAGAAAATGGTGTTCAATTATCTTTAAATACAAAAGCTGGCAGTGGTTACAACATTCGATATATGATCGTAGGAGGCTCTGACGAAAAAATTGATTATAAAAATCCAATCCCAATCACTGAAAGGACCACTATCATCGCTGCAACCCACAGCGGAGTTACCCAAATCGGTAATGTCGCTA
>JANQFJ010000205.1 GCA_028277915.1 Saprospiraceae bacterium
TCGAATTTGGAGTCCTGAGGTTGAAATGGTTGTTGTCAATTTTTATGAAGACGATCTTGAAAGTGAAGCTTATCTCGTCGAAAGCATGGAAAGAGATACTTTGGGAACATGGTTGCTCGAAGTCGAAGGCGATCTGGCAGGAAAATATTATACTTTTCAGGTTTTTATAAATGAAGGTTGGACTTCACCAGTTCCTGATCCGTATGCCAAAGCTGTAGGAACCAATGGAAAACGAGCCATGGTCATTGATTTAAATAAAACAAATCCTGAAGGATGGGAAAATGATCAAAAACCACCTCTCGAAAGCCTCACTGACATCATAATTTATGAATTGCATCTTCGGGATATTTCAGCTGCTGAAAATTCTGGAATTCTACAAAAAGGTAAGTTTCTAGGTCTTACAGAATCCGGAACAACCAATGATGAAAGCCTTTCAACGGGTTTGGATCATATCAAAGACCTGGGTGTAACGCACGTTCATTTGCTTCCGGTTTTTGATTTTTTGTCAATTGACGAGGCGAAGCCGGAAAAGAACCAATACAATTGGGGCTATGATCCGCAAAATTTTAATGTACCCGAAGGAAGTTATTCATCAAACCCTGCCGATGGCAGCACTCGGATCAAAGAATTTAAACAATTAGTAAAAACACTTCATGATAATGGATTGAGAGTAATCATGGATGTCGTTTACAATCATACTGGCATGACTCTGGAATCAAATTTCAATCAGATTTCTCCTGAATACTATTATCGGATGACACTAAGGGGAGGATATTCTAATGCCTCTGCCTGTGGTAATGAAACAGCATCAGAAAAACCTATGATGCGAAAATTTATGATTGAATCTCTAAAATATTGGGTAGAAGAGTATCATATAGATGGCTTTCGTTTTGACCTGATGGGTATTCATGATATTGAGTCGATGAACCTGATTAGTGATGTCTTGTATGCCATAGATGATACTATTTTTCTTTATGGAGAGGGTTGGACAGCTGGGAAAAGTATTTTGGAAGAAAGGAAAAGAGCTTTGAAAAAATATACTTACAAATTAAGCAAAGTTGCTGCTTTCAATGATGATACAAGAGATGGAATTTTAGGATCAGTTAAAAATCCTGAAGATCTGGGATTTGTCAATGGAAAACCTGGATTTAAAGAAAGCGTGAAATTCGGAATAGTCGGTGCAACCAAACATTCACAGGTGGATTATAAGATTGTTAATTATTCAAGCAAAGCCTGGGCAAACGAACCATCCCAATGCGTCAATTATGTAAGTTGTCATGATAACTATACGTTGTTTGATCGATTGAGGAAAGCAAATCCTGGTGAATCTGAAGCTGAGTTGATTAAAATGCACAAGTTGGCGAATACAATAATTTTGACTTCTCAGGGCGTCCCATTTTTACATGCTGGTGTTGATATACTTCGCACGAAAGAAGGGGTTGAAAACTCTTACAATTCACCCGATTCAATCAATCAACTTGATTGGTCGCGAAAAACAAATTATCAGGAAGTTTTTGAATATTATAGAAATTTGATAAAGCTTCGAAAAAACCATCCCGCTTTTCGAATGTCTTCCAAAACAAAAATCCAGAACCATTTGTCATTTATAGAGCAGACTGACCCAAACCTTATCGGGTATTTTATTCGTGATCATGCAAATGGTGACAAATGGAAAAATATCTTGGTTTTTTTTAATGGGAATAAAGAATCTCAGATGATTGAGGTACCAGAAGGAGATTGGAAATTAGTGATTCAGGATGGGAAAATTGATGAATCTGGATTTGAAAGGTTTGGAGGTGGGAGTTTTAAAATTAAGGGACGATCTGCATTAATCCTCACTGAGGAATAATTAACAAACAAAAAGTTTGTTAAAAATTTGAAATAAAAACAAAAATTGTTATTTTTGACAATAAACTATCTCATGCAATTTTTTTATCTAAACCTTAAACCTAATCTTATGTCATACCTTGAAAAAATTACCGAATGCCACAAAATGGTTGGAGAAGGAAAAATGTTGGAAGCTTTTGAAAAGTTTTATCATGACGATGTTGTGATGGTTGAAGCTACCGGCGAAGTCCGTAAAGGCAAAGATGCTAACCGTAAATTTGAAAAACAGTGGTTGAGTGGCATCAAAGAAACACATGATGGAGGTGTTTTGAGCATCAATGCCAATGAAGAAGCAGCAACTACTTCAGTTGAATCCTGGATTGACTTGACCTTTCAGGATGGTAATCGAATGAAAATGGAAGAAGTTGCAATTCAGAAATGGAAAGACGGTAAAATTATCCACGAACGGTTTTATTACAATATGCCTGGATAGTCTTTTCAAATGCATTTGAAATTTAGGTGTTGAATCTATAACACCTAAATTTTGGGAAACTTCTTAAAAACTTGAAATGGAAAAAGAAGAATCATTGTTCCTTTCGATCGGAGATAAGTTGATAAAAAGACACAATGGCGTTGTACATGGAAAAATGATGTCATCTCCTGGCCTAAAATATAAAAACAAGGTTTTTGCTTTTTATTATAACCAGGAAATGACCTTTAGGTTAGGAAAAGGATTTGATCTTAGATCCTTTGGAATAAACAAATACAGCCTCTTAAGTCCTTTCAAAAATAAACCACCTTTGGCCGCTTGGTTTAATGTTCCGTATGAATACCAAGGTCAGTGGGAGGAACTGGCCGAGATTGCCTTGGAAAAATTAAAATCAGAGATTGGATAACATCAATGGAAGAGCTTCAGTTGAGCATTTTTATAATGCTGATGCAGTTCAAGATTGTAAGGAGGAGTAACACGATCTGCGAAAAATTTCTTTTTGGCTAAATTGATCTGACTGTTGATGATTTTTGCAATGTTTCCCTCTCCGGTCATTCTTTTACCAAAACGACTATCACCCAAACTTCCACTATGGCATAATTTGATTTTGCTGATTATTTTTTCCGCTCGATCTGGATGATTTTTTTGCAACCAATCTTTAAATATCAGTGCTACATCACCATTCAATCTGACTAAAGTTGATCCAATGGACAAAGCACCACGATTTGAAGCTTCGTGAGCTATTCCAAAAATTTCATGTTCGTTTAATCCTGGTATAATTGGGGCGATCATCACACTAACAGGAATTTTAGCTTTGGATAATTGTTCAACAGTACCAAACCTGCTTATTGTGCTAGACGTTCGTGGTTCCATAAGCTGGCGGAGTTTTTCATCAAGTGTTGTAATCGAAATAGCAACATGAACCAGTTGATGCTCATTAAGTTTTGTCAAAATATCCAAATCCCTTAAAATCAAACTATTTTTTGTGATGACCCCAACCGGATGACGATATTTCCAAAAAACTTCCAAAACAGATCGGGTGATATTAAGATCTTTCTCAGCTGGCTGATAACAGTCAGTATTGCCGGAAAGCATGACAGGAGCAGCTTTCCATTTAGAAGATTTAAGTTGTTTCTCAAGTAATTCAGCAGCATTTCTTTTAAATAGAATCTTTTGTTCAAATTCGAGACCGGCACTGTAGCCCCAATAGGGATGGGTGTTTCTGGCGTAGCAATACACACAACCATGCTCACAACCTTGATAAGGATTAATTGAATAATCATGAGGAATATCTGGGCTTTCGACTCTATTTAAAATAGTTTTTGGATGAACTTCGATATATTTGGTTTTTATCTGGTTTTCACCTTCATCAAGTTGATGGGCTGGGTTGGAATCCTGAACAAATTTATCGAATCGGTTGGCAGGGTTTATTTGAGCTCCTCTCCCTTTTAGATATTTTCCGGGCATATTGGTACGTTGTAATGAAAAGGAAGCAGAAAGATAATTGAATTTTAAAATTAAAACAATAAGTTTTGTTTTTATTTTTGGGGGAACAAAAAATTTAAACAACTTGCTTGGGGAAATTCCAATTTTTAGAAAGACAAAATTGAAAACCAGTAAAATTTTACTTTTGCTATATTAAAAACAATCACAGAACCTCTATAATTGATCTGAATTGCGACGTATATTCAAAATATTATTTCTTGTTTTCATTGCTTTAAAGTGTAGTGAATTGAGTGCACAGCAGAATAATTTTTTCAAATATTCTGTAGCTGAAGGATTGGCTCAATCACAAGTTTATTGTATGGAGAGTGATCAACATGGCAATCTCTGGATGGGGACACAGGGAGGAGGTCTAAGCAGTTTTGATGGGAAAGTATTTAAATCTTATACTTTTAAAGAAGGCCTATCTAGCAATTATGTAGAGTCATTATTTGCTGATGGCAACTATCTTTGGATTGGAACGCGTAATGGATTAACACTTTATGATGGTTTAAATTTGAAAAGATTTTATCCGGCTGAAGAGCTTCAACTTTCAGTCACTGCTTTTCATCGGATTGGAAATGAGAATTTACTTATTGGAACAAGTAGTGGAGTTTACATCTACGATGGTGAAAAATTTTTAAAAAAAGAATTATTTAAAAGACTGAGAAATTCTTACATCACTGGATTCTTAGAAGATAGTAAAGGTGATCTTTGGGTCACAAGTAAAAACGGTATTTTGAGAATTTCAGAAGGTAAAAGCCATTTTTACAATCAAAGTCAATCATTGGATAGTGAAGAAGTTACTAGCCTGGTGGAAGACAAGAGCGGAAACATTTGGTTTGGAACATTGGGAGGTATTGAATTGTGGAACGGAAAAAGTTTTCAAAAAATAAAACAAAAAGATGGATTGAGCAGCGATCTAATTTGGGATGTATTCCTGGATGATGATGGAAGGGTTTGGATTGGGACACAAGATGCCGGAATTTCTATCTGGAATCCATCAGACAGCACTTTTTCATATTTGAATGATGCTATAGGGCTTTGCAATAATCATGTTCGGTCAATATTGCAAGATGATTGGGGAGATATTTGGATTGGAACCTCTGGAGGAGGCATTTGTAAATATTTTGGACAGCAGTTTGAACATTTCAATGTAAATGACAATCCGGCAGATAACTTTGTTTATGCCGTAAGCCAGGATACTTTTGGAAACATGTGGTTTTCAGTTTCTGATGATGGAATAGCTAAATTGGACAGCGCTGGTATTCAATATTATGGTGAAAACGAAGGTTTTGTCAATCAAAAATCTAAAGCAATTTTTTGCGATAGCAAAGGCAGACTTTGGTTTGGAACAAATGGAAGTGGAGTTGCCTGGTTCGATGGTAGGGATTTTCATTTTTTAAAAAAAGATGATTTTCCGATCGGAAACTGGACCCGTGACATCGTAGAAGATGAAAAAGGGGATATATGGATCGCCAGTGCCTCCAATGGCATTTTTAAAGTTGCTTTGAGAGATTCTGTGATCAATGATCTGAGACTTGTCGAACTGGATAGTCTCTATGTTGGAGATTCGCTGGTCATTCGTGCGGATACGATCATTACAGATACGGTAGTGACCCTCTTTGAAACTGTTCAATATTCGAGACAAAACTTATTGCCTACCAACAAAATTAATGCACTCTATTTTGATCATAAAAACAGACTATGGTGGGCAAGTGCTGACAAAGGAATTGGTTATTTGAAGGATGAAAAAAAAATAATTCATTTTGACAAAAATGAAGGCATTCCTTCCAATGATGTAAAATGCATATTGGCAGACAGCTTTGATAATATTTGGATTGGAACAGCTGGTTTTGGGATTGCTCGAATTCAAGAGACCAAAGATAGCTTTGAAGTAAAAGTATATGATGAAAATGATGGCTTGTCAGGAGGTAATGTTTATCTAATGGATTTTGATAATGAAGGAAACCTTTGGATAGGCTGTGGCCGTGGTGTTGATCAAGTATCTTTGGACGTTGAGCAAAATGTAAAAGAAATCAATCATTATGGCCAATCTGAAGGGTTTTATGGTATTGAAACCTGCCAAAATGCGATTTTTCAGGATGCTCAAATGAATCTGTGGTTTGGAACAATCAACGGGATGACAAAGTATATTCCGGGAACAGAAAAAGTAAATAAGATTCCTCCGAATCTACGATTTACAGGGATCAATTTATTTTACGAATCATTGAGGAGCACACCTTACGCTGAATGGCTTACCGTCGAAAATTCTTTAAAGCCCGGCCTTAAATTGCCTCACAAACAAAACCATTTAGGGTTTGAATTTTTTGCCGTGAACTTGTCTAATCCTAAAAATGTACAATACCAATGGCAGTTGGAAGGACTTGAAAATGACTGGTCTCCTTTATCATTTGCCAATAGGGTTTCTTATCCGAATTTAGCTCCGGGAGATTATGTTTTCAAAGTTCGAGCTTTTAATGAAGACCTCGTCGGTGACGAGAAACCGCTTCAATTGAGCTTTAGTATTTTACCTCCATTTTGGCAGCGAAACTGGTTTGTTGCAGCGATGCTTTTTGCTGGTATAACATTGATTGTAATGATTTTTAGATTGCGGATTTATCAGATTCGAAAAAAGGCAAAAGTGAAACAAGAACAACTTGAATTAGAAAATAATTTGCTCCAGTTGGAACAAAAAGCCTTGCAATTACAAATGAATCCGCATTTTATTTTTAATGCTTTAAATACAGCACAAAGCCTCTTTTTGAGCAATGACCAGGAGACAGCCAGGACATTAATGTCAAAATTTGCCAAATTGATGCGCGCAATTTTGTTGCATTCGAGAGAAACTTCCATTCCATTGCAGCATGAAGTAGATTTATTGGATAATTATCTTTCAATTGAACAATTCAGCCGTTCGAATAAATTTGAATATCAAATAAAGATAGCAGATGATTTAGACATCAATGAAATAATGGTACCACCGATGATGATTCAGCCTTTTGTTGAAAATGCAGTAAAACATGGGATTAGTAATCTGAAAAAAGATGGAAAAATTGAGATATCCTTTTCTAAAAAGAAAAACAATTTAGAATGTTCTATCTTAGACAATGGGATTGGCAGAGCGGCATCTGCCAGAATTAATGGACAAAAAGCGAAGGGGCATCAATCGACTGCTTTAAAGGTTACCAAAGAAAGATTGGATTTGTTAAATGACGAAAAGAATAATTCTACAAATTTGGAAATCAAAGACTTAAAGCATTCTGATGGTAGCCCTGCTGGAACTGAAATAATCGTTAGAATGCCCTTGGAGGAGTGGTGAAGAAGGAGGAAGATGAGGATAGAAGGAAGGAAATGTTGAAAAGGATAATTGCAATGAATGATGGATTCCAAAATTCAATTATCCAATTAATCCATAGCTCATAACCACTTAACACCTAATAATTAATGATAAAAGCTATATTGATTGACGATATTCCTCAAGCGTTGGAGTTGCTTCGAAATGACTTAGCTACTCATTGCCCTGATATTGAAATCATCGGAACAGCTGGAAGTGTTGTTGAAAGTGCCAAGTTGTTGCGAAAAGCAAACCCGGATGTAGTTTTCCTCGATATTGAACTACAGGATGGTAGTGGATTTGATATTTTAGAGATATTGGGTGATATTTCCTTCAAGATAATTTTTACAACAGCTTCTGATGCTCATGCTATCAAAGCTTTTCGGTTTTCTGCCATTGACTATTTGCTCAAACCAATTGATCCTGAAGAGTTGAAAGAAGCCGTCAAAAAATTAAAACAGAATATTCCAGATTCTCAGGAAAGTATCGATTTGTTACTGGACACTGTAAAAAACAAAAAAGGACCAAAACGATTGGCTTTACACACCTTGGAAAAAATTCAGGTAGCTGAAATTGCGGAAATACTTCGTTGCGAATCGAGTGGGAATTACACTACATTTTATTTTGCAGATGGTACCAATTTGCTAGTTACAAAAACGTTGAAAGAATTTGACAATATGCTGAAAGAGCATGGCTTTGTCAGGGTTCATCAGTCCCATTTGATTAACTCAAATCGTATCAAGGAATACATCAAAACCGAAGGCGGTTATTTAGTCATGAAAGATAACTCTCGTGTTCCGGTTTCGATTAGAAAAAAGCCCACGGTTATTAAAATGTTAAGTGGACTTTAATTGGATTTGAATTTATTGAAAACCCAACAAGAAGTTCCAGTGTTTGTAGATACTATGATCTTTTCCAATTTGATCTTCCAGCTGATTAGCATATCTTGAGACCGTGTCATCAAGAGCTTGCTTTTCAGTATCATACCAATCACGGTTGTCGCCATTGAAATCGCCGTTTTTTTTCAAGACTTTTCGGGTCGCATTTAATGCATCGCTCCATACTTTTAAAGCAGCTAATTTTGACATTAGAAGATAGGTTTGGACATCATGTTTTTCGCTTATATGTTTAGAAACGGATTCTAAATCTGCGAGGCATTTTTCAATATTTCTTACAGCTCCGGCTTCATTGTGAATCAATCTTTTATACTCTGACAGTCCTCGCTCTGTTGAAGTTGCAGGAGCTTTGAAAAAACGATATTGAAGATCGTTCATTTCTTCGATTCCGATTAAGGCCCTCATTGCGCGTAAAATTGCAAAATCTCGCGGAAGGTTATCTGCTGTGATATTGTTCGCCTCCATGTAATCAGTGGCAACTTTAGCTGTTTTCAAAGCCTCCGAATAGTTTTTCAATTTCCACTCACAAAGGGCTTTCATCGTAGAGGCATTGACATAGATGTCCAGCTTTTTTAGCTTAGCCTCATTCGACAATGCGCTGTTAATTTCAGCATATGCTCTTTTGTAATAATAATCAGCGGGTGGAGGAGGAGAGGCCAGAGAAATAGATTCGTTTAAAAATGCAGCATTTTCAATCTCAGCTCCTTTATTGAATTCATCCTGTGCTCGATCAATATGTGAAAGGGTTGCACAACTGCTGAAAAGAAAGGAAACTAGCAATACCGAAAATAGTCTCGAAGCTTGGAAAGGAAGTGTTTTTATTCTGATCATAACTCAAAACAGGATTGATTTTTAATTAAAATAGTCTATTATCCATTTTTAAAACTGGTTAAAAAATCTTGCAGATCAAAGTGAAGGTCTTTGTTTAAATCGGAAACTGCTTTTTCCACCTTTTTTAAAGATTGGTCAATTCGATCTTTTGTAACCGGCTGACCGGAGATAAACATTAAATAGTTTTCGATGATTGCATTAATGGTGGCCGTTTGCGTTAGCGTCCAGGAACCAACAGTTCCGCCAGTCTCATCATGCAAAGCAACAAATAATCCTTCCAAAGAATAAGTAAGCGCGAGTTGTTGTACTCCTCCATCGGCTGAAATGACTTTGATGGCCAATTGTTTTTTGGTGTTTACAGCTTCCAGCGTTTCTTGGATTAAAAATTTTATAGTTGTATAATGAAAAGGTTGATTGGATGGAACGCTTTCCAAAGATTTGTAAACAGCTAAAAATACCGTGTGAATAAAGTTATTTCTCACCCATTGCGGATTGGATACCACAACTCCCAATATATTTTCAGTGATATCCAAAATCTGGAGTGGAGTAAGTTTTGGTTTCCATTTTCCGCTACTTGGTCGTTTGCTGGTCGCCTTCAAAACCTGCTGTAAAGCAATAACGAGGATATTCTTTTCCGTCCGTCTTGAAGTATCAACAATCAGGTTCAAATTGCCAGAGGTGTATTCAAAAATCAAACGAATAAATTCTGAAATGATATTCGGTTGCCTGATTCCATTCTTTGCAAGAGTACTGGTCACACCGACGACGATATTTTGAATGCCTATCTTTTCCGAAATGAGTTCTGGATGCTCTGCCAGGGTGTTAAACGCTGATGTGACAAACTGATCTGCATAATCCTCATGAATACCGTTATCTGAAATGAATCCAAGCTCTTTTTGAAGGAATGAGGCAAGCACGATCAGTCCATTTTTATCAGGATGTTTGTAAATGATAGATTCCAGGGCATAATCAAGTGTGTCAAGGAGCAATTCGGATTTATCAACAGTTGATGGTTCTGCAAAAACAGCATCGAAAACCAGGTCGAGCGACCTACTTAAAATTGATTTTTTGGAATCGTCAGTTTGATTTAAAACCAGTTTGCTGTATGCCACAGCTCTCAAATTAATTTCGATGATTTCATCCAGGGTGTCAAAATTTATGCGATTACCTTCCGGAATATTATCCAATGCATTGAAAGTCGTATTTAAAACTTCTTGAAGGAGCGATTCTTCGTTTACTTTGTCATTTATCCAATTCGGATTTTTGACTACTTCTTCAAGAATTTGCTCAGAAATAGTCAGCACTTCTACTCCGGTCAATTTAGGCTTCCATTTTGCAGCATCAGGTGGAGTGGTCAAGGTGTTTAAAATTTGCTGTAAGGCCGCAACCAGGAGATGCTTCTTTTCGCCAGTCCTGTCCGTGAGCATTAAATCGAGATTGCCGGAAACATTGATCAATGTAATCCGAATAAATTCTGAAAGTAATCCTGACTTACCAATCCCGGATTGATGGAAGCTCGAAGCGACCCCTTTTATAATATTTTGTAAAGCCTTGTCATTTGCAAGCAGATCGGGATGGGCAGAGACTATTCCCAAAGTCGCATTCAGCAGTTGATCGGCATAATCTTCATTAAATCCGTGTTCTTCAATGATCCCAAAATTTTCATTTAAAAACAGCTGGGTTAGAAGCAATCCTTTGGAGTTTGGATGCTGCGAAATGATGACATCCATGACATAATCCATCAAATCAAAAAGGTGTGCCGTTTTATTCCCAACCTTTTGAGAAGTATCTTTGAAAACGAATGACAATACCAAATCCATTGATTGATTTAAAATGGTTTTTTCCTGTTGGTCATTCGCCCATTTTACTTTATTCAAAACCAACTTGCTCGTTGCTACAGTTCGCAAATTGATTTGAATTAAAGATTGCAATACATCAAAATTGAGCCGTTTTCCTTCTGGGACAATGCTCAAAGCACTAAATGTAGCATCGAAAACTTCTGCAATTAGCGAATCTTCATTCACCTTATCTTCAATCCAGGCAGGATTTGTGACAACTTCATTTAAAGTATATTCTGCAATCCCAAGGATTTGGCTATTGGTCAGTTGAGGCCTCCATTTACCAGACCCTGGCTCCGTCGTAATTGCAAAAAGCAATTGTTGAATCGTTCCAATTAGTAAATGTTTTGAATCCTGATCATTGATATCCCAAAGTGTGTTGAGGTTTCCTGCGGTATTCAATAGAACTAGCCTAACGAATTCAGGAACGATTCCGGGACGGTTTATACCTGATTTTGCCACCGTTTCAGCAACGCCAGTAACAATTTCTTTGATACCCTTTTTGTCTGAAACCAACGATGGATATTGAGCAACAACCTCCAGCGATGATTTCACAATACTATCCAGCGTTTCGACCGTAAAGACATTTTTTAAATCTAAACCAGAAGGATTAGGGTCTAGGATGGCACTCATCAAAGTACTTCCAACAGCCTGGATCATTTTTTCATGTGACCCTCCAACATCCATAACCTGGCTGGGAGCATTAAAAACATAAGTTCCGGAATTTTTAACCAGACTTCGGAAAACCAGTTGTCCCCAATGGATGACTTCACTGTCGTCATCAGCAGTGCTCATGACTTCAATTCGTTTGCAAAGGTCTTTGGTAATGCCTTGACTTGTCGCTTGAATGAATTTTTGCAATTTTTCGTCTCCAGTGATTTCAGTGCTTATCTGATCCATTGTTTCAGAAACCGAGACAAATAATCTGGGGACTACCTTTTTTACGATTCGATTAAAAGAATCTCCCTGGGAAAACGGAATATCATCAATGCCATTTAAAAACGATTTTAAAAATTTGGCATAATTGGAATCCGAACGAATGGCACCTGGAACCTGGCTGAAATAATCAATACCGACTTCTACCAGTGTGCCAGCGACCAATTGCAAAGGTTTTGTGATGGGCACTTTGCCTTCCTCCCACTGACGAATGCGCATTAAACCCATCAGATCTTCAGGATTAATGTCTTTGTTACCGTTTACCGAATAAAAGCAATGGGAGTAATAATCTAAATATTCATCTTCTTCTTTGCTGTCTAAGGTCTCGAGGCCAGCTTTATCATGGAGCTGTGAAAGTCTTTCGATATTATCTATAAACATTTCCCTGTTCGCTTTTCTGCTAAAGAAATCTTCAGCTACCATAAGCGTGGGTTGATTATTCACTTTGGGTAGTGGAAGTACGATGCTTTTTCCTTTTAAACTGTTGGCATAAGCTTGTTGAATAGCGCCTCCGATTTTAATTGCTGAATGGATCGCAAAAATTATAGCTTCAGCGGTAAGCGATGCGGTCATTGTGGAATTCGTTTTTTAGGATACTGATTTTGAAAAAGTTGAAGATATGTATTTTTTTTAATATAACTATATTGAAAGAGAACAGTAAAAAATAAATTGATTAGTATTAGATAAAAATAAACCACAAACAAATTATCACAACTCCCTCACCCAAATGTTTCGAAAGCTCACCGGATTGCCATGATCCTGAAGTTTGATGCTATCATTACCATGCGCGATATTTTTAGGTTGGCCTATGAATTCAACTGTGCCTTTTATCTCCGAATAATTTTGGATGAGAATGCCATTTTGGAGAACGGTTAAACGACCGGGTGATACTCTGATCCCATCTTTGTTGAATCGGGGTGAAATAAATATGATGTCATAAGTTTGCCATTCTCCGGGTGCTTTACAAGCATTGACGAGCGGAATGTGCTGTTTGTATATCGCGCCGGCTTGTCCGTTTGAATAGGTTCGATTTTGATAACTATCCAAAATTTGAACCTCGTATCGCATTTGTAAAAATACTCCGCTATTTCCCCTGCCTTGCCCTTCACCTTCAATTTCAACAGGTGTTCGCCATTCCAAATGGAGCTGAATGTCACCAAATTTGCGCTTGGTTTTAATGTCGCCGTTACCTGGAACCACGGTCATTATATTCCCTTCAATTTCCCATTTTGCTTCTCCCTTGCCGTAAACGAGTTCCCATTCTTCAAGGTCGTTTCCATTAAACAAAACGATAGCATCTGAAGGAGGATTGGCACTGGTTCCGGGATCAACAACTCGTGGTTCCGGCTCCCAGACTTCAGTATCTTTTGGATTGGTTTGGGCATTTAGGAAATTTGCAATAGCTAATAAAATAATTATTGGGAGAGCTTTTTTCATTATAGAATTTTCAAATTTAATCAATCAAATCAGGGTATGAATGCAGCGATACGAAGAGGAGCACCACTGCCACCTTTAATTTTCATAGGCAATGCTACAATGTAAAAGTTTTTTGCAGGAATCTTTTCGAGGTTAGCTACATTTTCAAAAATGAGAATTTCTTTCTCACTTAAAATTTGGTGCGCTAAAAAATCATCCGACTGACCGTAATCAATGCTAGGAGTGTCCAATCCGATTCCTTTGATGTTCCTTTCAGCAACCAGCCATTTCGCTGCATCTGGATGCAAGCCCGGAAAATGAAGTTCAGGTATTGCCTCAGGACCTGTCATTGCAGTTCCTAAATATTTTCCCCTTTCATTCCAGAATTGGCCATATCCAGTGTAAATCAAAATGGTTGATTGATCAGGGATATTTCCATGTGATTTTTCCCATAGCTGCAAATCTTCAGTCGTTACGAGATAATCGTTGTTTTTCAGGGCATTTTCAGAAACATCAACTAAAATACCTTCAGAAGTAAGTTGAGAAAAAGGGATTTTTTCAACGGTATTTTTCCCGGCACTGAAATGAATTGGAGCGTCCAAATGTGTTCCACCGTGTTCGTCTGCTGCGTAGCTTCCCGAAGCGTAGAAAAAGCCTTTGTCAGTTATCCCGAATGCCACCGTATCATGTGTAAAAGGAGTATTAGTAGGCCAGTAAATAGTGTTTTCATCAAAATCATAGGTCAGGTCAATCCATTGGCCATTTTTCAAAACTGCTAAGGCATCAGGAGGCTTAGGTTGACTACAAGCTATAATTGTCAAAATTGAAATTAGAAAAAGAATGTTTTTGATGAACATCATTTTTAAATTTTTAATGGATTAAAGCGAATGCCAGCATCCTCCAACGTCATCCAAAGGAATGCAAGCATCGTAATTTCCGGGGATTTCATCGTACTTTAAAAATTGCTTGGAACCAAGCTCTGAGGTGAAAAATCCTAAAAGGGTCAGTTCTTTCATCGTAAACCAAAAGGTTTTTTCGTTTGAATTTGCATTTCGTTTTTCAATCGCGAGTGCTTCTTCATTTTTTAGTACTTCGATTTTCTCTTTTTTATCACATTCTAAAAATGATTTTCCGAATGCCTCTTGGCAGGACGTTACAAAATCGGAAAGTCCGTTTTTGAAAAATATTTGATCTTCCGTTTCTGTGTTGTCTTTCAGAATAATATCGATAAAGGAATAAACGCCAGCATCTATGGCTCCGGGAGTATCCGTTTTGGGAAGAATACTTTCTGCAATTTGAGCAATGAGCTGACCTTCAGATTTACTCAAAAATGCGGGTGTCCAATTTTCAAGTCCACCAGCAATGGCTTTCGGATCAGCTTTACAACCACTAAAAATACCTGAAATAGCAGAAACAGACACCGCATAACCCATTAAAAGAGCAGTTTTTTTGATGGCGTTTCTTCGATTTATAAAATTGTTCATTTTGATTGTTTTTATATTACAATTCTCCTTTTTTCAAAGCTGACACTGCATAATTGGCAGCACGGGCGGTGATTGCCATGTAGGTCAGCGAAGGATTTTGACATGCAGAAGAAGTCATACAAGCGCCATCAGTGACAAAAACATTTGGAACCGAATGGATTTGGTTGAATTTGTTGAGCACTGAAGTTTTTGGGTTATTGCCCATCCTTGCAGTGCCCATTTCATGGATTCCATTTCCTGGATTTACAGAGCTGTCGAAAGTCACCACATTGACAAATCCACCAGCTTCGAGCATTTCAGCAGCGGAGTTCGCCATATCTTTTCGCATAATTTTCTCATTTTCTTTGAATTCGCAATCGATATTTAAAGTTGGCAAATCGTGCACATCCAGTTTTTCTTCGTTAAGCGAAACTTTATTTTCATGGTAAGGCAAACATTCACCAAAACCTGTTAAGCCCATTTGCCATTTTCCTGGAAAAAGGAGTTCGTTTTTTAATTCTTCACCAAAGCCCATTTCTTTGATCGCTCTGGACCAGTTCGTTCTGCTCGCGGCACCCTGGTAGCCAAAGCCTCTGATGTAGTCTTTTCGCTCCGATTTTTTGTCAATATTTCGAAAACGCGGAATATAAATTCCATTGGGCCGCCGACCTTTGTAATATTTATCAGCAAAACTCTCATGGAAGCCAAATGCGCCAGTCCTGAAGTGATGGTCCATTAGATTGTGACCTAGTTCGCCACTATCATTGCCCATTCCGTTTGGAAATCGGTCGGATTTGGAATTCAACAAGATCCATGTGCTGCCTAGAGCGCTGGCATTGCAAAATATAATTTTAGCAAAATATTCGGTTCTTTCTTTGGTCAAACGATCTTGTACGATTACTCCACTAGCTTTTTCGTTCTCTTTGTCATAAATGATTTCAACAACAATGGAATTAGGGCGAAGGGTCATGTTACCGGTATTTTCAGCAGCGGGAAGCGTTGTGGCATTGCTACTGAAATATGCTCCGTAAGGGCATCCGCGAATACATCGATTCCTGAATTGACATTTTCCTCTTCCGTTGTGGGATTTTGTCAGATTCGCTGTACGGCCAATTGTTAAAACCCTTCCATTGAAGTTTTCAGCAATTTTTTGTTTCAAATGACTTTCGACACAATTCATTTGCATGGGAGGGAGAAATTGACCATCTGGCAATTGGGCTAACCCTTCTTTTTGGCCATTGATACCTGCAAAAGACTCTACATGATCATACCAGGGAGCAAGATCCTTGTAACGGATTGGCCAGTCTATGCCTACACCATCTTTGGCATTTGCTTCAAAGTCCATCGGACTCCAACGATAGCTTTGACGGCCCCAAAGCAATGAACGACCACCTACATGGTATCCTCTGATCCAGTCAAAGGGTTTTATTTCCGTGTAAGGATTTTCCAAATCATTGACCCACCAGTGTTTCGTAGATTCTTTAACGGTGTAACCAGTCCTGCTTTGGACGGGATAATTTTTCAATTCCTCAAGAGTGACTTTATCTCGATGAGGAAAATCCCATTTTTCCTTCATTGCTGTTGGATAATCTCCGTGTTTTACATCACGTCCTCTTTCGAGCACCAGGGTTTTTAATCCTTTTTCACAAAGTTCTTTGGCAGCCCAACCACCGCTGATACCCGTTCCGATGACAATAGCGTCGTAGGTTCTTTCTTCTTTTCCTTTAGAATTGAAATACATTTTTTAAAAAGTAAAGTCATTAAAAAAATGAAGGAATGTTATTTGGAAGATTGAATTTAATAAAATATTCTGTTGTTTAGGATTGAAATTTATTATTACTTTTCACTATGTGAAAACCCCTTTGTATTTTCGTGTTTCGCTAAAAGGCTTTGAATGAACTATCCTATGAAAAACTTTTATATTGAATTTTTGATGTTGAGTTTTCTAATTTGTGGCTCTGTGAATGCACAACATGCAGAAAAACTTTTGCACGCCGATTCATTGATCCAAAAACAGGAATACTCACAAGCTTTAAATCTTTTAAGTAAGGCTGTTGATCAAAAGTCAACCAGGTTTGAATTGTCGAAGGTTTATTACTTGCTGGGTAAGGCTTATTTAGGGCTTGAAAATTATGATAAGGCAATATATCACAACAAACAGTCTCTTTCTATTCGTAAAGATTTGCATTTCGAATTTATTGCTGATAACCACATGCTTTTTGGCTTGATTGAAATGTCCAGGCATCAAAATGATAATGCCTTGAATCATTTTATGAAAGCAAGCGAATTACCATATGAATCGATTGAGTTTAGTGGCTTACTATATGCTTACATTGCACAGGTTTATTTTAGAAAGGGCAATATTGGAAAGATGCTGTATAATTATAAGATTGCGATGGAAGCCTTTATGACAGCTTATAAAGAAACTTATGCAATGGATCATAGCCATTACCGCATTTGGCGAAATCGATTGTATTACGACAACTTTTTTGTTGGATATTTATAGATGCAACAAATAGGTTTGAGCAAATGCTTAATTCAGTTTTTTTAATTCACTTGAAAGTTTACTTTATTGAGTAGAGAATCAGACATTAAGTATTTTCAATTTGAATAAACCTAAATGGTTTTTTATATTAGCAAAATCTGTCTATGTTTTGTAAATATAAAAATAACTGACATGAATTTGAGATTCCCATTACTGACTTCTCTTTTTATTATTTTATCTTTCTCAGCCTTTACTCAAAATCCTTTTGGAATAGCCATTGACCACTTAAAACGATCAGGAAATTATTTCGATGCTGATCTCGCTGATATCATCGTAACTGATCAATATCAAACGAAACATAATGGTCTAACACATGTCTATTTGCAGCAGCGAATTGGTGGTATTGAAATTGACGGTGCCACCGTGAATTATAACATTCTAGAAGATGGAAAAATAAATAGCCATGGAGGGCGATTTATCAACAATCTTAAGGATAGAATATATGCTAGAAAGCCGAGTATATCTGCTACTAAGGCGCTACAAATAGTTTTGTCAAATTTAGAAATTGAAAGTAGTTCCTTCCCTTCTATTATTGAATATAGCGCAGGAAATGATAAAAAAGTCATTTTTGAAAAAGGTGATATTGCACATGAAAATATTCCGGCAAGATTGATTTATGTAATAGATGAAGAAGAGAAATTAAGATTGTCCTGGGAACTAAATGTTTATGAAAAAAGTGCTGAAAATGCATGGGTAATAGCTTTGGATGCACTTAATGGAGAAGTTTTAAAAAAACAAAACCTGGTATTACATTGTAGCTTTGGAGGTGGCTTCGAAACGGCGATACACAAAAACGTTAAAAATCCAAAATCTATTATTTCAATAAAGCAAAACGCTTCTTTGACAAATGATAGTTATAAGGTGTTTGCCTTTCCAGTTGAGAGTCCTAATCATGGAGACCGAACGCTGGAAGTCAGTCCTTGGGATGTGGCTGGAGATGCCGGAACACTGGGATGGCACGATGATGGATCAAATGAATCGGACCATACTAAAGGGAATAATGTAGATGCTTATGAAGACAACAATAATTCAAATAGTCCAACCGGAGGTAACGATGCAAGAGCAGACGGAGGCCCAAACCATGAATTTGATTTCACTTTAGATTTGGAAGCTGACCCACTCACACAACAGGATCCGATCATCACCAATCTATTTTACTGGAATAATATTTTGCACGATGTGATGTATCAATATGGGTTTGACGAGGAATCTGGAAATTTCCAGGAAGACAACCTTGACAGAGGAGGGTTGGGAAGCGACTATGTGAGAGCAGAAGCACAGGATAATATTAACGGGTCGGGGAATAATGCTAATTTTTATACTCCTTCGGATGGTAACAACCCACGAATGCAAATGTACCTTTGGGATCCGGTTGTTAAAGATTCTTTGGAAGTCAATGCTCCAGAAAGTGTTGAAGGCAAATATGTAATGGCGTTAGCAGCTTTCGGTGGTGACTTGGATGACCCCCTCACAGGAAATGTGGTAGAAGTGGATGATGGTTCCAATAATCCTTCTTTAGGTTGTAATGATTTGGATAATGGTGATGATATAAACGGTAATATTGCCTTGATTGATCGCGGGTCATGTCAATTTGGTACAAAATGCTTAAATGCCCAGGATGCCGGGGCAATTGCTGTCATAGTGTGTAATAATGTAAGTGGTAACCCAATTACTATGGGAGGTGGCAATGATGGGGATCAAGTGACAATTCCGGCTGTTATGATTCGAAAAGACGATTGCGAAACTATACGAGTAGAATTGGAAAATGGATTAAATGTTACGATGGAGGATACGTTTTCACCAAAATTGGATTCTGACCTGGACAATGGTGTTATTACTCATGAGTATACTCACGGAATTTCAAACAGACTGACTGGTGGAGCCGGAAATGTGGGTTGTTTGAACAATGCCGAACAAATGGGAGAAGGATGGAGTGATTTTTATGCACTTTGGATGACGACGCAATCCGATGATGATCACAATGATCCACGGGGCATGGGGACCTACCTTTTAGGAGAACCAATTGATGGAGATGGGATACGCCCCACACCTTATTCAACCAGCTTTACTATTAATGCCTCAACTTATGAGGATATTGATAATTCTTCTGAAATATCAGTACCACATGGGATAGGATACCTTTGGTGTACAATGTTATGGGATTTGAACTGGGCATTGATAAATGCTCACGGATATGATTCGGATTTGTACAATAGCGGTGGTTCTGCTGGCAATCTTGTCGCTATGCAATTGATTATGGATGGATTGAAAATACAGCCGTGTAGTCCCGGTTTCGAAGAAGGCAGAGATGCAATACTTGAAGCCGATACGACAAATAATGGTGGAGCCAATGGTGATATTATCTGGAATGTATTTGCCCGACGTGGCATGGGATATTCTGCTGATCAGGGTAGTTCAGGCAGTCGATTTGATGGTTCAGCTGCTTTTGATTTGCCACCCGATGTTCCATCTATGGATGATGAGGATTTATTTGGAATTGCTCCTTTGCCGGTGGAGTTGACGGCTTTCATTGTCCTTGCTAATAATGATGAAAAACGAATTGAATTACATTGGAGTACTTTTTCAGAGACAAATAATAAAGGTTTCGAAATTCAAAGAAGAAATAACAATAAAAATACTTTTGAAAACATCGGTTGGATTGATGGAGCAGGGGATAGCCAAACTGAACTAAATTATCGATTTTATGATAAAGATATCGAGACTAATGACTTCTATTATTATCGTTTAAAACAAGTAGATTTTGATGGAACCTTTAGTTTTTCGAATATCAAAACGGCGAAGTTGAATGGTTTAAATACTGAAATTGATGTTTACCCAAATCCGACAAATGCTTTGGTTTTTATAAAATTGCCTGAATCTTATACTGGCAAGATATTGCTCAAGGTACTTGATGCCAAAGGTCGATTAATGGACAAACAGTTTTTTGATGCCTTAGGAAATGCTGAATTTGAGATTAATTTCACCAATCATCCTGAAGGAATCTATTTTGTAAAACTGGAAATGCAAAACGGCAAAGTTGTAACAAAACGAGTCGTTGTGAAACGATAATATTTAAGGTTAGGAAAATGGATCATG
>JANQFJ010000214.1 GCA_028277915.1 Saprospiraceae bacterium
AAAAATCAATCCGACGAGGATGATTGGCAGAATCAGGTTTTTCATGTTGCTAGTTTTGAAACTTATTCTAAGTATGAAAACATAATTATCATAGAATATCTTCGGCGACTTTTTATCCCATATTTCGTTAAAAATACTCGTCATAGCTTTGGCTATGTCTGTGTTTTTCGCCTCATTTGGACTAAAAATCCACTCGAATCTATTTCAACATAATTTTGTCATCATACTTAGAAAAAATTAAAGGGTGATGTACCCAAATCGTTTTTAAGTATAATCCCTAACTATCTTTTTCAAACAACAACCAACAATTGGGATCTAAATTAATGCTTTTGATCTTTGATTTTACTTTTAAGGTGAAACTCTGGTCTTTTGTTTGAATTTTTATGTTTTTAAAATGCTTTCTGCCGTCTTCGGTTATGAGTTCTAATTCAAGAGGAAAAACAAATGCTTGCCCGCTTTGTGTCTGTTTTATGGTTAAAGATATCTTCCTTTTCTTCGTTTGTTTCCATTCAAATGCTAAAGTTGGCTGACCTGGTTTATATAGCCATTGATTGAAAAAATCATCCAATTTTTTTCCGGAAACCTGTTCCATGATTTTTTGAAAGTCTTCACTCACTGCGTTTGAATATTTATAAGTTTCGTAATATTTTCGGATGCCTTTCCAAAATATTTCGTCTCCAATCTCTTTCCTTAGCATATGTAAAACCCAGGCTCCTTTTTGATAGGAATTGGGATTCAGCAATTGGTTGTAATTGGAAATTGAGGTGTTGATAATCGGGACTGGATTTTTTTTAGAATAGTCAATGACTTTTTGCTTTTCTTCTTGCAACCGATTTTTAAACGCTACTTCGCCCATTGTTTCTTCAATATAAAGATCAGTCATGTAGGTTGCAAAGCCTTCGCTGAGCCAGATATGATGCCAGTTGAGTTCTGAAGCAGAGTTTCCAAACCACTGATGAGCAATTTCGTGTGCGATCAGGTCTTCATGTTCTTGATTTCCGGTGACAGAGTTTTCAAAGTAAAAAATATTGCTGGCGTTTTCCATGCCGCCGTAACGCGTTTTGGACTGTACATTGGCTAATTTTTGATAAGGGTAAGTACCCATTTTTTTGTAAAACCAATCCAATATTTTTGTCGCAAGACTGTAGTCTTTAAACCCTTCATCGCGATTTTGAGCATACACCCAGGTGGTGACGGGAATTTGTTGGACAAAACCGACGTGTTGGACGGCAAAGCGAGCGGCACCGAAAACCATAACTTTAGTTGGCAACGGCACATTTTCTTTCCAATGGGTCAGTTTGAAATTGTTGTTTAAATTGGTTTCTTCGATTTGTGAGCCATTGGCGATGACCTGATAGTGATTTGGGGCTGTCACGATAAATTCTACAGTAGCTTTATCGGAAGGATGATCAACTGTTGGTAACCAGTGATGCGCCCGATCCGGCCAATTGTCACCAAAGAAAGTACGTTCGTCAAACTTGTTTTTTGAAATGATTAACCCATCTTTGGGGATACCTTCGTATTCGATCGTGAATGTTTTGACCTCGCCAATTTTTGTATTTTTATCCAGGATAAAATTGAGTTTGTTGCCTTCCTGAGTATATAAAATTCCCCGGGTGTTTTCAGAAATATTTTTTACAAACATGCCTTTTCCAGAACCTTTTTCCAAGGATTTTAAATCTAAATGAAATTCCCTGATTGCCTGCAAAAATTTGATTGAAACTGTGGTTTTACCAGCAATTTGATCAGTTTCGTCCCACAATTTCAATTCGAAGACATAATGTTGAACATCGATTTTGTTGAAGCGGTCTGTGTGGTTTTGGGCATAAAAACTCGTGGTGCAAAAAAGAAAAAGTGTGAAACTCCAAAATTTCTTAATAAACATATCGAACAAAAAATTAAGCATGGCAGGAATTTAGACTGTTTTATTGATTGTTTTTCCAATCTTCCAAAGTAAGTCCATAATATTCAATATTTAGCAAATTTCCCTCAGAATCACGGAAATTATTTCTCAGTAATCCTTCCAATTGAAAGCCATTTTTTAATGCTACTCTTTTACTTCCAAAATTATCCTCTCCGGTTTCGATCCAGATTTTGTTCAATTTTAGATTATTGAAGCAGTGAGAGACTATTCCTTTTGTGATTTTTGAAACTATTCCTTTTCCTTCATATTTTTTGTCAACGAAATAAGCCAGTTCACATTTCGGGACTCTCCAGTTAAAACTTTTCAAAATATACATTCCGATTAATTCATCAGTTTCTTTGTTTTCAATCAAAAAACTATAAAATTCCCGATTCCTGGATTCTTGTATTTTCTTTGAAATGTACATTGTAGCAGATTGAAGGTCGGTGACACTCGAAGAAGTTATGGGAAAATATTTCAGCAATCGATCCCTGTTTGTATCGATCAAATCCAAAACTCGTTTGGCATCTGTGAGTTGAACCAGCCTGAGCCGATATTCAGCTATTTCCATTATTCTTCGCTTAGTTTTTTAAGTACATTTTTGGGGAGATTTGATTTGATCAAACCGTAGGATTGTTCGATGTATTCCTGCCACTTTTTATCAGAAAACCCATCCGGATTTTGCACCAGGACCCACTTGTATCGCGCTAAATATGGCGCTGGAATAATACCATTTAAGCTGCAAAGCTCTTCAAAATCTTCCTCCATGACTTTAAACGAAAAACTGAATTTGCCTTCAAGCGAAGCAACACAAAACATCTTTTCGCCAATTAAAAAACACAGGTTTTTCTCCCATTTTACGTCTTCTGTGACTTTAGGTAGAGATAAACAAAATTCGCGCAAAGATATGATGTCCATTGTTTATAGTTTGAAGTTTTTGGTTAATATAGGTTCTATTCATCCAATTGCACTTCAAGTAACGAGTAGCGAGGAGTCAAAAAGTAGAACACATCTGCACACCCTGCGTCTGCCGCCATCCGTTCTCCATTCGTCCGTCCTCCTATCTTTAAAGGTACATCGATTGTATTAAAACAAAAAACCCCGGCAATTCAACCAGGGTCTTAAGTTATCTTAATGAACTAAAATTACATCTTTCGCCATTCTTCAGCCATTTTGTTGTTGGCTTCGGCGTAGCCATTGTTTCCAGCTTCTTTTGCAGCGGCAGATGATTCTGCAATTTTGGCTAAAGCGCGATTTTTATCACCTAGTTTTGCCTGAATTTGTGCTTCGAGCCGTAATTGCCAGTATTTTGATTCAATTTCATTAGCTTTTTTGACCCATGCCAAAGCTTGTTTAAGGTCTTTGTCAGTATTGTGATAATATCGTGCAGCCTGGTAGTAATCGTTTCTGGAAGGACCACCCATTGTTTTTTCGATGGCTGCCATTACTTTGGATTCAACTTCCACTTCCAAATTGAAAGGGATGTAATATTTACCCCACATAAAGGCGATCGTGGCCGAATTCTTTTTTATTTCGTCTATAAAAAAAGCGAAATTTTCCATTTCGGTATCCATGATTATGGTTTTGACTTGAAATCGTAATTGTTCCTGACTTTTGTCATATTCTGCTAGATTCCCGCCTAGTTTAAGGTCTTTGTAAAGCATTACCGTCCAGTTTTCTTTGTCTGGTATGCTGTAAAGTGCGTAGGTGCCTTTTGGCACTTCATTGCCTTCGATTTTTACGTCATCACTAAACGAAATCTTGGTGGATGCATTGGCACCTGTTCTCCAGGGTTTTCCCCATTTTTCAACATCTACAAAAAGTTCACGGCCTTTTTTACCAGGACGAGAGTATTCGATGTTAACTTTCGTCAAACCTACTGTTTGTTCCATTTTTGCAAAGGGGCTTGGAGCAGGAGTTTGGATTTGGGCTTGAGAGTTTGTTGCAAAAATTGCTGCGCCCAAAAATAGGATTGTAAACACTGTTTTTTTCATGATATTGTTGTTTTTAATTAACTCGATAAGTTTTTCATTGTTTTTAAAACAGGAATTAAACTATTTAGCTCGATTCCGTTTCTTTAAATAGCGCATCAAAAGTAATATTTTTCCTTTTTTAATCAGTACATTAAGAAAATAATAACAACTTTTTTGAACCAACATTTTGATTTGAACTAAGCCAGGTATGCAGTATTTGAAAAATAATGCTTTAGAAACCATTCGCCCAGACTGGAAAGGAAATCCCTTTGAAAATGGTGAGTTCCAATACATCGGAAAAAGCTTTCGGGCGGAATACGATGCATTATTTCGATATATCTTTCGCAGAAATCCCCAAGCCAGAGAAAAACGAGAGGACAAGTGGCGACCTGCTGTTTATCAAAAAACGGCTTATCTGAGGGGGGATGAAGATTTTATTGTTTGGCTGGGGCATGCAACATTTTTGATTCAACTAAATGGAGTGAGGATGATCACGGACCCGATTTTTTATGACCTGCCAATGTTGAAACGCTTTGTTTACCTTCCATTTGAAATTAGTGAATTGAGCAATGTTGATTATGTTTTGCTTTCGCACGATCACCGGGATCATTGTGATAAAAAAAGTATAAAAGACTTTTTAAAATATAGTGATGCGACTATACTGACTTCATTGAAAATGACTGATATCATTGGTTCGTGGGTAGGCAAAACACCCATTCAGGAAGCCGGATGGCTTCAAAAATACAAGTTAAGAAATGAGAGGATAGAGATCATTTATTTGCCGGCCCAGCATTGGTGTCGGCGAGCGCTGACTGATTTCAACAGGAGACTTTGGGGGAGTTTTATCATAAAGTCTGAAAAGCACACAGTTTATTTTGGAGCGGATAGTGCTTCCGGAGACCATTTTGCAGAAATTGGCGCTCTTTTTCCAAAAATCGATATTGCCATTTTAGGAATCGGTGCTTACAAACCGGAATTTATGATGAAAGATATTCATACCAATCCTGATGAAGCAAAAGTGGCCTTTGAACAACTTGATGCAAAGAAAATGATTCCCATGCATTATGGAACTTATGACCTTCCTTCGGAACCAATCAGCGAACCATATAACCGAATACAGGAGCGATTTTCAGCAGATGATGGGCATGAAAAATTGATTCTTCCAGGTATCAATGAAGTGGTTTATCTGGATTAATTTAATCAATGTTAAACTCTCGCTTTCGTTCCCGGATATAATTTTTCCAGGCTGCTTCAACATCGGTTTTAGGATTGGACCGATAATAAATGTAACCTTTTTCACGAGCCAATGGATGCTCGATGCTATCGACGAGTTCCATATTCTCAAACCAATCAGAGCCGGTTTGAATTCGATCATCGATCATTATTTGGTTGTTAAATTGTATGTCTTCAGGCGCCCATAAAACAAAACTGCTGTTTCGGCTGTGTGCCTCGGGTAGATTGTATTTTTTTCGATAAAAATTTATAGCACCTGCCACACCGTAGTTGGCACCTAGAACATGGCATAGCGCTTTTTTGTCGTCAGAAAGTTGGTGATATATTTTACTGACCTTTTGCACCATTTCTTCCCAACCATTCATGTCTGCATAGTCTTGAGGGATTGGATAAATTTTTCCATCTTCCCATCGCATTGGAGCATTAAAGCCGATATTATTGATAAGGTAACCTGAGTAGCTAACCATTTTCTCCATTGAGAGTATGGGGAGTGCAAGTGGAAGTATTCCAGTCAGAAAAAAGAACATCGCCAAGGTCAGCGAAATTCTGGAAAATTGCGTTTTCAAAATCTTTTCTAAACCCATTCCTCCAAAAATAAAAAGCATGGTATAAGCTCCAAGCGTGTAGTAAGCCTTTCCGCTTAGCGCAAGTATTATTGCAACGACGATCAAAAAAGTGAAGCCTATGAACCGGAAATCTTTGTAATTTTTATGAAACAAAAGGAACAATAATCCCGGCAACCAAACAAAAGTGGCTGTCCAAAGCATTATAAATTGAAAAATGGTAAAACCAATAGGGTCAACATTAACTAATTGGTTTTCAGTTAGTTCACGCATATGACTAACCACCGGAAAATTATGTTGATATTGCCAAAACAAGTTTGGAAGGGCAATTAAAAGAGCAATCCCGAGGGCAATGTAAGGATACCTGGTGCCAAACCATTTTCGATGCGGGCTGATCAACACAGCGATGATCAATGCTGTGAAAAAGAAAACGATGGAATACTTTGTCAGGAAACCAAGTCCTGCCGTGATGCCTAAAAAATACCAGTATTTTGGCTGCTCGTACTTAACAATTTTTATCATCCAAAAAGCGGATAGAAACCAAAAGAACTGGTTGAAACTGACTGGCTGAAACAACCAGTTGCTTCGCAAAAACGCGGGAGTGAGGATAAAAGCAAGACTAGCAAAAATTATCGCCCATCGCTTTCCACCAAGTTCCTTAACCAAAAGGCCAATCATCGCGACGGTCAATCCACCGACTAAGGCAGGAAATAGACGTACCATAAACACACTATCTCCAAACATCTGAACGATTTTTGCCAAAAAAGCGATCATTGGCGGCACTTCCATATAACCCCATGCAAGATGCTGTCCCTCAGCCAGGTAAAGGAATTCGTCACGATGCAAACCATAGTTGGTGTTTGTCAAAAAATGGAGGAGTAATTTAATAATTGCAAAACCTGCAATGAGTTGGTAAAGTGATTTTTCAGCGGGCTTTTTCATGATTTTAGAATGAAAAAACTAAATCGACATTTATTGTAATCGGCTGGGAATAAAATCCACTGCTTCGTTATTTTCTTCAACTTCGAAATGCGCCTTCCCATAATCAATTTTTATAGCTTTTCCGTTGGCATCTTTGACAATTTGTTTCTCAGGATCAAAGTCTGAATAAAAATCAAAAACTTTGTAAGGAGTTAGCCTTTTTCCATCAAAATAGCATTCTTCATAAAATTCCAAATCAGTAATTACTGAATGACCAGAATGTAACATTTCGGAATTTGCCATGATTTCATCCAAATATAGGTAAGGGGTTTCAACCTTTTTGTTGAATTGCAGGTTTTGTTGAATATTTCGGGCTTCAAGAATGAAATCAACTTTTAAAAATCCTCCTGCTTTTATCAGGCAATTGATATCGTAACTTGCTGCAGTGATGAATTTTTTGAATGGGCCTTTCATTTGAAAAGTAGTATTTAATACAACAATATCCTCATCGGAGGTATTGGCGTATTTGCAGGTAAACTTCATCGCTTTAATCATTTTTTTGCTGCCCGGCTTTTTTCGAACGACTCCGCTGCCTTCAATTTCAGTTTCAAGCATTAAAAAATCAACTTCACCGTTTTTGTTAAAAACTTCTTCAGTAGCAATGCCGTTATCCATTAATTCTTTAGAAAGCTGGAGGATTTCTTCAAAAGTTTTGCCTTCAATTTCATAATTGTAATAATCCCTATGCCGCAGAATGCCGTAATTCAGCAGAAATTTGTCAAAACTCGAAATATTTTTTTTGTTCTGAATAATCCTCGAATCAATCTCATATCGATCAGCAATAAATTCTTTATTGAGTCCGGAACTGTTACAGGATAAGAAAATTGGCAATAACAGGAATAGAAATAGTTTATTCATTGAAAGCGTATTTTGATTGCGCTATTTACAAAATATCTCAGAATATTCCATAAAAATATAGCCAATCATTAAGGTGATTGAATTTGAATAATCACATATTTTTTAAATATTAGCGTTATTAAAATAGTTGATTTTAATCTGTTGTTTCCAGGTATTCTTATAAGCAATTTAATTGTTATAAACGGATAGATAAGGAATATCCGTAATTGGTATGGTTACATAAATGTTAGGCCAAAAGCAGCTAAATTTGAAACCGAGGAAATAATACATTAAAAGCCCCTGAATTAGAAAAATTGAAAAACGAACATTCTTATGAAATTCATTGTTTTAATCAATCTCTTTTTTTGCTTTCATTATTCTTTTGCCTGTACAACAATTTTAATTGGAAAAGATGCGACTAGGAATGGAAGTGTAATATTGGCACATAATGAGGATATGGGAAAAGAAACAGCTGGGACATTAAGGTACTACAAAGGAGAAGTATATCCGCTTGGAACCCTGATTAAGGTGCCTTATGTTGAACTAGAACAAGTTTCCAGAACATTAAGTTTTTGGGGAGCAGGAAATGCTAAAAATGTATCAGGTTTAGGAGTTGGAAGTAAACTTCCTTATGAGTATAACCATATTCTTGTTGGGATGAACGAAAACGGTGTAGCGCTTGCATGCAACTGGATGAATTCCAAAGATGAAAACCTGGAAGAAGTAGGAATTCGGAGATATGCAATTCGACAACTTGTATTGGAAAGGGCAAAAACAGCTAAAGAAGCAGTTGAGATAATTACAAAGTTCATAGATAAATATGGTCAGGCAGATTGGGGCGGATTAACATACAACGTAGCGGATATCAATGAAGCATGGGTAATTGAAACTACAACTCTCCATTGGGTAGCAAGAAGAATACGAGATAATGAAATATGGACAGTGGCAAACAGATTTACAATAACTGATGATTATGATATGGCAAGTGAAGGATTGGTTGATTTTGCTTATAACAAAAATTGGATTTCGGTAAAAAAAACAAAAATTAATTTTAGAGAGGTGTTTGGCAAATTTCCTGAAAATGCTCAAGAATATGATATCTGTAGAGAACAATTAGTACAAAAAGAACTAAGTAAATATAAAGGAGAAATTGACATAAGAATGGTTATGAAAGTTCTTAAACATCGCTATCAAGACGAGGAGAATTTCAATCCAATTACTGAAGAATGCTGGAGGGATTACTGTGAAGAGCAAAAAGTAAGGCGCCCTTTATCTTCGTGTCTAACTCAATCTTCTATTATTGCAACATTGCATCCAAAGTATAAAGAAATGGGAGGGAAGATGTGGTATTTGAATGCGAGTCCTCATGTAGGGATTTATTTTCCTCTATACGGGCGTTTGGAGAGTATTCACCCTGATTTTGAAAATGAAGATGGTCAAGATATAGATTCAAATTGGTGGAAGTCTAGGCAATTACAGAGTAGAATCGATGAAAATTATCATTCACAAATCAATGAATTTAAAAAATCGCAAGACAAAATTCAAAATAAAATCCTTACAGAAAATGTAAACTTCGAATTATCGAATCAACAAAATCTTTTAGATTGGGAAGTACATCAAGAAAAATTATCTGAAATGGCGAAGCAAATATTTTCTAATTGAACTTAAATTAAAGATTGAAGAGTTTACAAAAAGCCTGTGCCTAACAACGTATACTTTTCAAGCCTCCTAAACGTCGGCCTGTAGGTATGCTTTCCATTAGTTTTAAAATTATTCCTATGATCCTTTTTTCAGGACCACCTGTTCCCAACTGATGGGTTGATTTTTAATTTCTTCGAGTTTTTGATTTAGCGCTTTATCGATGAGCTGTTTCTCACCATTGACCTGTGCATTTGCACGATGCGTTTCAACTTCAGTGTTGATAAGCAATTTATTTTTGACCGTATTTGCCAGCAGCTTTGTGTTTTCGAGATTGGCCATCTGGAAGGCATGCTCATGCTCATGCAGCAAATAATCATAAGGACTGCGATAAGAGATCAATTTTACAAAAATCGGTGCAGTTTCAATCGAAATGAAAAGTAGTATGATAAAGATATTAGCCAAATAAATAGCCATGCTACCTTGTGCCAGACGATCGAGAGCATCCATTCTAGCAGCAATTCCTCCATAATTTGATCTTTCCAGGGCATTGATTTCGTTTTGGATGGTCTGTTCAAGAGAACCAATAGTTGTTTGATGTTCAGCAATCAAAGGAAGGTTGGTTTGAAGCGTTTGGTCCAGCTCGGATTGAGCAAGGTCAGCCTCCTTTTTCTTTGCTCTGTAAATTGGTCCCAGATTTTTTTTCATAGATCCGCCGGTTCCGTCTGCTTCCTGGATTGCTGCTAAAGAGAGCTCATCACGAGCTGTGGTTTTTATTTCAATTTCAGTTTTTAACTGCTGAACTTGAGCATTATGATTATCTATTTGAGGCTGGTAGCGAAGCTTGATTTTGTCTTCCTGAGTTTTAAAAACTTCCTGCTCCATAACGATTAGTTCAGCATCGATTTCTTTTTCAAATATTTTTAGTTCCAATGGTTTGGAAATGACTAGTGCCAGCAAAATAGCCATTGCAAGCCTAGGAAATGCAACCATCAAATCTCTCCAAAACGATCCATAACTTTTCATGCTACTGACAATATAACGGTCTAAATTGAATATCATCAAACCCCACACAAACCCAAAAATAACTGCAAAAATATAGGAATCAAATACCGTGAATAGTGCATATCCGGCAGAGAAGAAAGCCAGGACTCCCGTAAACAAAACTGTCGTGCCAATGCCTACGTATTTGTTTTCATCAGATGGGCATTTTTCTAAAATGGTCATGTCAACACCTGAACAAAAAAGAAGAAATTTTTTTAATGAGCTCATTATTTAAGGTTTTAGGTTGAAAAAGTAAGTCTGGTTTTTTCTCGTTCAAAGCAATCTAAAATCCATCAAATGGTGGATATATCACTTGTTGACAGCAAGGAATTACAGTCTGAAATTTTGAAAAAACGCAAAGAGTATTTCTAAGTTTATAGTAGGAATGAGCCTTTAATTAGTAGTGATTTTTTGTAAAACGTGAATTTTATAGATAAAATGATAATTCCTTTGGATGGAATTGGATTTTTATGAATTGAAAGGTGCCTTGTTGATTTGCCAATCGTTTTGCATTTATGATGAAAATTCATTCTTTTAAAGTTCTATTGCCATTAGTTTCTTATTTTTGTAATACCGAATCTATCAATTCTTGCCCGCCCTTAATATGAATGAAATTGTCTCATATTTTAGTTTTGACAATATCATGATTTAAAGAAAAACTAAATTTTACACCATTCAAAACTAGCATTATGAAAAAATTATGCAGATTAAAATTCCTGCTACTTTTATTGTCTTTATGCTTTGGAGTCTCAGTATTCGCTCAACATTCAGTGGCTCGACAATGGAATGAAGAATTGCTGGAAGCGATCAGGAATGATTTTGCTCGCCCCACGGTACATGCCCGAAACTTGTTCCATACTTCTGTTGCAATGTGGGATGCCTGGGCAGTTTATGATGATGTTGCAGAAACTTTTCTGTTAGGTAAAAATGTCAGAGGCTATTTGTGCGAATTTGATGGAGTGCCAATGCCGGGAGATATACAGGCTGCACGCGAAGAAGCTATAAGTTATGCAGCGTATAGGTTGCTTTATTATCGTTTTTTCAATTCTCCGGGAGCTGTTGAAACCATTTCAAATATCAACGATCTATTTGCTCAACTTGGTTATGATTCCAATTATACTTCCATTGATTATTCGTCGGGACAACCTGCTGCTCTGGGTAATTTTATTGCCTCGGAATTAATTAATTTTGGACTTCAGGATGGTTCCAATGAACAAAATGATTACGCCAACGAGTTTTACGAACCCGTGAATCCACCATTGGTGACCAATTTTCCGGGCAATCCGGATATTCTTGATCCCAATCGCTGGCAACCTCTGACTTTGGATGTATTCATCGATCAATCCGGGAATGAAATTCCTTACAATACTCCGGATTTTTTAAGCCCGGAGTGGGGACAGGTGACGCCTTTTGCTTTGAAAGAAGAAGATTTGACCCTTCGTCCCCGCAATGGTGATGTTTATTGGATTTATCATGATCCGGAGGATCCGCCTTACATTGATACTACTACTGTTGGAGGAATCTCAGATGAGTATAAATGGGGTTTTGAACTCGTTTCTGTATGGTCGTCACATCTTGATCCGGAAGATGGAATAATGTGGGACATTTCTCCTGCGAGTATCGGTAATATTCAGGATTATCCAATTACTGTTGAGGGGTTGAGAGATTTTTACAACTTGGTTGATGGAGGGGATACTGGGATTGGTCATGATCTAAACCCACATACTGGAATGCCTTACGAACCGCAGATGGTGCCAAGGGCTGATTATGGGAGAGTGTTGGCTGAGTTTTGGGCAGATGGCCCTGATTCTGAAACGCCTCCGGGGCACTGGTTTACCATTTTGAACTATGTAAATGATCATCCTGATTTTGAAAAAAAATACCGCGGTGAAGGCGAAATCCTCGATGATTTGGAATGGGACGTCAAAGCATATTTTATGATGAGCGGTGCAATGCATGATTGTGCAATAACCGCTTGGGGAATCAAGGGTTGGTATGATTATATCCGACCTATCTCGGCTATTCGCTCCATGGCGGATCGTGGGCAAAGCTCTGATCCGGAAAAGCCATCGTATCATCCTGGTGGTATCACTTTGATCGATGGATTTATCGGGCTGGTTGATTCCAATGATATCCTTGCCGGAGATACCATGCAGCATGTCGGAAAAATAAAACTGAAAGCCTGGAGAGGACCAGACTGGATCGCTGATCCGGAAATTGATCTGGCAGGCGTAGATTGGATTTTGGCAGAAAACTGGTGGCCTTATCAACGTCCTTCTTTTGTAACACCACCATTTGCAGGTTATGTCTCTGGTCACTCCACATACTCAAGAGCCGCTGCAGAAGTGATGACTATGCTGACTGGCGATGCCTTTTTTCCAGGAGGGATGGGAGAATTTAATGCCAATCAAAATGAGTTTCTCGTTTTTGAAGAAGGCCCGAGCGTTGACATTGTTTTGCAGTGGGCAACTTATCGAGATGCTTCTGACCAATGCAGTCTCTCGCGGATTTGGGGAGGCATTCATCCGCCTGCTGATGACGTTCCAGGACGACTGATCGGTGAAATAGTAGGGATTGATGCTTTTAATTATGCTGAAACGTATTTCTTTTTTGATGGCGATGGTGATGGTTATTTCGATTTTGAAGATTGCAATGACAATGATGAAAATATCAACCCAGGAGCTGTTGAAGTTTGTAATGGCGTAGATGACGATTGCAACAACCTGGTGGATGACGAATTGGAAATTTTTACCTATTATTTTGATAATGACAACGATGGCTTTGGTGATGAAATGATTTCGATGGACACCTGTCAAAGTTTTGCTCCAATTGGTTTTGTTAGCAATGCATTAGATTGCAATGATAATGATGAAAATATCAATCCGGATGCTGATGAAGTTTGTGATGGCATAGACAATGACTGCAATGGTCTAAATGACGATGGATTACCAACAAATGCATACTTTTTAGATAGCGACGATGATGGTTATGGTGATTTAGAAGCATCATTAGATACCTGCATCACTGACCCTCCAACGGGTTATGTCACCAATAACCTGGATTGTGATGACAGCAATGAATTGATCTTTCCGGGAGCTGATGAAATTCCAAATAATGGTATAGATGAGGATTGCGATGGAATGGATTTAACCATTGGCGTGAAGGAAAACAATTTGAATCATCTCATTGATATATTCCCAAATCCGGTTAAAAATACTTTAACCATTCATTTTGAATATACGGGTGATATGAATCTTCAGGTCATCAGCAATGACGGTAAATTATTAATTGAAAAATCAATCACTTTTGTAAGTAATTCAGCAATTTTTGATTTCAATAATTTGCCTCAAGGAGTATATTTTTTAAAGCTTTCGGATGAGAGCGGTGAAAATCAATATTTGGAAAAAATCATCAAACAGTAGCCTTTTTTGAAGATGAAAAATCCTGGATCAATTCGGTTCAGGATTTTTTTACGTTTAAAAATTAATCCCGGTGTTTAGTCCGATGTTGAAAAATTTGCTCTTTTCACACTTCCAATCGAGAAAATTAGTCAAGGAATATTCAATATTTGGTTCAAAAAATAATTTCATTTTTTTACCTAAAAGGAACTCATATCCAATGCCAATTTTTGATAATAGTAAAAAATTTCGAACATCATAAAATTGAAAAAAATGAATGTATCCAGTTTCACTTACTTCATTACATTCAAAAAGAGTCCTGTTTTTATTGACCTTCACTTTATACAATCCCTCAACCCCTAATTGGAGAAATAAATTATTGGTTTGACCGATAACTTTCCATCGCAATTCAAGGGGTATTCCAACATAACTGGTATTATAATCCTCTTTCACGTAAGAATTTTTTTGGTCAATTCCATTTGGTGTGACATCGCAAGGGAATGTTATAAAGTAATCAACTAGATTGATTTGATAATGATTAAAACTAACTCCTGAAACCAGTTGAAAACGAGATCCGAGATCAAAATAAACATTACCAGTTAGGGAATAGGCAAATTTATCATGACTATTAGCGTCATAAATTATTGCAGCTTTAAAATCCTGTAGGGTAATTTTAGCGTTGGCACTTAAACCAAAGTGGAATTTTTTTTCTTGAGAATAGGTGATGATCGAACTCCCCAAAAGAATACAAAACAGGATCAATTTTTTCATGCCGCATTATTTTGTTTTCGTAAAATTATTGTTAAAGTTAGCTAAACCCGAGGATTAATTCTGGCAAAAGTTGTTTTCAACAATATTTTGTGACCCTTGTCGAACTGTTGAGAATCTCTGTCGAAAGATCGCAAATTTACTTTATAAATGACATCAAACTGATCCATATTTAATTATCTTCAGTCTGCAAAAATTTTCTTACCAAAAATAGCAAGACGAATGCAAATTCATTTTAAAAGAATACATTTCCCGATTTTTTTGCTTTTTTCAATTTCATTATTTGCACAACAAAATCAGCAAAGTTCGACAAGAGATGTCGAACGGGAAGCGGTTATCCAGGTAATTAAAGACCTTTTTGATGCTATGCGTGCTTCGGATACGGCCAAACTTCGCGCTACGTTTGATCCACAAATGCGTCTGATGACGACTTATCACGACAAAGAAGGAAATCCAAAGATTCACGTGGGAAGTGCAGACGATTTTGTGTCTTCCATTGGTAAACCGCACGATGAAATTTATGATGAAAAAATTTGGAATTATCATGTTCAGGTTGATGGTTTGCTTTCCGCAGCATGGACGAAGTACTCTTTTTATGTAGGGGATAAATTGAGCCATTGCGGCGTAAACGCTTTTCAATTTTTTAAATCGGCAGATGGTTGGAAGATCATTCAAATCACTGATACCCGAAATAGAGAAGGTTGTCAAACTGCTGAAAATGAACATGTTAAAACAATTAATCAATTTGTTGATGACTGGCATAAAGCAGCTGCTATAGCCGATGCGTCTGGATTTTTTGGGAAAATGGCTGAAGATGCTATTTACATTGGGACTGAAGCGGGAGAAAGGTGGTTGCGCGACGAATTGAAAGAATGGTCGAAGGAATATTTTGAGCGAGAGTCTGCCTGGGATTTTAAATCAAAAGAACGAAAAATTTACTTTTCAGATAATGAAGATTTTGCCTGGTTTGAGGAAAAGCTGGATACCTGGATGGGCCTTTGCCACGGTTCCGGAGTTTTGGAGTTGACAAAAAATGGATGGAAATTCAAACATTATCACCTTTCGGTCACCGTTCCGAATAATAAAATTGATGCTTTTAAAAAATTGCTTGAGTTAAAAGAGTAAAAGTTGAAAAGGAGGACAGAGGAGGGAAGAAGGAAAGAACGCTTCCACCTTTCTCCATATATCCTTTCTCCATCTAAATAATTCAATAATGGAAAAAACAGAATGGTTTAAAAGAAAATTTGGACAACACGAAAGCAATGGCTTATTGCCCGGGATAATTGAAAGACTGGCTGGAACTCCTGTAAGATTAGAGGAAAAAATCGGTCAAATTGAAACCCAGAAACTGGAATTAAAACCTGATGGAAAATGGTCCATCAAAGAAGAAATTGGACATCTCCTCGATTTGGAGCCGCTTTGGAGCGGAAGACTGGATGATTTTTTAAAAGCTGAAAAGGAACTGCGATCGGCTGATTTAAGTAACCGGAAAACGCATGAAGCTAATCACAATAGTCAAACAGTAGAAAAATTACTTACGGATTTTCGAACGGAAAGAAAATTGCTGGTTGAGAAATTAAATCAAATGAGTGATGAGGATTTGGATAGAACGGCGCTGCATCCAAGGTTGAAAACACCAATGAAAGTGATAGATTTGGCTTTTTTCGTTGCGGAGCACGATGATCATCATCTCGCACAAATCACCTCGCTTGCTCGCTAACTGCTGGTTATGTTTCCAAATGCTTCCTGCCATGCTACCACACCACCGGTTAAGTTGCGAACATTAGAAAATCCGGCAGATTCCAGCAAGCTCTGAGCCATGGCACTTCTATTGCCAGAACGACAATAAACCACAATTTCATCACCTTTATGCTCATCAAGTCCCGGAATGGAATCCATCACTTGCCCAAGAGGAATGAGATCACCACCGATATTGAATTCTTCGTGTTCGTGTGCTTCTCTGACATCAATGAAAATGAAGGCCTCAGCATTGTCCAGTTTCTTTTTTAATTCTTGAACGGTAATATCCATTTTTATTGGTTTGTGTGGTTTTTAGATATTGGTTAAGTGGTTAAGTGGTTATAGGTTGTTGGTTATGAGTTGTTTAGTGGATTAGGTTGATATGTTCTTTGTATATCCGGGGTTTCCGTCCGCCCATCCACTTTTTAGATTATTTAAAAATGAAAACTTTGTGATTGGAGGATGATTTTGTTTTTAAATTATCAATTTTTAAAAAATAAATACCACTATTTTGATGACTCAAATCAATGCTGGCAGCATCCAGTTTTTGCTGGCGAATCAATTGCCCCATCGCATTAAAAACCGAGATTTGATAATCGTCGTAGTTTCCATCCTTAAATTCTAAATTGAATAGCCCTTTAGAAGGATTCGGAAAAACTTTTACGGATTCTATATCGTTCGATATTTCATTGACTGGAGTACTTCCTGGCGTATAATCCCCGACGACTGCCCGTACCATGGCAGCTCCTTTGTTTCCAAGTCCAACCCAGCTGCAATTTACAAAATCACCATCGAATAAATACTGAAAATCGCTTGCCTGAGGGGTGTTTTTGTCCAATCCAATTCTAACAGGCTTGCTGATCGGAGTGGCTTGTTGTAACATTATATAAAATTTTCCGGCAGGAATGAATACAGGCAATGGTTCTTCAAAATCATCAGTCAAGCGGTAAGTAGTGTACGCTTGCAAGGTGTCCAGTCTGGAATCAGGATAAAATGGATCAACGAATATTTTTTCATAAACTGGAGTACAATTCAAATCACCCACGATGATCTGAATATTAAATTTTGCACCTTCCTGTTGTGCATCGTTGTAATGTGGGAAATGCACCTGGATAGCGCGAAGGGTATCGTCAATCGTCGCTTCAAACTCAACAGCGATTCCCCAGTTTTCTGCAAGACCGATTTTCATCGCAGTTTCAGCAGAGCCATCATCGTGAGAAAAGAAATTGGTCATATAGGTTTTATGTCTCACCGTGTCATTCCGTTCTACCTGAGGGTATAATCCTGGATTTTGCCCTGCTATTTCAAAAGTATATTGCGTTTCGAAAATCATACTATCTCCGGCCAGTGGCGGAAAGGGATTGAAATTGATTGGATTGATGTGATGTTTGTGCTCGTGTGGAGGAACATTTCTTTGGGTCAGTGGATCTTCCAAAAGTGTTTCATCATAATGTACTTCGACGTCGTTTACCAGCTCAGTGATGGTCAGGTCACTCGGTTCAGCAAGTGTTGTGTCAGCAAATTGACTGTACAATTTGATGTCAATATCCGTGGTCAATTCCGCAGATTCATTTCCAACAAAATGCCGGTAAGGCATATTGGAATAATTTTTTAAAATAGATTTAGGGGCATGTGTAAAGGCTACATCTTCAAAATCTCCGTTTGGGATTTCACCTGCCGCCAGTCGCACATAATCTACATGCCATATATCCAGAATGCCCCGTCTGGATGCGTAATTGACAAACCGAAACTGAAATCCTCTATAAAAATAATCGTCGGATATGATGTGATAAGTTTTGTATTGCCAGGGTGGGATCGAATCAATGCTAACGTCTTCCATTCCTTCGAAGGCATCAATTAAAACCCAATCACCCAGACTGTTTTTAAACTCCAATACCAATGAATCCCCTTGTGAAAGATTTGGATGGTAACCCAAGCCCTTAGGTTCAACATAAAAACTGAGGTAAACATTGCTGTTATCATTATAACTGCTAAGATCAAGATACGCAGAGGTCAAAAAATCTGCACGGCCCCAATGGATACCATAAGGCGTGCCTCCTGCATCCAATCCATCAAATGTGGCAAAACCTACGGATGGAGGCAGAGCGCTCCAATCATTATTGACAAAGGTATGTATATCCAGCCATTCACTGCCGGGGTAAGGGCCAGCATATGAAAAATCGTCTAAAAACGGAAGATCCAGTGTATCTCCGATTAAGGTGAAAGGAAATTTGAAAGTATCGATAATACAAAACTCATTGCCGATCTGAATACAAGCCGTATCCGAACCAGCAAATCTTTTGGATGTCAGTAAAAAGCAACTATCTTGTTTATTTCCATTCGAAGTGCCGGCAAGCACCGGATCATGGCAATCGAGCAAATCGCTCAGGAATATTCCTCCTGGCAAGTCTATATTTGCAGGATCAGCACAAAGGATGGCTTGGTCCTCAGTACTTAGTGAAGTGTGATCCTCAATGTAAGTTCTGTTTTCTCGTTTTACAACAACAGGATAAATGAAATCAACACAATTCCCATTATCAGGAAGGCAAAGTTCGATGATAATCGTATCTCCGATTCCTAAATCAATACCATTAAATGATTGGTACACAATGCAATTGGTGTCAACAGATGCGGTTCCAAAATTGCCAACTACGCTCAGATTGGTCATCGTGGCAAAGCCAACGGTATCAATGCAGATTCTGAGAGAGTCTCCGCTGATCACATACGCAATATCGCCGTTGTTGTAAATTCCATCATCTTCACAATCTGGTCCGACATTTCTGAAGTTAGTGGCTTGGGAATCTCCGACGAGTCGTTTTACTTTTTCCTTGTGGGCTTTTTGAGATTGATGATACAGTTTTTGCAAAACGGGATTGACTTCTAAAGGTTCTTCTTCAAGGGTGATCTGAGCGTTTACGGTTGAAAAACTAAATATCAAAATTGTCAGAGCGTATAAAAATCGCATATTTACGTGTGTTGATTGGTTGTAATGTTAAAAGCTAAAAAAACATGTGGATACAAGAAATGGCTAAAAATCTATGTTTGTGTGTAATGTGTTGCAAATCAGTGTATTGTGCAAGTATTGGCAAATTTTAAAATGCAAAGATACAAATTCAAACAATATTGACTATCAGCGTTGAAATCAATTTGAAAAACGTAAATTCTTACTTATTGTTGCCCTTTAAAATGAATGGAATGAGCTTATGGAAGATAGGCATCAAAACAATTTTTAAAATTCTTCATTTTCTTCGGCTGGTTTGCGCTTTTTCGGTGGAATGGCGACATCGGAATCGTCTTTGGAAATGCAGTTTTCCGGAATATTTTGAGTGATATAAATATCTATTTGTGACCCGATCCTAAGCATAGAGAAAGAACTATACTTGGGGGTTTGTTTCCAAACATAAGCACTATTTTGGTCAGTAACGGTCGCATCAGGAATAACTGAACCCATACTCAAGTCAAAGCCTTTGATATTAAATTCAGCTTCAGTGTATTTCATGCAAACCAGGTTAGGAATAGGCACAGTACCTCCACCTCTTTCAGAGACAATGAATTGAATTGTACTTCCTTTCGGTATTTCGAATCCTTCGGCAATGAGATTAGTCCTTTTTTCATCATACAATTTCTCGCCATCGTAATAAACTTCGAGTATGGTATTTGGCTCAAGCTTGCTTCTGAACTGACGGGATTTTATTTCAGCAACAAGGTCTAACCTATCCAATTTTCGGGAATAATTGTTAAAATCATCATTTCCTCGCGGATCGGGGAGTTTTACTGGTTCAGGATCTGTTTTGGTGATAGTAAGGTATATCTTTCTATTTTCTTTGACTCTCGAAAAAGGTTTAGGGCTTTGTGTCAGCACAATGTCTGGTTCCATTCCTCGACGATAAGTAGAATCATTGACTACTATTTCAAAACTCCTGCTCGATGCTTTTTCGATGGCATCTTCCAGGTTCATTGAAGTATAATCATGCACCTGGAGGGATTCTCCATGCTTTGTGTAACAGCGCATCCACCAAAAGGTAAAAAACAGGATCAAAGACAACAAAACAGCCACACCACCAAAGTTTTTAATAAAAATCTGGCTTGTCGCGAAATAATAAATTTCTTTGCCGATTGCTTTAAGCTTGTTTAATACTTTGTTTAATATTTCTTTCATTAAAACCAAATTCGAGTATTTTATCAATAAAATCGTAAGGTTTATAACCATTGATCGCAGCCTGATGGAATATGCAGGTCGCCGGTGTCATGCCTGGCAATGAATTAACTTCGATGATGATGGTTTCTGCTCGGTTATCCTCAAAAACTCTAACAAATGCATCTATTCTGGCATATCCTTTTACTTTTAAAATTCTTGCTGCTTTTTCAAACGAAGCCTTTACCTGGTTTGCAATATAATTATAATCAGCAGAATTTTGAGCAAAGCGAGCCGGAGTTATATTTTGTCCTTCTCCTGCTAAAAACTTCTCTTCCAGAGAAAGGATTTCACCACCTGCTAACGCTTCGGAAGGTTCAAAAATTTCATAGACCAGATTATCTCCTTCATAACGAGTCATCAGCCCTCCTGTGATTTCTAAAAAGTGTTTTGCTCCTTCGCTTGTGATCATTGATTCTATGAGAATCTCTTCTTTTTGTGGAAACTCTTCTTTGGGTTTTAAATTCAAAGTAATCTGCAAATGCTGTGATATTTCTTCATCATTTCTGAAAATAGCCTTGCAGAAAGCTTCCATTTGATTACGGTTTTTTATCACTTTTACGGCAGAACTACATCCGTCATCAACTGGTTTTGCAATCAGCGGATAATCAAAACCTTCTTCTATTTCAAGAAGGCTTTGGATTGGGTTTTCTAAAAACTTTGCTTTTGTAAGTAAAAATTGGTTGGCCACAGGAAACCCTTGTTGCTTCAGCGTTTGCAGCGTTTGGAATTTATTGATGGTGATGGTCGAGGATTCAAACGCAGAACCGTTATAAGCTATTCCGAGAGCGTCCAATTTTTGTTGAACAGTTCCGTCTTCACCAGGTCTGCCATGCAAGGCAATAAACACACCATCTACGAGTTCGGCTAATTCGCTGTACGTGATTTTTAGAGGTTCAAAAACGACGTTTTTCGAAGCGTATTTTTGCGTGATGTTGCTACATTCTTTTTTAATATTTTCAACTACC
>JANQFJ010000216.1 GCA_028277915.1 Saprospiraceae bacterium
GTGGAAGTAGAGTTTATAGATGGTAGAATCGAAATCTACAAAGGTGATGTTACCCTCACGAAATAATGGAGATCAGTGCACAAATCCAAAATAAACCAAACAGCTATTTAAGGGCTGTTGGTGCGGATGATAGATTTATTTGTTGCTAAACTTGGATACAGAAAATAAAAAAGGTTGCCGTACTTTGTGTACGGCAACCTTTTTTAATATTTCATGTGTTTGTTAGATTAAGAAAGCGTCAAATCAACAATTTTGTCCTTTTCAGAAGCATTTACAACAGCTTTAATGCCTTTATTCATGCTATCTTTAGAAGCATACATTTGACTTGAACCTATGATTTTTTTGTTTGCTGAAAGCAGATTGAAGTGATGTTTTCCATTAGATGCAACTTTAGTTTCATAGTTGTCTAAATTATTGCCGTTTGTTTGAACGGAGGCGATTCCATTTTTAGCACCTGCTTTATTAGCATAGCCCTGGCTACTTAAAATGACCTGACCATTGCCAGCCTTTAGGTTAAAATAGAATTTTCCGTTCTTTTCACTTTTAAAGATTTCAAATTTCATGATTGAAATGGTTTTTTAATGATTATTTGATTAAAAAATATGCTAATAAGTTTTTAAAACTATATCTATATTAAACTGATTATTTTGTCAACTGTAAAAGCAATGGGAAAAGGTGCAAGTGAATTTCAATTATTTGTAAAGTTAGTTAATCTGAATGTTTTTTTCGAAAGCCTCTTCAATCTTTTTTTCTTAATATGAAGTTATACCATTTATGCTTTCTTTTTAAACAAGTTTTCTCTTAAAAAGTTACATAAAATTGTAATTTCTAGATGTTAGAAAACTTTCCCAATATGGGAATAGTTTTGATGGCAAAGGAAGTATATTTTGTTGAAAATGAGCTACTTGTGTATTGGCATTAATTTCTCTGCCTGTTTAAGTACCCACTCAAATAAACACAAAAAAACTTTCAATGCTTATGTTCTATTGAAAGTGATCACTAATTTTGATTCAGATTTTTCAAAGAATCTAATTAGTTTTGAAAAATTAAAAAGGAATTAGATGGAAAGTTGCAGAAAATAGATCCTTTGTCTGCACTTTTCATTTCCTTTTGAGCATTAAAAATACGAAACCGAATTTCGTTTTAAGAATAGCTTTGGGGAAATAAAAGCCACATCTTTGTGCATTGCATATCGTGTGGCTTTTCCTTTTACCGAACTTTTAAAAAGAATCAACTTGCTGTTTCCTTGATTTTCTCATTTACTAATTCTAGGGTTTTTTCAAGTTGTTGTTGTGGGGTCAGAAGTGTATTATTAATAACAATTGCATCGGTGGCTTTGCGTAAGGGACTATCTTTGCGGGTGGAGTCGATGTGATCTCGTTCAAGAAGGTTAATTCTTACCGTTTCCATATCTACATTAAGACCTTTGGCTTTTAATTCATCGAACCTCCGCTGAACGCGGATTTCAGGATCAGCCGTAAGAAATATTTTTAGCTCGGCATCTTTAAAAACGACGGTTCCAATATCACGACCGTCCATCACAATGCCTTTTTCTTTTCCAAGTTTTCTTTGTTGTTTGACCAACTCTTTTCTCACTGAAGAAATAGTAGCAACAGGACTTACCATTTCGGAAACGCGCATTTCACGTATTTCCTTTTCAACATCAACACCGTTCAACATTGTACGTAATCCGTGAGGAGTTATTTTAAAACGAATTTCTATTTTATCCAAAGCTTTAGAGATTGCTTTTTTGTCGTCGAGATCTATCTCTTTTTCGAGAAAATAGTACGTGACAGCGCGGTACATCGCTCCGGAATCTACATAAATATAATTAAGCGCTTTGCTTAAAGCCTTAGCCAATGTACTTTTTCCGCAAGAGGAATGGCCGTCAATGGCAATCGTAATTTTTTTCACAAAATGTCGGTTGTTTAAAAATCAGAATGGCAAAGATAGGGATAAAAAAGGGTAGAAAAAAAGAGAAACAAGATAGTCTCATTTCTCTTTTCCGATGACAAAGGTAGATTATTTCAATCTGTTTAAAATGAGGTTCCAGAGTTTTTCGTATGGGATGATTTCAAGTTCCGGAAGTAAGCCTCTATAATGAAAAGGCGTTTCGATCAACCTATTGTAATATTTTTCCGTATTACTGAGACTTTCAACATCATAATCTGCTTTGGATAATTGTTGTAACAATCTAATAAACTGAATTGCTCGAAAATATTCTTCCTTTTTTAACTGACGATTGGCATAACTTTTCAGCCTTTCTATACATTCAGTGACTTGGTTGTAACTGTTTTTTTCCAGGAAAAACAAAGCCTGTGCAATTACAAGTAGCACAGTGAAAATACGCTGATCTTTTGGGTAGAGTATCGGATCGTTTAAAAAACGGGAAAGACGAAAAGTTTTGCGACGCTGGGTAAGCAAAACGGGATTTTCATCTCCATGGCTCTCAATAATGTAATTGAGATATATATCGTATATTTTCCACTTTTCGCGCCAAACAACCGGCAGTTTTTTAAATTTTGAATGATTATAAGCTTTGTTAAAAATCGCCAAAGCATTGATATAATTGTCTGTATGGATTGCCAGCAATAAATAATACTCCATAAAGGTAAACCAGGTATCGCTTCCTTCAGGAAAGGATTGCAAACATTTTTCAGCATTGATTTTGCCATTTTTCCAGTCTCTGAGTTGCAGATAAGCAGACATCTTTTTCAATTGAAATGTAGCCAGTTTATCAGCCTGGTAAAATGTAGGGTTCTCTTCAATATAATTTTCTGCTTTGTTGCAAACCTCGAGCATGGCATCAAAATCAGAAAGCATTTCAAAACGATATGCCCAAACCAAATACATGTTGTAAGTAACTATTGGAGAATCAAAGGATTCGGAAAGGCTGACAAGGTCATTGCAGTAATCGTCGATCTGTTGTTGGAGATCGCTGCTTTTAGAAGCTGGTTTGAGGTAGTTCATGATCACCCGTTGGAACAATTCTTCAGAGTGAATCTCGGCATCGAGAACTTTTTGAAATGATTTGCTGTATTCGTCGTATTGCTCGTAGGTTTTTTCGTCACCCAATTCGGCTACATACCGGCGAAGTATTCTGCTGCAATTGACGATCACATCAGCAAACTTAAATTTAAGTGCAGTGGTCAGGATTTGGCGGGCAAGTGCAGCTGCCGTGTGATTTGCTTTGTTAGACAACAGGATTTTTACCAAAGTCCAATCTTTATTGACACTATAATAAGCGCGGTCGTAATTGGAAGTTGCGGGCAGGTTTACATCTAAAAAAAATAACGTATTTAACAATCGCTTTCGGAATCGGGATTTGAGTTGGCGGTATTTGTCATCGGTTGGGCTGCAGCCATACAAAAAAGTAGCAGCGTCGCGGTCGTTTTTAAATTTACCGGCCATCAGGGCTTCATAAAATTCATTGAATTTGCTGTTTTTATGTTTTAAAGAATGGTCATCAAAAATTTCTATCTTCCTTACCTTCTTCTTTGTTACAATTTTCGAAATCTCGATTAGATTCTTCATAAAACGAGGATTTATTTCTTCTAGGGATTATAAAGTTAACAATATTCCTGTTGGGATGGTAATGATTTATGTCACAAAATGATGCTTTGCGTATACGACTTATCAATAGATATGTTTCTGAAAACCTCAACAATGAAAATCGATTTTTTTCATATTTTAATTAATTTTTTTCACATAAGATTGTATTACAAAAAATTGTGTGAATTCAGTGTCTGAATTTAGGTTGGGTTTAATTGTTGTTGATTTTTTGAATTGAAAAAGGTAAATGATCGTTGAGCGAGTTGTGTGATGAAAAGTGTTAAAATTTGCTACTTTTTATGTGACATTATTTTTTAGAAATGCATTAAAACCATTAAAATGTTTCAACAGCACCGAAAAGTTCAATAAAATGAAAATAGGCTTTACATTCAGATGCAAAGCCTATTTTGTTTCCCAGGTTTATCTTCAGTTACTTATAAATAGTGCTGAGTAAACGATTTTAAATTATTTAATACTCGTCTTCATTAAAAAAGAAGTCGTCTTTACGAGGATAATCCGGCCAAATATCCTCAATACTCTCATAAATTTCCCCTTCATCTTCCATTTGTTGAAGGTTTTCAATTACTTCAAGTGGAGCCCCTGAGCGAATCGCATAATCGATCAACTCGTCTCGAGTAGCTGGCCAAGGCGCATCTTCTAAGTGAGATGCCAACTCTAAAGTCCAATACATAGTTAGGTTGTCGTTAAAAAAAAATTGTTGTTCCAAAAAACAACGTTTCAAGGAACCGATATTGTATCAATAAAGTTTCAAAAAAGTCCCTAAAATTTCGCACAAATGTAATAAACAAAATTTATAGAAACAAGCGGTATTTTTAATGGTTTCCACTTTTCAAAAATTAGACTATTATTATGCCAAAATATTGTCAACTGAAAAAATGAAATATATGTGTAAAGTGTTGGTAATCAGAGTGTTGGTGTTGGTGATTTTTCTTGAAGAATATGCTGTTTAAATTTTTGTGAAATAAAAAATCCTTAGGTTTAAAATTGATTAGGTCAGAAACTTGTGTCCTGACGGATGATATTAAAATCATCATAAATAGAGATTGGAATTCAAAAGGTATTCATTTTCAATATATTACGTTCGATTTTAATATTCTAAACCCAAATAAAAAGCGCGCCCAAATCCCGGAACGCGCGTTTAATAAATTTTTAAATCAACAGGTGATCTAAATAATCAACATAGCATCACCGTAACTGTAAAAATTGTAATCTTCTTTTATTGCTTCTTCGTAAGCCTTCATTATGAGGTCAAACCCTCCAAAAGCACAAACCATAATCATAAGACTGGATTTTGGGAGGTGAAAATTAGTGATCATTGCATCAGCGATACTAAACTCATAAGGAGGGAAAATAAATTTATTTGTCCATCCTTCTGCTGGTTTCAAGGTGGACTCCGCCGAAACAGCAGATTCAATTGCCCGCATAGAGGTTGTACCAACAGCACAAACTCTCTTTTTGTTGGCAGCAGCTTTGTTGACGGCTGTAGTCGCTTGCTCGGTAATTTTAAAATATTCAGCATCCATTTTGTGCTTGGATAAATCTTCCACATCAATAGTCCGGAAAGTTCCCAAACCAACATGAAGTGTCACTTCAGCAAAATTTATCCCCTTCAACTCAAGACGTTTCATCAATTCGTTGCTGAAGTGAAGTCCGGCGGTAGGAGCTGCAACAGCACCAAGTTCCTTAGCGTAGATCGTCTGATAACGCTCTTTATCAATGGGTTCTACTTCCCTGTTGATATATTTTGGCAGCGGAGTATTCCCGAGATAGTTTAATTCATTTTGAAATTCATCTTCAGTACCGTCAAAAAGAAAGCGAATTGTTCTTCCTCGTGAAGTTGTATTGTCAACCACTTCAGCTACGAGCAGATCATTGTCATCTTTGTCGCTGAAATATAATTTGTTGCCAACACGGATTTTTCTAGCCGGATCAACCAAAACGTCCCAAAGCCGTGTTTCGTGATTGAGTTCACGAAGCAAAAATACTTCAATATTGGCACCGGTTTTTTCCTTTCGTCCGTAAAGACGTGCAGGAAAGACTTTTGTATTATTAAAAATAAAGCAGTCACCATCATCAAAATATTCTAAAACATCTTTAAAAACGCGATGTTCGATTTCACCAGTATCACGGTGCACCACCATTAAGCGGCTTTCATCGCGGCTTTCATTTGGATATTGAGCAATAAGTTTTGATGGAAGATTAAAATTAAATTGTGAAAGCTTAGTTCTCATGAATTAAATAAATCAAGTTTTTGAAAAAGACGGGCAAAGATACAAATCTACAGTCTAATTTTCAATTAAAAATCCATTTGATTTTAAAGCTATTGAGTTTCTAATAAAAGGTTATACTCCAATCTTTTTGTTTTGCAGATGAATTCAATTTTTTCATCGAATGTTTTAGGGTAATGTTTTTGAAAAGCGTAGCTTCGAAACATTATTGTTTAAAATCAAATATTCAGTATTATTCCAATGGTTGTACTTTTAAAAGTTGTAACCGAAAGTATCTTACAGGCTATCCAGTCACTTCGTTCCAACAAATTGCGTAGCTTCCTTTCATTACTCGGCATTAGCATAGGCATATTATGCATTATCGGTGTTCAGGCAGCGGTTGATTCTCTGGAAGACAATGTCATCGGAAGTTTTGATCAACTGGGGAGCGATGTAATCTACGTCTCCAAATTTAGATGGACAGAGAATCCGGGAGAAAATTTTATGAAAATAATGCGAAGACCTAATCCCAACTTTGCGGATTTTAAGGTGATCAACAAAAAAGTGAAGTCCGCTGCAGAAACCTCGCTGAATATATATCTGGGGCGGAAAACCATTGAATATCGATCGAGCAATGTGGAGCGGGTAGTAGTTAGCGCTGTTACTTTTGATTATGGAAATATTTACGTTTTAGATTATGAGAAAGGGCGATATTTTTCTCCCCAGGAATATCAATACGGAGCTAACAAGGCAATTATAGGTCATACAGTAGCAGAAGAACTTTTCGGCTCAATCGAGCCTATTGGAAAAGAAATTAAAATGATGGGAAGAAAAGTAGAGGTCATAGGTGTCCTGGCTAAATCTGGCGAAAACTTGTTTGATATTATGAACTATGACGAAAGCGTTTTGGTTTCCTACGAACTGGCTAAAAAAATGGCCAATCTCAATACAAATAGTGCATTTGGGACCGCCAGTATAAGTGTGAAAGTTGCTGATGGTTCTTCCGTAGGCAAACTGAAAGATGAAGTCACCGGCGTTTTGAGAGCACACAGGAGATTAAAACCGAAAGAAGAAGATAACTTTGCGTTGAACGAGATATCTGCAATCGGCGAAGCTTTTGATCCTTTTTTCAAAGTATTGAACACTATGGGACTCGTCGTTGGTATGTTTGCCATTTTTGTAGGTGTCTTCAGTGTGGCAAACATTATGTTTGTCTCCGTTAATGAGCGAACCAATATTATTGGTATAAAAAAGGCACTTGGTGCTAAAAAATACATTATCCTTCTCGAATTTTTGATCGAAGCCATCATTCTTTGCTTAATTGGAGGCTTACTGGGATTGCTGTTGGTTTATCTGGTTCTGACCGGCCTTTCAGGCGTCGAATCAATGGCTTTTGATATATATCTTTCTGCCAATAATATTGTAAATGGATTAATTTGGTCAACAGGTATTGGAGTCGTTGCAGGTATTGTTCCCGCCTATTTGGCTTCAAGGATGGATCCGGTTGATGCTATTCGGAGCAAATAATACTTTATTAATTGGACTTACGCGGAATGAGAAGTGTTATAAAAAAAATTCTCCCTGCGGTGTATTTTAGCACATTAGCATTCAAGGATTATATTATTGAGCGGGTGAGGCAGGACAAAATATGTGGGAGCGGGTGCCTGCTTAGAGTTTAGCTTTTATTTTGTCTAGATTTTTTTGTTTCGTTTTTTCATCAATGGAAAAAATGAAGGCGCCGCAGGCACAGGCCAAAGGAAAACACCACTATTTTATTCCTCACTATTGGGGATGCACAAATTATATTTTATTTTTGCTGCGTAACTTCTGTTATTAAATTTATTTATCGAAGATTAATACTGCCTCTCGAGTTGATACAACTTTGTAAGGTTAATTTTTTCAATTTCGGAGAGAAAAGCTTCAATGTTGGTATGGCGTGGTTGGTACCAGCTCTTCTTGTCGAACTTTTTCTTGATGACTTTATTGGAAAAGATGTAACCATGTTCCGCCATGATTTCGTTTTTCATTGCCATGATTTCATCATAAGAAAGCTCATTGAGTTCTGAAAATGATAGTATTCTGGCCGAAGATTGAGGATATTTTCTTTTCAGACTAACGGTAGTGGTGTTTGGAATGGATTTGAGCTGACCGTCAAAATCAATGCGGTAGTACTCGTAAATATAACCTTCAAGAATACTTCTTTTATTATCAAAATCATTCATGTAAAATCCTTCTGTTGGGATCAAACCATTTTTTCCAAATTTATTTTTTTCAAAAAAATCGTAGTAAGAAATTTCGATTAATTGTTCGTCAATGAGGTTGATATTGATATTTCCTTCAAAAGATACTTCTTTCAATTGATGAATGTCGAGCGCATGCCCAGCAGGAGAAAAAATGCCCAGGTATGCATCATTTTCAGAAGAATATAAATCAAAATATTCGTAAAAGACCAATCTAAAAGTATCGAGATTTGCAATCTCGCGGGCATGAAGGTCAAATCCTTTGATTACTGTTGAATCAGGAAAATAAAGCTTTGCCATATTTTGCAATTTTTCATCTCCCGAAGCGATCATCTGTTCTCTTGACATTTCTTTTAGATAATGACTAAAAGATTTAATGCTGGATAAATGATCTTTATTAATTTTTCCATGACTAACGGCAAGAACAGGCAATTCACTTTTGGTTAGCCGGTTTTGATCATTGCTGGTGCAACTCAATAAATAAATAAGCACTGAAAATATAAGCGAGAAGCGATTCATAATATGTTTGAGGGTACAAATTATTTTAGCAAAAGAATTTCAAAAAAGTCTTTGAGATTTTAAGTTACTTTAACTTGTAATTGCAACACCTTATTGTAAGACCCCATAACCATACCAAAATTTTTTAATACGAGTTTGATTTTGGAAACTAACAAATCTATCTGGACTGGCGATTTCATAAACCAAACTCAAAAAATGCAATTGTAGACAATGAATATTTTAATAGCCACAGATTCTTTCAAAGATGCCTCGCCTGCTCTTGAAGTTTGCACAGCCATCGAAAGAGGAATTCAACGCATAGGCCAAAATATTGAATCCCGACTCTTCCCTCTAGGTGACGGTGGAGAAGGTACCACCGAAATACTAACCTGGCATACTAAAGGTAAAATGGTCAAAGCGAACTTTAGCGACCCATTGCTCCGAAGAATTGAGGCACAATATGGTATTTCTTCAAATGGTGAAATTGCTTTTATCGAAATGGCACAAACCGCTGGATTGCAACTTCTTAGCGAAACAGAACGCAATTGTATGAATACGACGACCTTCGGAACTGGTGAAATGATTCGTCATGCGATTGACAACGGTGCAAAAAAAATTGTCCTTGGAATAGGTGGTAGCGCAACCAACGATGCCGGCATGGGCATGGCAACTGCATTGGGATTCCAGTTTTTTGATGAAAGTGATCGCGAGCTGGAACCCATTGGTAGCAATCTGTCAAGCGTTCACAGGATCGGGAAAACGGAAGTAGTCACTGGTCTGGAAGATGTGGAATTCTATGTTTTGTGTGATGTCGAAAATCCGCTTTATGGTGAAAATGGTGCAGCTTATGTATATGCTTCGCAAAAGGGAGCAAACCGCGATGAAGTTAAAATATTAGATGAAGGGCTGCAACATTTTGCCACGAAACTCAAAATCGAACTATTTGCAGATGTGGAAAATATCAAAGGAGCAGGAGCTGCTGGTGGACTCGGAGCTGGTGCGATGGCATTTTTGAATGCAAAACTGGTTCGTGGTATTGAGTTTGTTTTGGAAGCTGTCGGTTTTGAAAAATTGCTCAAGGAAATTGATTTGATCATCACCGGAGAAGGAAAAATCGATAGCCAAAGCCTTGAAGGAAAATTGGTACAGGGTGTTGCCAGGCTTGCAAACCAACAAAATGTTCCGGTAATTGCATTTTGCGGAATACTTGATGCCGAGCCTGAACAAATAGAATCTCTGGGTTTGACTGCTGCTTTCTCCATTTTACAAAAGCCAATTTCTTTGGAAGAGTCAATCGAAAAAACGGCTGAAGGATTGGAAGATCTTGCTTTTAATGTTGTCCGAACGGTTTTAAAATTCCACTGAAATAAGGAACCTTAGCCCCAGCCCTTTTACACCAAAAAGCTCAGGTACATTTGGATTGTTCAGATAAGTCAATCGTTTGACAAAGCTGATGTTTAATATTTTGAAAATATTCTCCACTCCTGCACTTGCTTCCATGTAAGGTGCCGAGCCAAATAAAAAAGTAGCGGGATTACCATCAATGTCAGTTGGAAATTGAACCAGTTCCGGGTGAAGATTGGGATTGTTGGCATCTGACATTTTACCGTAAAGCAGTTTAAAACTTGCTACTTCCCGTAATTTCAATCGTTTCAAAAGTGGAATTTTATTAAAAATGAAACCATTAAAAAAGTAGCGGACAGTGGCACTGGCGTACTGATCATAGGCAAATTCGAGGAAATTCATCATGTTGTAAGAATAGGATTCAAACGCATAAGTCTGATTGGCTTGAGGGATAAATAATATCGGATAGGGAATGCCTTTTCCAAAAGTTTTTCCAGTCTCAAGTGCCATGTGTGCGTAGCCTAAAACGGAGAATTGCCACTTTTTGAAAAACCGGAACGACAACCGGTGATAATCATATTTGCTACCAAAAAGATCTTTTACACCCAAGGCATAATTTAGAGATAAAATTGGGTATTGGTTGAAAATCTGAACCCGGAAATCCTTGCCCTGAATGAATTCCTCATTTGGTGCAAAACGAAGGTTAAGCCCAAACTCAGAAGTATTAATGTTTTTGAGTACGGCATTCTCAGTTCCATTTTCGTAACCAAATTGCCATTCTCCTATTGGTCGTTGCTGGAGGTTTTCAAAAATAAGGTCATACGAAAAATTACTGTGAAATTCTCTTAAATAATTGAACCTTATGGATTTAAAGTCAAGCATTTTATCAACAACGCCACGTTTGAAAGAAAGTAAAAAGTTTTCGTTGCTGGCAAAACCAATTCGTTGACCCGGAAAATTGGAGTCGTAAGTGTAAGCAAGCCGAATTTCATGTTTTGGATAGTAAAAGAAATCTTCATTGAAACTGTGTAAAAGTCCAATTGAATATCGAAAATCGCGCTCATTGATAATATAGGTCAGCGATCCAGTAATTTTATTTTTTTTGTTAAAACGGAAGTTTGTTTCTCCACCAACTCTCAATTTAGCGCCTTGTACATTGTTGAACGTCAAGAAAGCAGCAGCAGGTCCAAGGTCAACTGGTCCAACGGCAAAATATCCAGTGATCGCCAATTCCAACAAATCCACAGAGGTTTGAAACGTAGGAATAGTCTGAAGTGAGTCGATCATTTCATAAACCGCCTGTTCTTTGACAGACAATGGCTCAGGTCTGACCTTCTGCCAATAAGCATCGTCTTTTTCAAAAAGGTCATCAGCATCAACAATTTTTGCCGGACCGGCGTAAATTGAATCAGCTCTTGGTGTATTGAAAACAAAATTTTTATAAAACACAGATTTTCGACCAAAAAAACCAAGGCCTTTCTTTTTATTAATGGAAAAATCGAGCACAATTTCATCCTTGGTAGTGATCCATACACTATCCACTTTCGAAAATTCCTGGACAATCTTCAGTGCCGTGATCCAGTTCATATTAATCCTTTCAGAAATACCCAGGTCAACTTTTACAATCGCATAATTGGTATCATTGGTAACAAAAATATTTCCTACAAAACCAAAATCCTGTTTGTTTCTTGGTAAAAAAGCCAAATCGATGCAGGATTTTCCGTTGACTTCAACTGTGTCAATAATGTAATATTTGTAAAAATCCGGAGCTATTGGAGAAAGAGGACCTGTAAATGGAATATCGACAATAAAGATTTGATTAGCATAAATGTCCACATCCTGGTAAAGTACGTCCATTTGAGCTGCCACTCCTTTTCCATCCCAAAATGATTCAATGTCCGACTGGATTATTGCTTCACGAAATTCACGGAATTTTTCTGGTTTTTTGCGATAATAAATCTTTGACTTGGTCTCTTGCATATAGACAGGGAGATAAGGTTTTCCGTTGATCTCAGAAGTATCAACGTAATCGAACATAAACTGGAAATTTTTAAATATCTTGCGATCCCTAAATTTATCGGTGATATTATTTAGATCGAGTTCAACCTTTTCATACTTTTCATATTCGTAAAATTCCTGGCCTTTAAGATGATTTCTGTCTCGGTTTGCCATCACTTTCCGGATGAGGTCAACCGCAGGGTTGTTCTTTTTTCGATACCGTTTTTTCTTGGAACTTACCGTAACGGTTTCCAACACTTCGGAGGAGCTTTCCAATTCGAAGTTTATAATCTGGTTTTTACCTAATTCTATAAAGACTGTGTCCGTCTTATACCCTAGAAAAGATGCCTGGAGTTGATTTCCTGCCCATTGTGTCTGAATGAGGTATTGCCCGTCAGCGTCAGTAGTAGTCCCAACGGTGGTACCGACAAAAGAAACATTGACAAAAGCCAAAGGTTCTTTAGTTTGCTTATCGATGACTGTTCCTTTAACTTTAGTGAATTCCTGTGCTCCGAGGGTCGAAGTACTAAAAACAGCAAAAACGATTAAAATCCAATAAGGATTTGAGAGGGTCTGTTTTAAAAATTGATTCATTTAAAATCTAAAGGGTAAACTTCATAAATAAACAATACAATGCAGAATTAGTGAAACTTTTAAAGTTGTCATTTTACCGAAATATAAACGAATAACCTCTTTTATGGTTTTGATATTTTTAAAAATCCAGAAAAATAACTTTTCCATAATTTGTAGCTCCCAATTTCATTATTCATTTTAAACTATAGAAATCAGCAGAGAAGTAATTCTCTTAGCTTTGGAATATTTGTTAATAAAATGATGCCATAAGGTAGTTCTTCCCCTATCTGTTTTGCACAAACCTTTTCATTAAAAGAGAAATGTCTTTTTGCTAAATTGAAAAAATTAGCTTTTCAAAATAATCTCTAATTTTGTTTTTAACTTTATTTCCAAACTCCCAAAATTGATGAGAGCATTCATTCCATTCTTTTTCATTTGTGTATTATTTACAACCTGCAAGCAGCCTTCAAACGAACAACAAAAGCCCTTGCCAGAAACCAAAGCTCATTTAAGCCCTGAAATTCGTTACGGTGACTTTTTTGAAGCGGTACAAATTAATGCTGTTTTTCCCGAATCAAAAACCTTTGTTGATTGTGTTCCTAAATTTTCCACTGATGATATTCTGCAAAAATATCAACAAGCTCAGCTGAGATCAGACTTTGATTTGAAAGATTTTGTAAATGAAAATTTTGAGTTGCCTGTTGATTATTCTACTAATTTACAAAGCGATACGTTAGTTCCAGTTGAAAAATATATCAACAAACTTTGGACGGTTTTGACTCGCAATACGGATTCAGATCGTGGTGGAACTTTGGTTTCGCTTCCAAAGCCATATATTGCAAACAGTGGCACATCAGGGGAGTTGAATTATTGGGAAAGCTATTTCACAATTTTGGGTTTAAAAGCTGCCAAAGAATGGGATGTGATTGAAAATATGGTGGAAAATTTTGCCTTTTTGATTGATACCCAAGGTTTTATTTCAAACGGGAATCGAACATATTATTTGAGCCATTCTCATCCTCCTGTTTTTTCTTTGATTATTCAGCTTTTTGCAGAAGCAAAGGGAAAAAACGTTTTGAAAAAGTACCTGACTCAGTTGCAAAAGGAATACGATTTTTGGATGCGAGGATTGCAACAATTGAGCAACGCCAATCCAGCCGTTAATCATGTTGTACGGCTCCAGGATGGCTCTATTTTAAATCGCTACTGGGATGAAAAAGACCAACCGCGACCAGAGTTTTACAAAGAAGATATTGCATTTGTCAAAAACCTGGATCGTTCTGATACAGAGGTTTACCGACATCTACGTGCTGCAGTTGAATCAGGCTGGGGTTTCAGCAGCCGATGGTTTGAAGATGGACATTATATGGCTTCGCTCCACACCACTCAAATTATTCCGGTTGACCTCAATGCATTACTTTACCATTTGGAAAAGACACTGGCGGAGGCTTATGAAATTGAGGGTGATATTGAGGAATCCACTTTGATGAACCAAAGAGCTGAAAATCGGAAATTGGCCATTTTTAGATACTGTTGGGATGAAAAAAAAGGCTTTTTCCAGGATTATGACTTTGTTGGTAGAAAACCAAAAACTTCTCTTTCATTAGCAGCAATGTTTCCACTGTTTGTAGGCATGGCAGAGCAATTTCAGGCAGATTCAGTAGCTTCAAAAATTACTAATGATTTTCTGAAAGAAGGTGGCGTATTGACTACTTTGGCAGTTACGGGACAGGAATGGGATGCACCTTTCGGATGGGCACCCTTACAATGGATTGCGATCGAGGGTCTGCGTAATTATGGTCACCAAGCACTTGCTGACTCCATCAAATATCGCTGGATTGCTTTAAATATGAAAGTTTTTGAAAACACTGGTTTTTTGTTTGAAAAACACAATGTATTGGAATCTGTTTTTGAGCCCAATGTCGAAAAATCCACTGATCTGGAAGGGGCTGGCTGGGCTAGCGGAGTCTTAATAAGTCTTCTCAAAGAAGATTTAACAGAATAATTTAAGTCTATTTTTAAATTTTTGGCTATTATTGATATATTACAATATTATTTAATCAAATCGGATTATTATGAAAAACAAATTTACTACACTTTTAACTTTTCTTTGCTTTCTACTCTTTTCTACAAATGTTTTGATCGCACAATGCCCTAACCCCAATGCGGATATTTGTGACGATATTGAATCTTATACTCTTGATCTGATCTCGGCTCAGGCTGGGCATTGGATCCCCTGGGGTTTGGCTCCGGGAGCTGCTGATGATGCCACTGTTTCTGATGCACAAGCCAATAGTGGAAGTCAATCATTGCTTGTTTCAGAGGCAAATGGAGATGATATGCTTTTTATTCCCGGAGATAAAAATTCAGGAAGATACAAAATGACATGGAATATGTATGTTCCATCTGGTAAAACAGGTTATTTCAATTCGCAAAAATTTGGAGCTTTACCTGGCGATGAATTTGGTATGCAGGTAGAGTTTTTTGAGGACGGTACTGCAACCTTGGATGCCGGTGCTTCTGACGTAGTTACACATAACTGGAATCATGATGAATGGATGCATATAGAATTGGTTATTGATCTGGATGACGACTGGATGATTTACACTATAAACGGTACATTGATCTATGCATGGCCAGCCAGTTGGGAAACTTTTATGACGAGTGGAACATTACAATTTGGAGGTATCAATTTCTTTGGAAATACCAATACAGAACAATACATTGATGATGTTGCATTCTACGAATTACCATCCTGTACGGCAGATGCTGTTTTTTGTGATGATTACGAGACTTATGCTGCAGGATCAACCACTGGTGGACAAAATCCTTGGTGGACAACCTGGAGTGGTACACATGGAGGAGGTGAAGATGGAATCGTGAGCACGGATTATGCATCCAGTGGAGCGAATTCTATGGTGATTGAAGAAGGCCAGGCACAGGATGTATTACTTTTATTAGGTAACCGATCTTTTGGTCAATTCAATCTCAGATGGAAAACATATGTACCAGCTGGCGCAACAGCTTATTACAATATCCAGGAAAGTGAAACTGCCGGAGAAGCCTGGAATATGGAACTGTGGTACAATGACGGTGGGGCTGCTCCAGGAGTTGGTAATACCACATTGTCTGCTACAACGTTCACTTATCCTGAAGATGCATGGTTTGATGTTGAGCATTTTATTGACCTGGATGCAGATACCATGACACTCTGGATTGATGGAAACATGGTAGAAACCTATGATTATACAGGTAACTTAGGGTCAATTGACTTTTTCTCTGTAGATGCTTCAAACCGTTATTACATCGACGACGTCGTTTATGAAGATTTTACAGTCTATACTTGTGATAATTTTTCTATTGGAACTGCAACTGGAGAAGCTGAAGTTTGTTTTGGTGAAACCACCTCTTTTACTACCAGCGGAGTGTTTGTTCCAGAAGTTGCTGAAAATGGATTTTTGTGGATTGTGACCAATGCTGATGTTTCCGGATCCATGGATCCATTCAATGAAGCTTCATGGGTTGGAAACTTTGGTGTAGCAACTGAAGCCTATGGAGCAGCTCTTTTAAATGATGGCACTCAACTTCCTGCGGGCACTTATTTCTTTACACCCGTAACATTTGGTTCTGCCACAGATACCGATGGTACATTGCAGGGACTTGACTTTACAAACGGTTGCGTCGAAACAGGTGCTTCTATTGAAGTAGAATTATTACCTCAGTACAGCGCTATGTCAAGCACAACTTCTGCTGTGGATGAAATGGTTCCTCCTGGAATGAATGGTGAAGCAAGTGTAACAGTTACAGGTGGTTCAGGAGATTATACTTATGAATGGAGCAACGGCGGGATCACATCAACGATTACAGGACTTGAAGGAGGGGTTTATACTGTCACTGTCACTGATAATTCTGGATGTGTAGATGACATAATTGCGACAGTAACGGTTGGTACGATAACCGGAACAGAAGATTTGGCACTAAGTCAATCTGTTCAGGTTTATCCGAATCCTGCAAGTCACTTTACCATAGTTGCCTATGAATTTGATGAAGCCAAAGACCTCAAGTACAGTTTGTTTAACAATATTGGACAGAGAGTATTAGTTGATCAGATTGATAATGTCCTTAGCGGAAATGTGAAAATTGATGTATCAACACTGCCTCAGGGGATTTATTTCCTCAATATCACAGATGGTGAAGGTTCAATGGTGAAAAAACTGGTTGTCGAATAGTAACAATTTAAATTTATAAGCAAAGCTCATCAACTTAAGTGGTTGATGGGCTTTTTTTAGTTGTAAAATATAGAGCGTGGAAAATATATTTAAAATTCTTTCGAAAATCATTTACCCTTTTTAAGGTATAATTTTTGATTTCCTTGATATGACTCGCCTTTGAAGAGTTCTGTTGAAAATTTTTGTCATAAAAAGTTTCGACTTATCCCCCCTTAAGTTTTGATGTGAAACTGCAAAATAGTTTTGGATTGAAACGAATTTTCCTAATCGAATTTTAAACTGTTTACAATGAAAAAATTCTTACTACCCTCTATTGCATTTTTATTAGCTTGGAACCTTGCATTTTCCCAAAACATTGAATTTAGCGATGATTTTGAATCTGGGACTGACAACTGGGTATTGGAAGGAAGTTGGGGGATCACTGCTGAACAATCAAACTCAGGGGATAATTCTTTAACAGATAGCCCTGGCGGAAATTACTCATCAAATCAAAACATTTCAGCTACGATGGCAACTGGAGTTGATCTTTCAGGAGTTCCCGACGCTGATCTGAAATTTGGAGCAATTTTTAATATTGAAACTGGCAATTTTGATTTTTGTCATGTAGAAGCTAGTGGTAATGGTGGTGCTACATGGGAAAACATCACTTCTTTTTCAGGGGAAGATAATTCCTCTCCCTGGGTAGAATATACTTATTCTTTAAACGATTTTGCAGGAAGTTCTGATGTCAAAGTTCGTTTTCGTTTCTTCTCGGATGGTGCTACCGAATATGATGGAATTTATATTGACGATTTTCAAATTGTCAGCAACAATGGAGATGATTCACCTCCAGTAATAACACATCATCCGCCACAGTTTTATGAAAGCAATATTGGAGCAATCACAGTGGTTGCCGATCTGGAAGATGTTTCCGGGATAGCTTCGACTTTTTTGAAATATACTGTTAATGGTGGTTCTGAACAATCTGTCGCCGGGGCAAATGAAACTTTTGAAACCTGGCACTTTGTGATTCCGGAACAAACCCCGGGAGCACAAGTTGATTATTTCATCGAAGCAACGGATAACTCTCCAAATGCTCACTCAATAATGACGGACACCTATAGTTATATTGCCGGCCACCATGTTTTTCATGATAATGCTTCTGATGACGGGATCAATTCTTTTGGGCCTGATGCAGCAAGCGGATTAACGGGTTGTGCAGTTCGAATAACTTTAAATGGAACCACAGATGTAATTTATGCTTTGATTAGAAATTATACTGATGTGGGAAAGCCCAATGATGATTTTGAATTTCATATTTGGACTGATGATAGTGGAATGCCAGGAGCAGATATGATCACGCCTTTTATGGTAACTCCGGAAGCCAGTATAAATGATCCCAGTCCAATGACGCGAATTGATCTGAGCGCTTATTCAAATGAACTTTCAGGACTGTCCGGTGACTTTTTTATTGGCTTTACTGTACCTGTAGGAGAAACCTGGCTAACCCAAACTACTCCTGCAATGAATAATCGTAGTTATATTTTTGATGGAAATAGCTGGGCTGCCGATGCAGAAAATAATTACCACTTTAGAGTGGTGTGTACTCAATTTGAAACTCCGAACACCTGTGCTGATGCTGCTGACCTGAGTAGTATGATTGGCCAAGCCAATAGTATTCCTCAAACTTCGCCGCTTTGGGATAATTCATCGGCTACTGTAACAGGAAATGAACCAACTGAAGGACTGGAATGCTGGTTTGACGGAACGACTGATAATCCATTGTGGTACACATTTGAAGGAGATGGTGGAACATACCAAATCAGAACAACCAATTGTAACGGAACAGCAGTAAATTACATTGAGGATGGTGATGCTCAGATTGCCATTTTTAGTGGAGGAGACTGCACAAACTTAACTCCGATTGCTTGCGATGATGATGGAGGTGTAGAACCGGATATTTATGCCCCTTTTGTTGAATTAGAAACGGTAGCAGGTATGAACTATTATATGATGGTAGATGGATATGATGGTGCTTTTGGAGAATATTGCGTGGAAATAACAAAAATGCCAATAATTTCCTGTTTTGATATTTCTGTAGGTACAGCAGTTGGAATAGCGAATGTCTGTTTTGAGGAAACGACTTCCTTCACTATTGACGACGTTGCTATTCCGACAGCTTCGGTTTCTGGTTTTAACTGGGTAGTGACGACAGAAGATATTTCTACTTCGAGCAATCCTTATATTGAATCATCGTTGGTGCTGGCTTTTGATTTGTCGAATACACCATATGGACCTGAATTGCTAAATGATGATACTCAAATGCCACCTGGCACTTATTTCTTCACACCAGTTGTTTTTGGTGGAGCAATGGATACTGATGGGACATTGGGTGGTCTTGATTTTTCAGACGGTTGTATCGAAACGGGTGCTTCCATTGAAGTTGTTTTGTATCCGGAATATGGGGAGTTGACTTCCACTCCTTCCACGATTGACGAAACTCTTCCGGCAGGAAACAACGGTGAAGCCAGTGTAACGGTTACAGGAGGATCAGGTTCCTATTCATATGAATGGAGTAATGGAGAAACAACACAAACGATAACTGGTTTATCAGCTGGCACCTACACTGTTACAATTACTGATAATTCTGGATGTGTTGATGATCAGATTACAATTGTCACAGTGGATGCCATAACGGGTACAAGAGATTTGGAGTTTGAGCAAGCTATTCAACTTTATCCAAGTCCTGCAAAATCTATAACCAGGCTTGCCTATGATTTTCAGGAATTAAAAAATATAAAATTGACGGTAACCAATGCTGTTGGTCAGCTAATTGAAGAAAAATTTATTGGGAATGCATTGACAGGTGAAATAGAAATAAAACTCGAAAATTTTGCCGAAGGGGTGTATTTTATTCAATTGTCTGATGGCACTCATCTTTCTTCAAAAAAACTAGTTGTCAAAAAGTAGTTAATTTTTATAAATAAACAATCGATACCCTGGCAGCTTTTGGCTGTCAGGGTTTTGTTTTTCAATGAAGTTAGTCGATGAATAAAAAAGTTGAAAAGAGGAGTTAATCATAAAAGTAAAATCGTAACTTTATTTACTAGTTTTTCTAATTAAAAATGCTGATTTACAGCAAACCTTTTTGAATAAATAGTAGATTAAACAAGCTGGTTATGGAATTAAGACTGTTAATCTTTTTTAAAATCATTTTCTAAAACAAATTGCAAAACATGTGGGAAGAAAAGCTTAAAATCTATGACCAACTGATCGCAACCAATTCCAATTTTGAAAGGAAAGGGAAAACAGTGCCCTATACTTCCGCTAATGGATATATGTTTTCCTTATTAAACAAAGATGGTGAAATAGGGATACGATTGTCTAAAGAATCACAACAAAAATTTATGGAAGAACACGACACCACCATTTTTAAATCTCATGGAGCAGTAATGAGGGGTTATGTCCTGATTCCAGATATGATGTTGGAAAATTTGGAATTACTGGCGCCATATCTCGAAGAAAGCTACCAGTATGTGCTATCTCTTCCACCTAAATAGATAGGGAACAAAGTAATTTTAAAACAATCATTTGAAAGGCATGTTATCTGTTTGAAATTCAAATACTGTGACTATAAAACAAGAGCCATTTAAATTGTTGGAGAAAGTCGTGTTGGGAAGAGCATTGTTTAAACCTCCTTTCAAAGTGAGCTCTGCTTTGGAAAATGAAGCTCGTTTTGTTTATGTGGTAAATGGCCGATCTCAATTATTTTTTCCGAATGGCCAGATGGATTTGAAGACTGGGGATGGGTTCATTATGAAATGCGAAAATTTTGTAAATCAATGGCTCGAAAACAATGATGGTTCATCGAATGAAGTGATTATTGTCCATTTTTATCCAGAAGTACTCAATTATGTTTATGATGAAAAACTGCCTGGCATTTTTTTATCTAAAAATCAAAATCAAGCTGATCCGGTAGAAATCATTCCGAAAAGCAACATGCTGAAAAATTTTGTTGTTAGTCTTCGCAATTACCTCAACAATTCAAGTTTCATGTCTCCAGAGCTATTGAAACTGAAAGTTCGGGAATTGATCCATGTTTTGCTGACATCAGATGAATCTGGAAAAATTAAAGCCCTTTTAAGTAGTCTTTTCAAAACCAATGAATATGAATTTAAAGAGATTATCCATTCCCACCTTTTTGACGATTTAAGTATAAGTGATCTGGCTTTTTTTGCTGGGATGAGTCTTTCTTCATTTAAGAGGAAATTTAAAACCGTATTCGGGACTAGCCCCTCACGTTATATTAAATCCAAAAGACTGGAAAAAGCAAAAGATTTGCTCGAAAAAACAGACGTCCGCATCTCGGATATTGCCTACGATACTGGTTTCAATGACATTGGCCATTTCTCCAAATCTTTTGCTTCAGCCTATCATTTTTCCCCATCTGAGTATAGAAAAAAGCATTTGAGCTAATTGTCCAAATAATTGAGCTAAATGTTCAAAAAATGATTGGATTTATACTGCACCTTTGTGTTGTTCAATATTTTTAATGATTAAAATTATTTAAACATGAAAGCAATACTCAAAGCAGGATTATCCCTCATATTAATGATGTCATTCACATCCTTACTTGCACAAAAGAAAACACAAAATTTTACAGTGACCTATGAAATGAACGTCTCGGCTGACAAAGTTTGGGCAGTCATTGGAGAAGATTTTGGCGCCATTGCCAATTCGCATCCGCAAATTGTCAGTTCAGAGTACATTAATGGTTCATTGAAGTCCGGAGAAGGGGCTGAAAGAGTTTGCCATTTTAATGATAAAGGGACGAAATATGTAAAAGAAAAACAAGTCAATTACGATTCTGAAAATTATACCTTTCAAGTGCAGGTTTTTCAAGTGTCAAAACTTCCGATGGATCCTGATTATTCTCAAGCAGTTTACAAAGTTGAACAAATTGATG
>JANQFJ010000285.1 GCA_028277915.1 Saprospiraceae bacterium
ATTTTGAAAAATTGGTTTCCAAAAGTTTTAGAAAATCTGACAAAACCTTAGCTTCATCAACATCATCTTCACCAAAATCATCTAATAGATCCTTTTTGACGAATTGTTCCATTTTTAAGATTAAAGTTTGGAGCAATAGAGACAAGATCGGATTTACTTTTTGCTCAGAATTTGTTTTGCTTTCTTTATACATCAGTATAAACAAATGGTCAAACTCTACGGCCAATTTTTCTGGAACCGAAATTTTATTATGAATACGGAATTGGTTGTACATAATCACAATTCTGCAAACCGAGTCAACTGATGAATTGGGGAAATCGCTATCGTCAAAAAACACAGCATATCCTTCCATTAATGGTTCATCTGTGGCTCTAAACGATTGGCCTTTTCCAATCGTGATCAAATCATTGTCTTCTAATAAAAATTCCTTATTGCCAATGTGAATTGTTCCATTTGCTTTCTTAACCCAAAGAATACAATGTTGATCACTTTCGAAAGAAAGATTTTTTAAAGAAAAATATTTTGAGACATTTATCATTTCTTACACTCACCAGGCTTAACAAAAATTCCAATATACGCCGAAACCCGATCTGTAACAACAGTATCGGGCTTCGTTTTTTCGATATTAGGTTAGAGAGCTCCCGTTGCGGGAATCGAATTACTTCAATTTTCTTTCGTCAGACACAGTTAATTTTACGCGACCTTTAGCACGACGACGAGCAATCAATTTGCGGCCATTTTTACTGCTCATTCTTGAACGAAATCCATGTTTGTTCGCTCTTTTTCTTCTTGATGGTTGAAATGTCCTTTTCATAAAATTTTACCTTTAAAAAACGCTAAAATAGCTGGTTACTCAAAAAGCCCGACAAAGGTAGCCTTAATTTGTTAATTAGACAAATGAGCAGCTATTTCTTTTTTCAGATATTTTTGAAGCCAAAAACTACTTCAAACTAAACAATGTTTAGCCATTCATCGAACTGAGAAATTCTTCATTACTGGAAGTATGCAACATATTCTTTCTCAAAAACTCCATTGCTTCTACCGGCTTCATATCCGCAAGATGGTTTCTCATGATGAACATGCGTTGCAGAGTGTCCTTGTCGAGAAGCAAATCTTCACGACGCGTGCTTGACTTGGTAAGATCGATTGCAGGATAAAGCCGCTTGTTAGCTAATGTTCTGTCCAACTGCAATTCCATATTACCTGTTCCTTTAAATTCTTCGAAGATCACGCCGTCCATCTTAGAACCAGTATCGATCAATGCTGTTGCAAGTATAGTCAATGAACCGCCATTTTCTATATTACGTGCAGCTCCGAAGAACTTCTTAGGTTTGTGCAATGCATTTGCTTCAACACCTCCCGAAAGCACCTTTCCACTAGCTGGAGCCACCGTATTGTATGCTCTAGCTAATCGGGTAATGGAATCAAGTAAAATCACTACGTCGTGACCGCTTTCCACCAAACGTTTTGCTTTTTCCAAAACAATTCCCGCTACACGTACATGATTGTCAGCCGGCTCATCAAAAGTGGAAGCAACAACTTCTGCATTCACACTTCGCTTCATATCGGTTACCTCTTCCGGACGTTCATCAATTAACAGCACGATCAAGTAGGATTCAGGATGATTTTTTGAAATTGCATTAGCAACATCTTTCAAAAGGAAAGTTTTACCAGTTTTTGGCTGTGCCACGATCAATCCGCGCTGACCTTTTCCAATCGGAGTAAATAAATCGATCATTCGGGGACCATAATCTCTCCCGCTTCCATTGACAAGCTGAAATTTTTCAGTCGGGAACAATGGCGTAAGATAGTCAAAGGGTACTCTATCACGTATATCCTGAGGGACTAATCCATTGATTCGCGAGACTCTTAAAAGCGCGAAATATTTTTCACCTTCCTTCGGTGGACGGATAGCTCCGCTGACTGTATCACCCGTTTTCAGACCAAACAATTTAATCTGAGAAGGTGAAACATAAATATCATCAGGTGAAGTCAAATAATTATAATCAGCAGATCGCAAAAACCCATAACCGTCAGGCATCATTTCAAGGATTCCTTCCCCTTCTATGATTCCATCCAATTCAATGTTGAATTTAGGAATGTTTTGATCTGCTTCCTTCTCTCTCGAATCATGGCTTTCTCTGCTGTCCCTTCTATCCCTGGAACCTCTGGTGTCCCGGCTTCTTGTATCCCTCCTATCTCTGTCTCTCTTTTCATTATCGTCTCTGGCGACATTGTCATTTTTACCATTATCGGGAGATTCATTCTCTTCCTTTTTATCAACAGGATGCTCTTCTGGCTTTATTTCCCTATCCTGATGATCACCTCGCTTATCCCTATAATCATTGGATTTATCATCGCTATGTCTATTGCGCTCATCGTCAGTCACTTTTGCTCTGGGGTGTCTTTTATCCCTTTCCTCATCTTGGGAAGATTCTACATTTTCTGACTCTGAAAACTTCATGGCATCGGGATTTGCTTTTTTTGTGGTTCTACGTCGTCTTTTTCCTGACTGCCGAGGAGGCTTATCATCTTCTTTCTTTGATTTTGGGGCATCGGACTCATTCCTTCCATTTTCTTTGTTGGATTCCAATGCAAGGGCCTGCTGATCAAGAATCTTATAAATAAGTTCTTGTTTGTTTAATTTTTTATACCCTTTTAGTCCCAGTTTTTCCGCTAAATCTTTTAACTCAGGAACCAGCATATCATTTAACTGAAGTATATCGAACATATTTTATAATATTATTTTGGGAAGTTTAATTTTTTTGAAAAAAGGTAAAAGCTTTTTTTACCTGTAAATTGAATGGTTAAAATCGCGCTCAAAGGAATTAAAAATGTAGGAAATTGGTTAATGTCAAATGACAAAAAACTAAACCTTTACACACCTAATAATACCTAATCTAGAACTGTAGTAACCTCAAAAATGTTAAGTGGAATTCAGAAGGAATTGATTTGATAAACCCTCATTTTGCAGCCTTATAAAACGATGTTGTAAAGGTATGCTTACTTTTTAATCGCTACAAAAATACGTTTTATTTTTAATTTCAAATAGTATCTTTGCAAAAATTTAACGAAAACTTTCTTTAAAAGTTCAATTTATACCATAAAATCTTTATTTCAAAGACATTTCACAACACAATTTTTACACCATACACATTAGATTAATTTACAATTTATGCTACAAGTTAGTTTTATCAGAGCGCACAAAGACAAAATATTAAACAGCCTTAAAATCAGAAATTTTGCTGTCGATGACTTCAAAATAATTGACGAAATCATTGCCCTTGATGATATTAGAAAAGCAACTCAAACTGAAAACGATGAATTATTGGCACAAGGCAATAAACTCTCAAAAGAAATTGGAGATCTCTATAAACAAGGCAAACGGGATGAAGCCGAGATGAAGAAAAATGAAGTGTCTCAATTGAAAGAACAAACTAAAATACTTGGCAATAAATTACTAGAATCAAAAGAGCAGCTTCAGGAATTGTTACTGAAGGTCCCAAACGTTTCGCATCCTTCTGTACCTGTTGGCAATTCTGACGAAGATAACGAGGTTTACAAAGACTGGAATAGTACTTTGCCACAACTTGATGATGATGCGCTCCCGCATTGGGATCTTGCTAAAAAATATGACCTGATCGACTTTGAATTGGGCGTAAAAATAACGGGTTCCGGATTTCCGCTTTTCCGCAATAAAGGGGCTAAATTACAACGGGCACTCATCAATTTTTTTATCGATGAAGCAGATAAAGCTGGCTACGAAGAGATCATTCCACCTTTGGTCGTTAATGAAGATACCGCTCGTGGTACAGGCCAGCTTCCAGACAAAGAAGGCCAGATGTATTATATCGAAAAAGATGACCTTTACCTCATCCCTACTGCGGAAGTTCCGTTGACAAATATCTTTAGGGATGTAATTCTTGATGAAAAAGACTTTCCGATTAAGTTGACTGGTCACACACCTTGCTGGAGAAGAGAAGCCGGCGCTCATGGCAAAGACGTGAGAGGCCTAAATCGTGTACATCAATTTGACAAAATCGAGATAGTTCAGATCCAACACCCTGATAATTCTTATGACACCCTTTATGAAATGCTCGATCACGTGGAAGGTGTACTTCAAAAACTAGAATTGCCTTATCGCATCGTTCGTTTGTGTGGTGGAGACCTTGGTTTTACCTCTTCGCTTACTTATGACTTTGAGGTATATTCAGCTGCCCAAAAAAGATGGTTGGAAGTGAGCTCCGTTTCAAATTTCGAAACATTCCAAAGTAATCGTCTGAAGCTACGTTATCGTGATGAAAATAATAAAACTCAGTTAGCTCATACTCTTAACGGAAGCGCTTTGGCATTGGCCAGAATTGTCGCTGCTTTGCTCGAAAACAATCAAACTGTCAATGGCATTAAAATTCCCGCGGCATTGCAAGCTTACACCGGATTTGAAATAATAGACTAGTTTTTTCACCCGTTAATCTAATTTTTTCTATTAAAAATCCAATACTAAAACTTTTAAACTCATTTGGTAGTTATATTTTTATTTGAAATAAAAATTATTTTTTAAAAATGACAGCAGATTATTATATCTATATGCTGATAGCCGGTGTACTTTCCTTTGTTGGAATGTTTGTTAGTAATCGGTTAAAAAGCAAGTTTAAATATTACAGTGAAGTTGGAGTTCGTAGCGGAATGACCGGAAAGGAAGTTGCCGAAGAAATGTTGAGACATTATAACATTAATGGCGTACAGGTTGTTCCTGCAAAGGGATTTTTGACCGACCACTATAATCCAATAACCAAAACCGTAAGTTTGAGTGAACCCGTTTATTATGGTAAAAATGTTGCAGCGGCTGCGGTTGCTGCCCACGAGTGTGGGCATGCTGTACAACACGATACTGCCTACAGCATGCTGCAGATGCGCTCAGCATTGGTTCCTGTTGTAAATATTGCAGCGACAGCCCAACAATGGTTATTGCTTGCAGCTTTTTTATTGCTGGGATCTTTTCCTCAATTGATGCTGGTCACAATCGCCGCGTTTTCAATTACGACGTTGTTCAGTTTTATCACACTTCCTGTAGAGTTCGACGCGAGCAAAAGGGCTTTGGCTTGGCTCAATGAAACCGGCGTTGCAGTTGGTGAAGAGTACGACGGTGCAAAGGATGCGCTATGGTGGGCAGCCATGACATATGTCTCCGCTGCATTGTCATCATTGGTTATGTTACTTTATCTCGTCATGAGGTATTCCAATAGCAGATAATTCCATTATTGAAAATATATTTTCCAAGGCAGAAACGTTGAGCAAATGTTTCTGCCTTTTTTTTGAAAAGTTAAGCGTTTATAACCTTCTAAATTCCAATTCACTAAAAATAGAAATTAATCACAGGTGTTTTTTATTTTATTTGTAGAAAGTTGATTATCAAAAATTTATATTAAAAATTGATTCTTATTGTCAAATATTGGAAATTGATATAAAATTTTGAATTCGACGATTTTTAAATTATTTTAGCACCTTAGGGATTCAGGTAATATAACCATTAAAATCAGTCATTGGCTTTTATGAATGTTCAGCAAAATCGGCGATATATTTTTATCGATTTTGAGAACCTGCAAAAAATCAAGTTTAAAAAACTTGAAAAAGTTTGCAGCAGAATTTTCATTTTCGTTAATGCTGATGTAAAAAACATCCCTTTCCCCCTCGCACGTCAAATGCAAAAACTTGGAAAAGCCGTAAAATGGGTCACCGTTGAAAAATCACTTCAAAATGATCTGAATTTTCATATTTGTTTTTTAATGGGAACACTCCATCAAAAAGTTTCCAAAAAAATTGAGTTTGCTATTTTATCCAATGACAGGACTTTTGATTCTCTCGTTAAATACATCAACAAAAATGGCAGAAATTGCCTTCGAGTGAAAAGTCGAAAGGCAAACGTCGAAACTGTTTCTTATAAGAAAAAAGAAACTGTAAAAGCACAAGGGGTTAAAGGAAAAATGTCCGGTAGATATTCAAATTCATTTTTGGTCGAACCATCAATCGACAATCAGTTTTTGACTGAAACAGCCAACGATACCATCCGAAGGCTCATCCGTTCCGGCAAACGCCCTGAAGAAGTAGAAATGCTTCGAAACTATATCCTTCTACACAATCAGGAATTGACCAAACAAGGCAATGTGGACATCGTCATCGATCAACTCCAACGAAATAATAATATCGCTATCCACGGAGGGGCAGTAACTTATAATTTCTGATTGAGGAACCTTTCTTTTGATATTTTTATTTGTAAATTTGGGAACATTAGTATTAAATAAATTTTACAGACTATGTTGTTAGAAGACGTAAACAGTT
>JANQFJ010000314.1 GCA_028277915.1 Saprospiraceae bacterium
TCGGTACCGGAATAAAGAATATAATTCGTTGGGTTAAGTTTGTTCTTAAAAACGGATTTTATGATCAGGTCATAAAGCAGTGTTTGTGTAAAATGATTAGCACTGATCCCATATTTATTTGGTTTGAAAGGTTTTCCACTTTTGAGTTCTACAATCGCTGATTTTTCACTTTCGGAGTTTTTATAAAAAACATCCAGTCGCCCCTGTAGACCAAACCATTCAGAGTAAAATGAAGGTTCAATCACACAATCCTCCACCAAAATTCCGTTTTCACCAAAATCCTTCAAAACCATTCGTTTGAGATTGACAAAGTGCTTTTGAGATGATTGCATGATTTCGCGGACTTCGCTGTTTTCAAAAAGCACAAAAGCCAGCGGATTTAAGCGGAATACTTTTGGAAAAATTTCTTTAAAAGTAACTTTCGGATTGCTCATCAATTCATCCAAAAAGAAATTGGCGATATTTCCGAGCATGAGATGTTTGGAGTATACAAATGGCAGAAATTTTTTCAGCAAATAAAATAATGGTTCTGCTCCAAAGTCTTTAAAACACTCGGAAACTGAAGAAACATCGACGAGATAATCCGGTTCAACCACGAAAGCCGCCGGTCGATAGCAGCCATCAAGATCAATTTCAACGTCGATTAAATTTATATTTAGCGGAAAGGTGAAATTATTTCGTATCGCCTCAATGGTAGGATTGAAGTTTTCGTTTCGGTCCGGAATATTGTACTTGACAAATATTTCGTTGGCTGGATTGCTTTCGTCATAACCTGTAAACTGTTGTTTATTGGGATCATCTTTTAAAATAACCACTCTTACCTTTGGGTGAAAACCGCTGATCTCAACGGGCTTTAAAAGCATAAAAGCATCGTTGGGGAAAAATGAGATCATATGCTCTGGAACAGGCTTGTCATACAACACGGAAATGCTTTCCAGAAGCACTTTTAAGCCTAGCAGATATATTTGGTCAAGCTTTTCTTCTTTTCCGGAATTAATTAGTGCTTTTGCTTTTTTTCTAAAATGATGGATGTAAAAATGGAGTTGTTTTCCAAGGTCATATTGTTGACTGGCATATGCGATCCGGGCAAATAGGGTAGTAAATTGCAACTGTTCATGATTGGTTGCTTCTACGAAAACCAAGTGAAGTGTACGGTACAATTTTTCCACTTTTTCAGTGGTGCTCCAATTGGTGTTTTGATGAATTTTTTCGACTTCCCGATAGAAAAGACTTGCCAGCCCTTGCTTTTTCATGTTAGTAAAAATACCAGCTTTTGAAATGAAGTTTGAACCTTTTGGGTGAAAATTTTCAATTTATTATTTTAACGTTGTATTAAAAAAGGGTGGGGTAATTTTTGTTTTAAAATTTAGTAGTTTATTCTTTCGTTGAATTTTAAAACTACCAAACTTTAATAAAAGATCATTTTCATGATAAACAGATTATCAATTTTTCTGATCATATTTTTATCAACCTGTTTTGTAAACCTGTTCGCACAAGGCGAGGGTAATATCTGGTACTTTGGAAAAGGCTTTGGTTTGGATTTCAACGATGGCGAACCAAAGCTACTGAAAGACGGTGCATTGAATACATTTGAAGGTGTGGCTTCTATGTCTGACCACAAGGGTAGGCTTTTATTTTATACGGATGGCCAAAAGGTTTGGAACGCCAAACACGAAATAATGCCGAATGGTAATGACCTGATGGGAGATTCGTCTGCAACGCAATCTGCTGTGATTGTTCCCAAACCAAGAAGCCGGAGCACTTATTATATTTTTACTATTGATGCTGCTGAAAATGGACTTGGGAACGGACTTCGTTACAGCGAAGTAAATATGCTTGCCGATAACGGATTTGGAGATTTGAAATATAAAAACAAACCCCTTGCTGCACCTACCTGCGAAAAAATTACAGCAACTGTACACGAGAATCAAAAAGACTTTTGGGTAATTACACACGAATGGAATTCAGATCGATTTTTAGCTTTTTTGATTACAGAAAAAGGCGTCGAAGAAGTGGCTTACCCTTCAGCTGTAGGGTCAAAAATAAAAGGTGATTTTGAAAACGGCGCAGGCTACATGAAATCCTCTCCAAATGGAAAACGTATTGCACTTACCATTTATCAGGAAGACCGAGTGGAGCTTTTCGATTTTGACAATTCTACCGGTGAGGTGACCAATCGGATAAAATTGCCGAAAACAGCTAAATCGGCTTATGGGGTTGAATTTTCACCAGATAGCGATAAGCTGTTTGTCGGGGCATTTGAAACAGGACTAATCGAACAGTATGACCTTTCAAATTACACTCAGGCTGCAATTTCAAAATCAAGAGTTGTTCTCAACAAAGAATCAAGGTTTAATCTTGGAGCTTTGCAATTGGGACCCGATGGTAGAATTTACTTTACCAGTTTGCACCACGCATATATCAGCGTCATCCTAAACCCGAATGATTATGGGAGTCGTTGCAGAATCCGTGAAAGATACATTATGGTTGGGAAAAACAATGGACGATTAGGACTTCCAACTTTTATACAGACTTATTTTTCCACTGGCGCAGTTAAAAAACGAAAAACTTTATTAGCTGAAAAAAGAAATAAAAACAAAAAGGTGCCCGAAATACCAGTTGATACTCCAGGAAAAGTGCCGGAACCCGCCCTTCCGGCAACTTTCCAGCTTTGTGTGCAGGTAAAAGAAAAAGTACTTCAAAATCCAGATGATCCGAACAGCACTGTGCTGGGACTGAAACCATTGCCAGGGAGCGTGGTGAATTTGGATACTGAAAAGAAAATCATCGATTACAAAGTTGACCGCAAAGCTGAGGTAAGATTACAGTTAAAAATGGATGGTGTTTATCATTTTGTTTGTTCAAAAAAAGGATACCTAAACAACGGTGTGGATTATGTATCTAATCCCAAACTGAAGAATGACACGGTTGTAGTTGTGTTGGATAAAATTTTTCGGGAAAAGGAAATCATCCTGGAGGACATTTATTACGATTATGATAAAGCAGATTTGCGACCTGATGCAATCCCCAAGTTGGACAATTTGCTGAAAATTTTGAAAGACAATGAAAATATTCGAATCCAGCTTTCATCACATACAGATTGTCGTGGAGAAGAAGATTACAATATCGATCTATCCCAAAGGCGTGCACAATCTGTAGTAGATTATTTGATAGAAAGCGGGATAGCCCCGGAATTGTTGGTCGCCAAAGGATATGGAGAAACCTCTCCGGCTGTGGATTGCTATTGCTTCAAATGCTCAGAAGAAGAACATCAGGAAAATCGTCGAACGACGTTTAAAATTTTATCTGACTGATGGTTATTGTTTAAAATAAAAAAGGGAAATGACCGAAACCAATTCCCTTTTTTAAATTATAATTCAGTTTTATTTTCCGCATGAATCCACTACGGCTTTGAAACTTTCTGGATGATTCATAGCCAGATCAGCCAATACTTTTCGATTGAGATTAATTTCATTATTTGAAAGTTGGTGCATCAATTTCGAATAAGTCAATCCGTGTTGGCGTGCGGCAGCGTTGATTCTTGTGATCCAAAGACTACGAAAAGCTCGCTTTTTATTTTTACGGTCGCGATAAGCGTATTGCAATCCTTTTTCAACGGCATTTTTCGCAACTGTGTAAACTTTTGATCGAGCGCCCCAGTATCCTTTGGCTGCTTTTATGATCTTTTTTCGCCTTTTCCGAGAGGCTACTGAATTTACCGAACGTGGCATATTTTTGTGATTTTAGTTCGATGCAGGGTTTCAAACCATTTGTTGAACGCTTACGGGCCTGCATCCTCGTTAAAAAATAAATATTATTTCATACAAAGAAGCAATTTCATTCTTCTTTCATCAGCTTTATCAACGATAGCAGCGTGACGTAAGCGCAGTTTCGCCTTTTTACTCTTCTTACGCATAAGGTGAGAAGAATTGGCATGATGTCGCTTCAATTTTCCTGATCCGGTTACTTTAAAACGTTTTTTAGCACCGGAATGAGTTTTCATCTTAGGCATTATGTAATCATTTTTTTTAAAATGGAATGCAAAGGTATAGAAAAGAATGTACAGTTCAAAACTACTTTGGCTAATATTTTAAGCCTTATTTTTTCTTACCGACTTTTTTAGGAGCAATGACAACTATCATTCTTCGTCCTTCTAATTTTGGCAAAGCTTCAGCAGCGCCATATTCTTCGAGTTCTTTCAAGAAACGTAGCAATAATAATTGTCCGCGATCCTTAAAGACAATGGTTCTGCCCCGAAAATGGACATAAGCTTTCACTTTAGCACCATCGGATAAAAACTTCTTAGCATGTCGCAACTTGAAATTAAAATCGTGATCGTCTGTGTTAGGACCAAACCGGATTTCTTTGACTACTGTTTTAGCAGCCTTTGCTTTGAGTTCTTTCTCTTTTTTCTTTTTGTTGTAAAGGAATTTTTTGTAATCGATGATTTTACATACCGGTGGATCAGCTTTTGGTGAGATTTCCACAAGGTCCAATTCCAATGCATCAGCCCAAGCCTGGACTTCTCTAGTGGAATATATGTCTGATTCAATTTTCCTGCCTGCGACTTCACTGACTTCGTCTAGGTTGTCTCCGACCAGGCGGATTTGAGGGACTCTGATTAAAAGGTTGATTCGATGTTGAGGTGAAGTATCTCTTCTGGATTTGAAATTTCTAACTCTTTTGGCCAATACGTTATTAAGTTTTATTAAAAAAAAGTTGTTTTTGTATTAAGTGATTAAATAATATTTAGGCAAATATGCTGTTTTTAGCACTATAATAAAAGAAAATGCTAAAAAAACAAAAAAGTACACTCATCATAACGACGTGTGTACTTTTTCAGTTCCATATTAAAAATTATTCTTTTACGTCTGTCTTTTCTTTCTTGGAAAGCTTGATAATGAGTGCATCGCCTTCTTTATTCATTAATGCTTCAAGGACGCTACCAGCTGCAGGATTTTCATTGAGAATAAACTCAGCTAGCGGATCTTCAATATATTTTTGAATAGCTCTATGAAGTGGTCTGGCTCCGAACTGTGGATCGAATCCCTTTTCAGAAACAAATTTTTTGGCTTCTTCGGTAAGGACTAAAGTATAGTCCATGCCTTGCAATCTCGTGTGGAGATCTTTCAACGTGATATCAATAATCTTAAAGATATCATCTTGGTCAAGGCTGTTAAAAATGACAACATCATCAATACGATTCAAGAATTCTGGCGAGAAGGTGCGTTTAAGCGCGGTCTGAATAACGCTTTTCGAATTGTCTTCAGCGGATTCTTTTCGGGCTTGAGTCGCAAAACCAACTCCCTGTCCAAAATCTTTCAACTGACGGACTCCAATATTGGAAGTCATGATAATAAGCGTATTTTTAAAGTCAACTTTTCTACCCAAACCATCTGTCAATTGTCCATCATCGAGCACCTGAAGTAAAATATTATAGACATCAGGGTGCGCTTTTTCTATTTCATCGAGCAAAATCACTGAATAAGGCTTTCTTCTAACTCTTTCTGTCAACTGTCCACCTTCTTCGTATCCCACGTAGCCTGGAGGAGCACCGATCAATCGGCTGACAGAGAATTTTTCCATGTACTCACTCATATCGATGCGGATCAAAGTATCTTCAGAATCGAAAATGTACCGTGCCAGGGCTTTAGCCAATTCGGTTTTCCCGACACCTGTTGGTCCGAGGAAAATGAAGGAACCTATTGGTTTTGT
>JANQFJ010000321.1 GCA_028277915.1 Saprospiraceae bacterium
TTAAGCCAAAATGTTTTGGATCAGACAATTAGCCATCACATGGATTGGATCGTCCAATTGAAACGGAGAATTTTGTAAAGAATCTTTGTTTTTGATTCTGATTTGGACAGTTTCAATTAGACTGAAATTTATCCGCAACTTGAATTGGCTAAAGGGCTTTTAAAGTTGGAATTTACTTACCTTTGATCCAAAACTATACTTTAAACCCTATGATGAAGATAATTAAAATCCAGTATCTTTTGATGCTTATTTTATTATTGACGAGTTCCTGCAAAACGGAAAAAAAGGTCAACCCGCTTAGTTTACCTGCGTTTGGAGAAAAAGGGGTAAACGTTGTGATTGAAATTCCTGCCGGAACCAGCCACAAAATTGAAGTAAATAAATCAACGGGAGTACTGGAGAATGACAAAATTGATGGAAAGAATAGGGTAGTGGATTTTTTGCCATATCCCGGCAACTATGGTTTTATCCCATCGACTTTGATGGAGGAATCGAAAGGTGGTGATGGAGATGCCTTGGATGTGCTTGTCATAGCTGAAAGTATACCGTCGGGGACGGTTTTGGAAGTCGTTCCAATTGCTGCTTTGATGATGGAGGATGGCGGGGAAATTGATACAAAAATTATTGGCGTACCTGTAGACAGTACGCAAAGGATTATTCGGGCAACAGATTTTGAAGATTTTTTAATCGATTACAATATGGCTCAAAATATTATCCAGGATTGGTTTTTAAACTATAAAGGACTCGGGAAGGTAGAAATGAAAGGATGGCATGATGAAAAGTATGCCATGGAGATCATCAAAAAGTGGACAATTAAAGTTGAGCAGTAAGTTGATTAATATTTTTAAAAAAGGAAATATCAGAAAGGAGGGCAAACAAATTGATGAATTGAACTGTTATTTTTAAACCAATGACGAGGTACGAAAGCATGAGTCAACAATCAACTACCGGGGCTTCTTCTTCGCCTGAAGGAGAGCAAGTGCTGGATAATTCTGGTACCACCGTTGCAGTGTATCGCTCCGTTGATGAAGTGCCAGAAGTCAATTGGACGTTTGCTGCAAGCCAACCTAATCTCTTTTTGCAAAAAGAATATCTTTCGGTGGTTGAAAAAAATCCACCTGTGGGGATGAAGTTTTGCTATTTCTTCTTTTTCAGGGAAAATGTCCCGATTGGAATTGCCATTGGGCAAATTCAATATTTTAAGGCGGATGAAAGTATAAATAATGAAGAAAAAAAAGACGGCCCATGTTTTTTTAGTACATTTTTTCGATTTCTGAAAGGCTTAGTTAGTAGTCATGTTGAGTTTAATATTTTGGTAAATGGCAGTTTGCTGTTGACAGGTGAACATGGATTTTATTTCGATCCCCAAAAAGTAAAAAAAGCAAAAACGATTACCCTACTCAATGCTGCACTCGATTATGGTTTGGAGGTATTTGAAAAGGCAGGAGAGAAACTTTCCGGTACTTTGATCAAAGATTTTCCGGAAGAGGAGCTGGTTTATTCGCAACAATTGAGCAGGCTTGGGCACAATGAGTTTACGGTCCAGCCAAGCATGTTGATGGATGTCAGGTCCGAGTGGAAAACTTTTGATGATTATTTGGCTGCCTTACATTCCAAATATCGGGTAAGAGTAAGAAGAGCTTTTAAAAAGGCTTCCGTTATCGAAAAAAAGGAACTGGATGTCAAAGCAATCCAGGAAAATTTACCGTTGATCTATCAATTGTATCTCAAAATTGCAGCGAATTCCGGGTTTAATATGATCAACCTGAATGAAACTTATTTGCTGGGTTTGAAAAAACAATTTCCTGAGCGGTTTCGGATGATCGGATATTACCTGGAGGGTAAACTGATTGGCTATTTCACCACTTTTCTCAATGGTGAAGAATTAGAAGCTCACTTCTTGGGCTTTGAACCGAAATACAACCACGACCTGCAAATCTATTTGAACATGCTCTATGATATGTTACGAATAGGGATTGAATCAGGTGCTAAAAAAATTGTTTATGCCCGTACCGCAATGGCTATTAAAAGTTCTGTTGGGGCTATTGCTCACGAAATGTATTGTTACATGCGACACCGCAATGCTTTTCCTAACAAATTTATCAAACCTATCCTTCGATACCTTCGGCCAGAAGCAGATTGGGAGCCTCGCCATCCATTTAAATAATTCAATTGGACTATCCTCAACCTGGGTTAAATAATTGGAAATTGTACGCATTGTCCAGATTTGAACCACGAGTCTTCCTTTGCATTGAAAGGATTAAATTTTTATATTCACAAAAGGTAAAAATCTGAGATCGTTCAAAATTCAGCATTTTGTAAATTGCTTTCGAAAATCCCTTTATTCCCCACTTCAAATGAAAACGAAAATATCCAAAGTGCTCATAATTGTTTTTAGCTGGGTACTTATTGCTGCCATTTTGTTTTTTTATGCCCATAATTATCTCGTAATTTCAATTCCTCCTGATAAAATAAGAGGCATTTATAGTCCTGGATTCAATTTCCTGGGATATGTCATTCCAGCTCTGCTTGGTGGTTTATTTATCGGTTACAATATGGTTTTTCGATCATATTATAAGGTTCGACGAAAGTCGTTTACTTATGGGATTTTGTATAATATTGTTTTGTTCTTAATCATTTATGTGGCATTTGTTGTCCTTGTGACCGTACCGATAGCTATTATTGCAGAACAAGGGAGTAATATAGGATCAGTTTTTAACACCGTTTTTGGAGTATTAACCAATCGAGCTTCAATCACTACTATGTTTATTTGGACGTTTATCGTCGCCGGAACACAATTCATTTTGCAAGTCAGTGATAAGTTTGGGCAAGGCGTTCTTTGGAATTTTATTACAGGCCGATACTTCAATCCAAGAGAAGAAGAACGAATTTTTATGTTTTTGGATATCACTTCTTCAACGACTATCGCTGAAAGGATTGGTCATACAAAATATTTCCAGTTTATTAGCGAATTTTTTGCAGATGTCACCGATCCGATTATTGAAAACATGGGGGAAATTTACCAATATGTTGGCGATGAAGTTATTGTTTCGTGGAAAACAGGAAGCCAATTGTCTAATGCAAATTGCATTCGATGCTTTTATGATATTGTTGATCAAATTTCAGGATTGAGATCAAAATATGAAACGAAGTTTGGAGTGATCCCACAATTTAAGGCTGGCATTCATTCCGGAAAAGCAACTATTGGCGAAATTGGTGTGGTAAAAAAAGACATTGCTTTTTCAGGAGATGTTTTGAACACAACAGAAAGGATTTTGGGAGAATGTCATAGATATAACAGCATATTACTGATTTCAACCAAACTCTTAAATTCACTTGAACTTGGTGAAGAATTTCAATCAAAAACTCTCGATAAAATCAAATTGAAAGGGAAAGAAAACTCAGTTGAATTGAATGCCATTGACAGAATAACGATCAATGATTAATTATTGTCAACTATTGATTATTAATCATTCACCCGCCTCAAATTCCTCACCACCTGCTCTTTTTGAATGTAGTTTCGGTTCAAATAATAGTTTTGCTGGGCTTCGTTGATGTTGCCGGGCTGAGTATTCTGGTAGATGGTTGAAAAGTTGCTGGAATTGGTTCGTTGCAATACCACCTGGTTGGGAAAGTCAATATTTTCATTTTCAAAGACGGCCTGAAAACCATCATTCGAAACCAGCTTGTAATAAATTGGATTTCCTGAACCATTTAAATCTGCGACAAAATAAATGACGTTTTCGATTTGCTGGATTTTCATATCCTCGTTGAAAGTAGTTTTCCCATTGATGATCAGACTACCTCGCCCTTCAATTGTTTGATTATCAATAAGTCTCCATTGTTCGACAGAACGTTGGTTATTGATATTGCCTTCCCATTTGCCGGTTAGCCACTGAAATTGAGCGATGTCAGAAAAAGTTGAATTGTCTGCACCGGAAGCTGGTGCCGGACTGGATAATTCCGAAACCGCAGCAGAACGTTCAAGTTTTTGAATAGAAGATTCGGCTTGTATTTTTGTCTTTCTCATTGAAAGGGATGCTTTATCTTTTGCTTCATATTCTTCTTTGGCAACGGCCATATCTTCATCTGCGGCATCTTCAAGTTCATAAGTCAAAACATTTTCTGCTGTATTTCCAGCTGCATCAGGATGGATAGAATCGGAGACTGCCAGATCGACTGATTCTTCATTTAATTCTTCAATATTTTTTGCAGCAGTTCCCAGAGCTTTCGAAGGTTGTGGTATTTCTTTTTGTGAATCGGTCGTAGGAGCACTGGCTGCAAAGGATTGAGTATTATTAATTTGATGGGCAGCTATCATTGTTTTCAGACCTTCATCACGGTGGACGTTCAATCTTGCAATTAATTTTTTATTGGCTTTTCCTTCCTGAATCGGACTTGCAGGATGATTATTATATTTTCTTTGGTAAGCAGCAAGTTGATTGATGCTTTCTGTAGAAACGGTTAAAACTTTCAATTCTTCTGTTGTAAAACTTTCTGAAACAGTTTCAACAGCCATGGCATTTTCAGCTTTTGGGGTGAAAACAAAACTAATGACTGAAACAAAAGCCACCAGTACTATAACTGCTGCTGCCATCGACAAAATCCGATAAATCGAAACCCTGTTCCGGTCTTTGTGCTGGTCCAGTCGACTCTCCAGCCGTTCCCATGCTTGTCGTGAAGGGCTTTCATTCAACTTGTGCTGATTGGCCTTGAAGAGATCGAATATGTCTTTTTTAGGTTTCATTCTATGAATAAAGTTCGAAATTTTAAGTTTTTATAATTTTATATCTATTGGGTTTGATTAGGTAATTAATGATTCCATGTAAACCTTGCATCTTCTTTTCCCCATTCCTCACCCCACTCCCGGCAACTGATTTTTTTTAATCAAGCCTTGTAATCTTTTCTTTGCCAAAATCAACTGAGATTTGGATGTATTGATACTGATCCCCAGCATTTCGGCAATTTCACGATGCTTATATCCTTCCAACACATACAAATTAAAAACTGTTCTGTAACCAGTTGGTAACTTTTCAAGCAAATTCAAAATATCCTGCGCAGAAAGTTCATCCTCGACACTGACCTGTGATTTGATTTCGATATTGCTCACCTCTACTGTCATTCTAAAATTGTGTTGTTTTCTCAAAAACATTAGCGATTCATTGACCATAATCCGTCTGATCCAACCTTGAAAACTACCTGAGCCTTTGTATTGGTGAATGTTTGTCATTGCTTTAAAAAATCCTTCTATCATAACATCTTCAGCGTCTTCACGGTTTTTTACATACCGCATACATACTCCAAACATCACTGGAGCATGCAGATCATAAAGCATTTTTTGTGCTTTTCTATTTTTCTGCCGACAACCTTCTATTAACTCGTTTTCAGTCACTTAGGTAGCTTTCGGTTTGATTCCGTTTGTGATCAGAATTTTAGGTATTTTATAAATTCAAGTTACGGATAAAAAGGGAAATTGTGTCATCATTTTTTAACACATAACTACTGGTAGGATGATTTGACTTTCATTTTTGGTGTATGAATTGAAAATTTTATGAAAATATTAAGAGAGCCGTATAAAGACAAGTAAAAAAATAGCAAAAGCTATATCTTTGCAGGCATTATTCAAAAATTCCTTTTCCATGGAAATTGTAAATAACCGATACGAACTCTCCAATGGGATCGATCCATTGGAGCTAATTGAAAAATACGGATCTCCGATCTATGTTTATGACAGTACAATTATGAGGCGGCAATTCAACCGGCTGAAAAATGCTTTTGATGTAAAAAATCTCAAAATTAACTACGCTTGTAAAGCTTCAACAAATCTTAATATTTTAAAATACTTCAAACAATTGGGTGCAGGTCTGGACACGGTTTCGATCCAAGAAGTAATGCTCGGACTTAAAGCCGGATACAAACCGGAAGATATCATTTATACGCCAAATTGTGTTTCTTTGGAAGAGATCG
>JANQFJ010000017.1 GCA_028277915.1 Saprospiraceae bacterium
GATGATAATCGTAGGATTTGTGATTATAACACTTACACAAACAAATTGGAGGAATATTGAAGAGGACTAATTGTTTAAATTAACACCTAACCTGAATCCGGTTGTCAGATATTTACCATTTCTAAAAGAAGCCACTGCGTCCACTCTAAAAAGTTTGACAATACCGAATCCAAGATTGTCCAAGCCAAAAGTAACCTCGTAATAATCTTTGCCCTCTTCAGTGTATAAAAATGAAGCACCTAAAACCGATTTTAACCCAGCTTTCCTGATCAATGGAGTTTTGTCAAGAAGAAATCCTTCAAAATGATGTTGGTAGTGGATTTGAACATATGGATTGGTCGTGCTGAATTCATAATACGGTAGCATTAAAAAAGAAGACAATGTTTTTCCAGGAGAATAAATAAAAGTTTGGTTGCCATTAAAGTGCTGATAATCAACAAATTGAACTTTATTGTCGTTCAAAAAAATTCCTCCTTCGACATTAAATTCAGATCGTCCAAAAAGTCCCATAGTCAATTCGTCTTCGATATTTATTTTTAACAAGTCATAATCAACATCACTTCCAAAAGCTGCAATTCCTTTTTTATAGTGGATCCAAAAATCAGGAAATTTTGATCCCATGATATATTTTCGCTTCGGATAACTAATGTATTTCTGTTCAAATCTTAGCCTGAAACTCAAGCCTAATTCCAACGCTTCATGCTTGACAAAAGGGATATCAAGAGCATTTGGATACATTGGATCGTTTGGTTCATATTTCCTGTCTTTTTTAAAAACGCTATATTCAGAAGTATTTTGCAATGGACTTCTTTGAGAAAAATCAAGGTAACCTTTAAAAAATATACCATTGCTCAGTTCCCGCTGGTATGCAATTTCACCAAAAACCTTATCATAAAGCTTAATAAAACTCTTATGGTCCCAAAGGGCATATTGTGTGTTTAAAAATGGAGAAATCGGCTCTTCAGCATTAAATTGTGTAATAGCTTTTCCACCACTCAGGGTTATTCTACTAAAGTTGACTTCATTAAAATTAAAACCAATTGCCATATCTGCACGAAGCTGTTTGTCTGAAATGCCGTACTGCACCTTCGGATTTATACGAATCCAACGAGTCGATCTTTCATCAAAATATTTCCTGTAAACGATGTCAACATTCCCATAAAAGCCCTGCACAGGATTGAATCCAATGGTAGTAAGTGGCGAGCCTATCGAAAAGTATGTTTTCTCAAAAGTATTGTTATACTGATAACCAAATAACAAATTCCACACTTTGAATTTATTGTTTTTTGCATCAATGGAATCCATAAATTCTTTAGATTCCCAAATTTTTTCAAGACTGTCTTTTTTGACATAATCAACCTCTTCTTCCACTGTCAAAGGAACTGGCCTGATACTGTCCCAGTAGCTCAATTCTTTTTCATTGGCGTCTTCGTTTACCTTAAAAACTTCATTATTAAAAAACTTTTCATCAAAAGTGATGTCCAATTCGTAGTTTGAATATACTCCTGTAAAGTAGCCTTCAATCTCAAATCCAAACACTTCCAAACTAAAATCCAATGACTGGGAAAATAACATCCAAACATCAGGATCCCGAACTGGAACATGAATTTGTTTGATAACCAAAGTGTCTAAAATCGGCTGTTTAATTGTCGCTCCTGTGATCATCAATTCCACAGTTTGGATATTCCATAAATCTTCGACGATGTAAATAAATCCACGATAAACCGGATCCTCCTGACGTTTTGGGATGACTTCAATTTTATTGATTAGATGACCATTTTCATCAACTACAGTCCCAAGAAACTTGTAACGGTAATAAATCAGTGCATTATTTGCAATTGGAGAAATAATATTTCTGGAAATTTCGATGAAGTTTTCATAAAAACTAAAATCCATAAGACTGGCCCTGTTGAAGCTGAATCCATTGTCATTGCCGCTTACTTTTGAAGAAATCATTTCTTCCTTCTTCTGATCAGGGCGCTGATAGTACAATTTGGCTTCCGATTCAGACAAATAGATTATGCCCTGTCGATTAGTATCAAGATTACCCCCTAGATCGCCAATTTCCTGTCCAAATATCTTTTCTGGAGCATCAAGAATTTTTTGATTTCCCTTGATATAAACGTCGCAACTATATGATGGCACAAGGTTCTTATAATAGGATCGTTTTTCAATAGCTTTTCTAATAATAGCATAGGCTGGATCTTCTCCGTCAGCTTTAACGACAACAGTTTCAAGTTCAACAGACTCCTCAATCAACACTACATCTTTATTTATGGGATTGCTTCCCACGGAAATGCTAACCACTTTTGACTTATAACCAACATATTGATATACAACACTATACGTGCCAGGGGTTAATTCAAAATTATAGACTCCGTCAAGGTTTGAAGTAGTACCATTTGTAGTGCCCTGAATGTAAACGCTCGCAAATGGTAAGGCTTCTCCTTCAGTGTTAGTGATCTTCCCGATCAGCTGAGCTTGCAAGTTTAACGTCAAAAAAAGAATTACAAAGGTGGAAAAGATTTTCATTGGCCTTTTTATATAAGAGGACTAAAATAAGCTAACGAGTTGCAAATGAAATCATTTTATTACGAAAAAGTTTAATCACAAATAAATTAAGATCTGAATTTTAAAATATGGTGAATATTTTAAAAACATATTGATTATTCAAATTTAATTGGTAATCTATATGTCGAGTTTAAGTTTTGCAAACAAAACATGGAAAGAAAATTTTAACTGAGGAAAATAAAATTAAGGTAATTAAATATTTTAATACAAGAAAAAAGCCCTCGAATTTTGAACTCGAAGGCTTTTAAAGAGAAACTATAAATTTATCTATTTGCTACCAATTCTCCTACCGCAGATTTCACAGTCTCGATGATAACTGCGGAAACCATGTAAGGATCAGCATTTGAAGCAGGTCGACGATCTTCCAACCAACCTTTGTAGCCATTTTCAACCACAGCAATTGGAATTCGGATGGAAGCACCTCTATCAGAAACACCATAACTATATTGATCTATTGACTGAGTTTCATGTTTTCCAGTCAAACGCTGGTCATTGAAGGCTCCATACACATCAATATGCTTTTTTATAATTTTCGGAGTGGCTCCAAAAGCCTCACAAATCGCAACCAAAGCATCTTTTGAACCAGCATTTCTCAAAGTAGAGTCTGAGAAATTAGCGTGCATTCCGGAACCATTCCAATCCATATCTCCAAGTGGCTTAGGATGCCAGTTGATACACAAGCCATATTGCTCAGCAGTTCTTTCCAACAAATACCGGCCAATCCAAATTTGGTCACCAGCTGATTTAGCACCTTTTGCAAAAATCTGGAATTCCCACTGCCCGGCAGCCACCTCTGCATTGATACCTTCGATATTCAATCCTGCTTCGATGCACAGGTCCAAATGCTCTTCAACAATTTCTCTTCCAAATGCATGGTTACCCCCAACACCGCAATAGTAAGGTCCTTGCGGTGGCAGATATCCTCCAGCAGGGAAACCTAAAGGCATATTTGTTTCTGGATCCCAAATAAAATATTCTTGTTCAAATCCAAACCAAAAGTCATTGTCATCGTCCTGGATTTTTGCTCGTCCGTTAGTTTCATGTGGAGTGCCATTAGCATTCAATACTTCAGTCATTACCAGCCATGCATTATTTCTTCCCGGATCAGGATAAACAGCCACTGGTTTCAAAAGGCAATCTGAAGATTCGCCAGTTGCTTGCTGTGTAGAGGAACCGTCAAAAGACCAAAACTCAAGATCTTCCAGCTTTCCTGAAAAATCATCTACGACTTTAGTCTTGCTTCTTAAGCCTTGTGTTGGCTTTGAACCATCAAGCCAAATGTACTCTAATTTAGATTTTGCCATTGTTAAAAATTGAATTTTTGAGATAAAGGATTATGATATTGAGTAAAAGAATTTCCATTTTTACAAATAAAAAGATTGTATCTTTTAATCCTTCAAGCGACTTATAAAATAGGATGTTATTTTAAAATTACGCAAAGTTACTATTCCAGTTTCAACTTTACAAAGTCTTTATTTTATTCCTACATAAGCTGAAAGGCTATTATTCACAAAAACAAAATTTAATTTTATAAATTAAAAAATGCGCGAATATGTAACTGTTTAAAGACTAGTTTATGTAACATTATTTTTATTTTTTTTATCAACATATTGACTATTTTTAGTGGATAACTTTTCACCCACATCATTTTTGAATTTTATGCGAGTTGGCATCCTGTTTTTTATCATTTTTATTCCTCTCATTCTCAAGTCGCAAAACGATTCCATTCCACCTGGTGATCCTATTGAAAATGAAGAATTGATTGAAAATTTTATTGAAAACACAAACGAGGATATTGAGTTTGATTTTAATACTACCTTTGAAAATCTACAAACATATGTCCGAAATCCGATCGATTTAAATGCAGCTAGCAGGAATGATTTGGAAGAATTGATTTTTCTAACAGATATTCAAATTCAAAGTTTACTGGACTACCGCGAAAAACTGGGTAAGTTGATTTCAATTTATGAGCTTCAAGCAGTTCCTTCGTTTGATCTCAACACAATTAATAATATTCTTCCTTTTGTCACCATCAAAAATGAGGTGGATGATCTGCATATCGGATTAAAGGATTTGCTTTTAAAAGGAGACAATGAAATGTATTTGCGCTGGAGCAGAATACTTGAGCAGCAAAAGGGTTTTACACCATTGGATGATGGAGAGATGGGCTCCAGATTTTTGGGAGATCAAAATAAGTATTATTTCAGGTTTCGGCACTTTTATGAAAACAAACTCAGCTATGGATTTACTGCTGAAAAAGATCCGGGAGAAGAGTTTTTTAAAGGCAGTAATCGTCATGGTTTTGATTTTTATTCGGCTCATTTCTACTTAAAAGATTACAACAAAACAATAAAAACAATTGCGCTGGGCGACTATTCTGTGAGCTTTGGGCAGGGATTGATCCTTCATTCAGGTTTTGGTAGTAGTAAAAATGCTGCGATAATGAACATTAAAAGGAACAGACGAACCGTAAAACCTTTTAAGTCTGTCAGCGAAACCAATTTTTTTCGAGGAGCTGCGATTACATTTGGCTTGGGAAAGCATTTTGAATTTACTGCTTTAGGCTCGTATCGTGGGCGAGATGCCAATCTAATCGACCCCAGCTTAATCGACAATGAACTTATTTTTCAATCTTTTACTGCTTTGCAACTTTCAGGATTGCATCGTACTCCAGCTGAAATTGCTGATGAAAACGCGATCAAAGATTTGACATTTGGTGGCAGTTTGAAATACAAAAAAAGGAACTGGCACATTGCGCTGAATGGTTTGCATTCAAAATTGGATAAATCGTTTCAAATCAAACCACTGCCCTATAATCGCTTTTATTTCAATGGTGACCGTCTAACTAATTTAAGCTTAGATTATTCTTGGATTTTACAAAATTTTAATTTTTTTGGAGAAACGGCAATGAGTGACAATGGCAGCTTCGCCACCACAAATGGTTTATTAATTGGTTTGGATAGAAAAGTTGATTTTGCCATTTTACACCGCTTTTTTCCAAAAGATTACCAATCACTCAATCCCAACCCTTTTGCTGAGTCTGGAGGTGCCAGAAATGAAAATGGCCTTTACTTGGGGATAGTGATCAAACCCGATAAGCATTGGCAACTGGGTGGATACTTCGATGCTTATAAGCATCCCTGGCTCAGGTTCAATATTGATGCTCCTTCAAGAGGGTACGAATACCGAGGAAGATTATCCTATTTTATAAAACGAAAACTGATTGTTTATATAGAATTTCGAAATGAAATAAAACAGATCGGGCACAACTCCGCCTCTGATAAAATCGATGGACTTGTTTCATCACAATTGTGGCAGACAAAATTGAATATCAATTATAATGCTACCCGCTATCTAGAACTGAGAAACCGCATCCACTATGGTTCTTTTAGTGATGGCGTCAACAGGTCTTCAAAAGGGTATATGATTTTTCAAGACATCATTTTTAAGCCGCTTAACCTGCCTTTTTCATTCACTGCCAGATTTGCACTTTTTGATACTGATTCTTACGGCATCCGGTTTTATACTTACGAAAATGATGTCCTTTACAGCTACTCAATTCCTTCATTTTATGGGCGAGGAACCCGTTTTTATGTCAATTTTCGTTATCGTGGCATTCGAAACATTATATTGGAAGCTCGATTTGCCCAAACCTATTTTTCTGATCGAGATGTAATTGGGAGTGGTTTAAATACAATTCTTGGAAATACGAGAACCGAAATAAAAATGCAAGCTAAAATAACATTTTAGGTATTGTTCAAAAAATAAAATCCTCTTTTGAATTATTAATTTAGGTTCATCTTCACTACCCTTCGGTCGTTCGGCTTTCTTCTAAATCAATAATATCGAATTTATTTTTTAAACGGTTCTACGCATTCAATTCTTGAATTACAGCTACAACACTTTTTTCTACTTTCAGCATTAATAAAATATTAAAATTCTATTCAAACGAAACACTCCGGTTAAAGGAAAGTTAAACTATTTGATCGGAGAAAAAAGTTACATTATTTTAAACGAAATACGCGATAAGACGTAGTTTTGCAGGATCAAACATATTTATGAAAAAATCGTCAACAATTCTCATCTTTTTACTTTTTGCCTCAATAAGCATTTTTGCTCAGGATAAAAAGGCCGAACCTGCAAATAGCTTTAAATATGGTTATGGAACGATCTTTTTAGGGACTGGAGATTTCACTGGAACATCTCAATATATTGAGTATGATCGAAACTTGTTTGGTCCGATAAGTTTGGGTTTAAACGGAACTTATACCAATGCTTTTCAAAGCAAATCCGGAGGCTTTGAACAAAACACCAAATCATACCAGGGGGATGCCAATTTGTTTATAAGGATTTTTGGAAATGATGTGAACAGGTTAAAACTTGGCGGCGGTGCCTCTTATCGTCAAAGTGATCATCGATACACTACTGAAATCATAAGAGACGCTGATGACAACATCATTGATCGCGTATTTGAAACTGACAAATCTACCCATTGGGGTTGGTCAGGTGTGCTTGAATATGAAGTATTTATTGTTAGGCATATAATCCTTGGTTCAAGACTAGCTTTCCAGCAATACGAAAATGGAGACAGAACCTATTATTGGGGGTTAAATGCAGGTTTTCGATTTTAGTTGAAGTCCTTGTAAAGCAGATATTTTTTCCTGATCTGCAGATATTTCTCTAAATCTTTTTTCCAGGTCTTGCGAATTTCTTCTGCGTCCATACCATCTAATATCTGTATTCTCAAATCACTATTCCCAGCCAATTTGTCAAAAAAATTATTTTCTAAAAAAAACAATTCTCCCTCTGGGAAATGTTTGTAAAAATCGATCAGGTAATTCAAATTCAACCTTCTCTCATTTTTGATATCTTCAATTGCAATTTCTGACAAATCAAAACCATTGCAAAGTTTACCTTCATGCTTTGGGTATTTTGCTCCAGGCATAGAATTCGGCGTAAAATCATAATTGCCCCTATTGAATTTTGGATGACCATAAACCTGAAATTGTTTATTCGTCCCCCTACCCTCGCTAACTGTAGTTCCTTCAAAAAAACAAAGCGATGGATACAAATAAATGGAACGCATATTTGGCAAATTAGGCGAAGGCTTTATGGGAAGTTCATAAAGGACATTATGATCGTAATTTTCGCATTTAATAACCTTCAAATTGCATTGAATACCATTTTTAAGCCAACCTTCTCCATTCACCATTTGAGCATATTCACCCACGGTCATCCCATGTACAACAGGCACTTCATGCAGTCCCACGTAAGATTTTTCCTCTTTTAAAACAGGACCATCAACATAATGTCCGTTTGGGTTTGGTCGATCAAAAACCATAAACTCAACATTATTTTCAGCACAAGATTCCATCATATAACTCATCACTGAAATGTAAGTATAAAAACGAGCACCAACATCCTGAATGTCAAATATGACCATTTCAACCCCTTCAAGATCATCTTTTGAAGGTTTCTTGTTTTTACCATAAAGTGAAATAATTGGAATACCGGTTGCAATATCAACACCATCTTTAACGAGTTCGCCTGCATCTGCATCTCCTCTAAAGCCATGTTCCGGGGCAAAAACCTTTATCAAATTGACACCAAGGCTTTTCAGCGAATCTGCAAGATGAGTCAGACCGATCATCGAAGTATGATTTGCCAATAGGGCTATTTTTTTATTTCTAAGCAAATCGACGTAAACATCAGTGCTGTAAGCTCCCGGCAAAGCTGATTTTGTTTGTTTCTCAATGGTTTCTTTCCCATTATCAACAATGAGATTCTTTGACGCAGATTGCTTTTTTTCTTTACAATTGAAAGGTGTTAATAAAAAAAACAGGATAACGATTTTAAAATTTGAAAGCATAATTGTAACTTGATTTTTGAAACGCAGAGAGACTATAGGTTTTCAAAGAATCTATTTCACTACTGCGTTTTTTTTTATTCCTTATATTTGGAATTCATAGCGCAAATTATGAAAAAAAAGGTTTATACCGTAGTCGTTATCGAAACCACTGGTGGCAGGGCAAATCGCGATAAGATCACTGAAATAGCCATCATCAGGCACGATGGTGAAAAAGTAATTGATTCTTTCGAAACGCTAATTAATCCCGAACGAACCATTCCTTATAACATTACTCAAATTACTGGAATAACGGACGAAATGGTCATGGATGCCCCAAAGTTTTACGAAGTAGCTAAGACTATTGTTGAAATGACTGAAGATGCTGTATTTGTTGCACACAATGTTCGATTTGATTATACTTTTTTGAGAGAAGAATTTAGAAGACTTGGTTTTACTTTTACCAGAAAACAACTTTGTACAGTACGTCTTACGAGACAAACTTTTCCAGGATTGCGATCTTATAGTTTGGGAAATCTCATTCGCCATTTTGGAATTGAGGTGCAGCAAAGACATCGTGCCATGGCAGATACCAAGGCAACTGTTCAGCTTTTGGAAATGGCTTTGTTGCAAAAAGAAAGTAAAGAGAGAGTAAATGAAATGGTTAATCTTGGCATCAAAGAATCCCAACTTCCATTAAATATCTCGCTTGAAAAACTCCACGAACTTCCCGAAGAATGCGGTGTCTATTATTTCCATGACATCAATGGTGATTTGGTGTACATTGGCAAAAGCATCAATATCAAAAAGCGCGTGATGGAACATTTTGCCAAGAAAACCAGAAAAGCAGAACTCCTCCAGAAAAGTGTTCACGACATCAGTTTTGAGGTTACAGGTAGTGAACTCATAGCATTACTGCAAGAATCTCATGAAATAAAGTATTATCATCCTTATGTAAATAGAGCTCAGCGTGCTCGAAATTTTCAACATGCCCTTTATTCATACACTAACGAAGAGGGATATATTTGTTTACATCATAAAAAAGTGACGGCGAAGGAAAGAAAAAACTTGAGAATTCTGCATTCCTACCCCAATCAACTTTCTGCAAAAACAGCTGTAACCAGGCTTGCTGAAAAATATGAATTATGCAGATCATTTTGTCATCTTGACAATACCGGAAGGCCATGTTTTTATTACCATATTCATAAATGTATGGGAGCTTGCATTGGTGAAGAATCTCCCGAAGAATATAATGCTAAAGTTAATGAAGCTATTCAATTGCTAGCCATTGACTTTGATGAAGATTTTATCATCATGGATGAAGGTCGCCGATTGAATGAACGATCAATTGTGTTGGTAGAAGATGGGAAATACCGTGGGTTTGGATATATCGATCAGGAAAATATCAATGGAAATATTGAATTGCTCAAAGACGCTGTAAAACCTTACACACACAATCCTGATGTAGTAAGAATTATTTTAGGCTTTTTAAATAGAAAAACAAATCTGGAAGTCATCAATCTCAGCCAATGAATTTAAACCTGGTGAACCTTAATGAGATTTGAGGAAACTAAAATTTGAGCCATTTGACGTTGAATTGATAAAGCTGCTGCCCTTGCCTTTTCAGCAAAGTCCTCTCCCTCTCCTGCGAAAATGATTCCTCTAGATGAATTAACAATTAAGCCACAATGATCATTCATCCCGTATTTTGCAACTCTTTCAAGGTCACCTCCTTGCGCTCCAATTCCCGGAACTAACAAAAAATTATATGGTGCGATCTGACGAATTTCTTCAAATTTTTCAGGATGTGTGGCTCCCACCACGAACATCAGATTATCCAAATTTCCCCATTGCTGGGCCTTTCGCATTACTTTTTCGTAAAGGGGTTTTTCAAATTCTTTTTGAATTTCGAGCTGAAAATCATTACTGCCTTTGTTGGATGTTAAGGCCAATAAAATGACAGTTTTGTTTTCAAATTCTAAAAATGGAGCAACCGAATCAACTCCCATGTACGGAGCAACAGTCACGGCATCAAAGTTCAAAGTTTCGAAAAATGCTTTGGCATAGAGTCTCGAAGTATTTCCGATATCTCCCCGCTTGGCATCGGCGATGGTAAATTGAGATTCTGGGATATACTCCAAAGTTTTCCGGAGACTTTCCCAGCCCTTTGCCCCAGATGCTTCATAAAAAGCAATATTGGGTTTATATGCAACACACAAATCGTGAGTGGCGTCAATGATCCTTTTATTAAACTCAAATACAGGATCATCCATATCTAATAGGTGCGTTGGAATTCTGTTAAAATCAGTATCGAGACCTACACAAAGAAAAGATTGTTTGGATAGGATGTTTTGGAAAAGTGTTTCGCGATTCATTTAAAATACAGTTGTAATTTAAACTTCAATTCCATTGATGGCAATGACGTCTTTGATCTGAGGTAACTTTCGTTTCAATGTTTCCTGAATACCAGCCTTCATGGTCATTGCAGTCATGTTGCATCCTTCGCAATTGCCCAGCCATTTGATCTGAACTATCATATCATCAGTGATATCAACTACTTCAATATCTCCACCATCTACCGCAAGATGAGGCCGAATTTCATTCAAAGCAGCATCTACATCTTTGATCAATTGCGCTTTATTTTTAATTGGCATTTTTAAAATTTGAAATGAAGAATTATTTAATTCCCCGCTTTTTACAATTTATTTATAAGTTACGATTTTAATTCGACTTTTCTGGTCGGATCGAGCATTTCGTTTCGAATTGCAACCTGTTTCAAAGTATTTTCGGCTATTTTCATGAAAGCATCAGCGGTTTCTGTGTTATCTCTTAAAATCGCTGGTTTACCAAAATCTCCAGATTCTCGAATTCCCTGTACCAAAGGAACTTGACCCAATAAAACAGAATTGCTCAATTTAGCCATTCTTTTACCTCCTCCTTCTCCGAAAATATAATACTTGTTGTCCGGCAATTCTTTTGGCGTAAACCAGCTCATATTTTCAATCACTCCTAAAATCGGGACATTGACTGAGGGAAGCAAAAACATATTCATTGCCTTCACTGCATCAACAGTTGCTACTTCTTGAGGTGTTGTGACGATGATCGTCCCAGTAACTGGAACCGTTTGTACCAAAGTCAATTGTATATCTCCGGTGCCCGGAGGCAAATCGACAATCAAATAATCCAAAGCCGGCCAAACACAATCGTTAAAAAACTGCTTGACAATAGCAGCCAATCTAGGCCCACGCAGGACAACAGCCTGCTCAGGCTCAATAATAAAACCAATACTAATTACGGGAATGCCAAAAGCTTCCAAAGGAATCATTTTGGGTTTACCATATACATCTTGTACTTTCGGTCGCTGACCTTGCAAGCCTAACATAGTCGGAATCGATGGACCATATAAATCTGCATCAATTAGCCCAACTTTTGCACCCAGTTTTTTCAATCCTAAAGCCAGATTTACAGCAGCTGTAGATTTTCCTACGCCTCCTTTTCCAGATGCTACAGCGATGATATTTTTGACATGGGGAACAGCACTGGTGGGTCCTTTTTGAGGAGCCTTCGCGCTACCTTTCATATGAACGTTTACATTAGCTGAGGGGTATACTTCTTTAACCGCTGCAATACAGGCAAAATTTAGTTCTGACTTGCTGGGAGCGTTTAACGAAGGTAATTCGAGCGTAAAATTAATATTCTGATCATCTACCATCAGGTCAAGGACCATGTTCATGGTAATAATACTCTCTCCTGAAGCTGGATCTTTGACTTTTGCAAGGGCTTCTACAATTTTGGTCTTATCAAAACTCATCAATACAATTTGATTTATAATTTTCGTGCAAAGATACAAACAAAAAATGGATGCAAGTGTTTAATCAAAACCTTTATTAACCAAAAAACATGGCTGGTTTTTTCTTGTTCAAAAGCTTACCACACTTCTTCCCTTTTTTATACTTTTGCAATCCATGAAAGTTTTCAACAATCTTTCCGATTTACCCAGTTTTCGAAATGCTGTGCTTACCATTGGCTCCTTCGATGGTGTGCATCATGGTCATCAAAAGATTTTGGAACGTGTAAATCAACTTGCAAGGGATTGTAATGGAGAGAGCATTGTGATCACTTTCCATCCGCATCCAAGATTGTTACTTTATCCAAATGATCCTTCCCTACGATTACTGAACACCATTGACGAAAAGGTAGCATTATTAGAAAAAAATGGTATTGATAATGTTGTAGTTATTCCCTTCACAAAAGAGTTTGCTCAACAAAATCCTGACAATTATATTCAAAATTTTCTACTGCAAAAATTTTCTCCAAAATACATTGTCATTGGCTATGATCATCGATTTGGAAAAAACAGAAGCGGTAATATTGATTACCTGAGAAGGTATGAGTCCTCTGCCAATTTCAAAATCGTGGATATCGAAAAACAAGAAGTTGAAGATATAGCTGTCAGTTCAACAAAAATCCGAAAAGCACTTGAGTTTGGAGATGTTAAAACGGCTAATCACTTACTTGGACATCCATACACCTTTAGTGGAACCGTCGTCAGAGGTCAAGGAATAGGAAAATCACTTGGATATCCTACTGCCAATATCGAAATTAAGTCAAAGTTCAAATTAATTCCGAAACCTGGAATCTATGCTATCAATGCGATTCTAAACAATAAATCACACGATGCGTTGCTTTACATTGGCAATCGACCAACCATAAAAAACCACCTTCAAAAAACCATTGAGGTACATATTCTCGATTTTGATAAAGAAATCTATGGCGACAAGCTCACAATAGAATTGGTCGATTACATCCGTGAAGACTTCAAGTTTGAAAATATTGAAAAATTGAAAGAACAGATGTCGAAGGATGAAAGAAAAGGAAGAGAAATTTTATCAAAAAAAAAAGAATCGTCTGATCGAGAAGCAAAACCTCAAAAACAGGCCTCCATTGCCGTTGTAATTCTGAATTTTAATGGCAAGAAGTTGTTGAAAAAGTTCCTACCTTCTGTCAACCAAACATCTTATCAAAATACAGACTTAATCATTGCAGACAATTGCTCTTCAGATGATTCTATCGACTTTGTGAAAAAGGAATATTCAAAATTTAAAATAATTCAACTTCCAGTAAACCATGGCTTTGCAAAGGGATACAACGAAGCATTGAAACAAATAAAGGCTGATTATTTTGTTTTGCTAAATTCTGATGTAGAAGTCGATAAAAATTGGATTGAGCCTGTAATCGATTTAATGGAATCTGATCCGACAATTGGTATTTGCCAACCAAAAATACTTTCCTATAATGATAAAAACACTTTTGAATATGCCGGTGCATGTGGTGGTTTGATGGATCGTTGGGGATATCCTTTTTGCCGTGGAAGAATTTTTAATTCCATTGAGCAAGATAGTGGCCAATACGATCAAGTAGAAGAGATATTTTGGGCGAGTGGAGCAGCGATGTTTGTCCGTTCTGACCTTTACCAAAAGCTCGGTGGATTAGACGAAGATTATTATGCTCACCAAGAAGAAATAGATTTATGCTGGCGGGTAAAAAGAGCGGGGTACAAAGTTTTGGTCCAGCCAAAATCAATTGTTTATCACCTTGGTGGTGGGACATTGGATTACCAAAATCCGCGTAAAACCTATCTCAATTTTCGAAACAGCCTATTCAATCTTATCAAAAACGAAAATAAATCAAAACTTTATTGGCTTATACCGCTGCGGTTGATTTTAGATGGAGTTGCCAGTCTAATGTTTTTGTTTAAAGGTCAAATTGCTCAAATTGGGAGCATTCTAAAAGCTCATCGTTCGTTTTATAAATCTTATCGATTCTATTTAAAAAAAAGAATGTATTACGACGATTTAATTGAAAAAAACAGCATTTCTCCACGCCCCAATAAAAATGGAATTTTCAATGGAAGCATTATCTGGAATTATTATGTTTTAAGGAAAAAATTCTACAAAAACCTGAAAAAATAAACATGAAACCCTATCCAAAAATAATTTTTCAGGACGATGATCTTGTGATCGTCAACAAACCACCCAACTATTTATCAATCCCCGATAGGTTTATACCTTCGAAACCTAATTTGTTGAGTTATTTAAAAAAACAGTTTAAAAATGTTTTTGTCGTACACCGACTGGACAAAGAAACCAGCGGAATTATTTGCTTTGCCCTCAATGAAAATGCTCATCGTGAACTGAATCAGCAATTTGAAAATAGAACCGCTGAAAAAATCTATTTAGCTCTCGTACTCGGAAATTATCACAATGATGAAGGAACTATTGATAAACCAATATCAAAGCATCATTCTGTTGCTGGGAAAATGGTTATTTCATCAAAAGGGAAGTCATCGATTACACACTATAAAGTAGTTGAGCGGTTTAAAAATTATTCCCTTTTGGAATTGAATATCAAAACCGGCAGGATGCACCAGATCAGAGTTCATTTACAATCTGAATCCTACCCCTTAGCTGTGGATTCAATGTATGGAGGTGAAGCCGCTTTTTTACTTTCAAAGGTAAAACTCCAACGATATAAAAGTGGAAAAGATGCTGAAGAAAGACCATTGATGACCCGTTGTACATTGCATGCTTCTCGTCTGAGCTTGGACCATCCGGTATCAAAAGAGCAGATTTCATTTGAAGCCGAACTTCCAAAAGATTTCAATGCGGTGATAAAACAACTTAGAAAATGGGGAAAGTAATTCTAAAACACTAATTTTGCAGGGTTTTTACCGTTTTAAACTTTTAACTGCGAAAGTGTTTTTCTTGTAAAAAACAGCTTTCAAACAAACATACACAAATGGAAAATACCACAATTGCAAAAAAAGATGATCAGTCCATTCTCGATTTAAAAAAGTGGAAAGAATCCTTACAACTGCACAAAGAAATTTACCAAACTGACACCCCATACCCACATATTGTAATTGATAATTTCCTTAAAAATTCTGTTGCAAAAAATGCGATGGAATCCTTTCCAAAGGTTAAGGATGAAGGCTGGATTCATTATGTCCATGTAAATGAAAAAAAACACGGATTAAATAAATTTGACCTCCTTCCCCCATTTATTCAGCAATTGATTAGCGAATTGAATAAACCTGAATTTGTTAGTTATTTGAGTGAACTGACCGGCATCCCAAACCTGATTGCAGATGAAACTTTGGAAGGCGGTGGATTGCACCAAACCCAACGTGGCGGGTTTCTGAATATCCACGCAGATTTTACGGTTCACCCTCATAAAAGACATTGGCGGAGACGTGCCAATTTGCTGATCTATCTGAATGAAAATTGGAAAGAGGAATACGGTGGACAATTGGAATTGTGGACTCGAGACATGAAAAAATGTGTTCAAAAGATTAGTCCAATTTTCAACCGCTGTGTTGTTTTCAATACTGATGATGATTCTTTTCACGGCCTGCCTGATCCTCTCCAATGCCCTGAAGACATGACTCGTAAATCTATCGCGTTGTATTATTACACTGAGGAAGAAAATGTCCCTTCAAAACGTGCGACCAATTACAGAGCTCGACCTGGCGATGGTATCAAAAGTCTGTGGATCTATTTGGACAAACAAGCCATTGCGATTTACAATGAGATTAAAGGTAAACTTGGTCTTGATGACGAATTTGCAAGCAAGATTCTGAATTTTTTCAGCCGCAAAAAACGTAAATGAAAAACGATCGAATCAAATATTCTTTGATCATTGGATTGATTGGAGCAGTATTTTTCATTTCTTTTCTTGGTGGTGTTCATCTTTTTGATTGGGATGAGATCAATTTCGCTGAGATCAGTCGTGAAATGATGTTAACCCAGGAATTCACCCGGGTTTATGTAGATTTTCAACCATTTTGGGAAAAGCCACCACTATTCTTTTGGCTGCAGTCTTCAGCAATGAGTATTTTTGGAGTTGGTGAATTTGCGGCGCGATTTCCGAATGCAATTTGCGGCGTTTTAACTTTGATTATTCTCTTTAATATAGGAAAAACGCTTTATAATACGCGCTTTGGCCTAATTTGGGCAGGGGTATATTTTGGTTCTGTTCTCCCACATTTGTACTTCAAATCCGGAATTATTGACCCTTGGTTCAATCTTTTCATTTTTTGCGGATTGTATTATTTTATCCTTTTCCATTGGAAAAAAAATGGATACGATGGCGTTGATTTAGCCAAAAGCAAATGGAATTATCTGTTCTGGGGTGGTTTTGTCATTGGACTGGGTATCCTTACCAAGGGGCAGGTAGCTTATTTGATTGCTGGATTGACCATGTTTGTTTATTGGGTTTATCAACGATTTCGATTTTACACCAATGTCCCGGAATTTCTTTTTTTCACCTTTGCTGCGACTTTGGTGACATTGAGCTGGTACGGTATAGAAACCTGGAAAAACGGTCCCTGGTTTATCGAAGAATTTAATAAATATCAATATCGCTTGTTCAGCACACCTGATGCAGGGCATAGAGGATTTCCAGGTTATCACTTCGTGGTTTTACTATTTGGCTGCTTTCCTGCTGCAATATTTACAATTCGTTCATTTTTCAAAATTTCGGCAGAAGAATCAAAAGCTCAAAAGGATTTTGCGATGTGGATGAAAATGCTTTTCTGGGTGGTTTTAATCCTTTTTACCATCGTTAAATCCAAAATTGTCCACTATTCTTCGATGTGTTATTTTCCACTGACTTATCTGGCAACTTTAAGTATTTTTTACATCCTGAAAAAGAAAATTGTATTCAACAATTGGATAAAACTTGGACTTGTTGTCACAGGTGGAGTTTATATTTTAGTGGTCATTGCTTTACCAATTGTCGGAAACAATATTGATATTTTAAAACCACTATTCAACGACCCTTTTGCGGTAGCGAATATGGACGCTGAAGTCAATTGGACAGGATTCGAAGCTTTTCCGGGAATTTTTCTTTTAGGTGTCTTACTAGTTTCGTTTTATTTCATTCGAAAAAACAAATCCTTACAAGGATTAACTACACTTTTTGGCGGTACAGCCTTTTTTATTCACCTCGTTCTTTTTACATCTATCAATAAAATAGAGCACTATTCCCAGCGTGCAGCGATTGATTTTTTCAAGTCAAAAATTGGTGAGGATTGTTATGTAAAACCTTATGGTTACAAGTCTTACGGTCACTTATTCTATACTCAAAAACCTCCTGTGACCAATGAAAAAAGTTATGTCTGGGACTGGCTGACAAGTGATGATGCCGACAAACCGGTATATATCATCACCAAAATTCACCGCGAGGCCCAATTCGTTAAAGAAAATCCAAGTTTTGAAAGGCTTGGTGATAAAAACGGTTTTGTGTTTTTTAAAAATCCTAACTGATCTAACTTTCAATTTATTTATCAATCTCAGAGGTTTAAATCACTGGTTTACAGCTGATAAACATCATCTTCTCAATTGATGAATATCAACGATTTTATAGTTTTTATTCTCTTTATTGGCAGCAATAGAATGTGAAGTATTATTTAAAATCAAAAACCATTTATCATGTTAACCGAGCATGCAAAAACAAAAAGTATGACTTCTTTAACTCCCAATATTGTAAACCCTTTAGAAGACAGGGAAATGCTAAAAGATTGGCGCTTGAAGATTCATTTTCCGCCTGTAAATGTCAGTAAAACGGAAGACTGGTTTAAAATTAAAATGGCCATTCCAGGTATAAAAAAAGAAAATATCAAAGTAGCCATTGAAGAAAATGTGCTGACAATCAGTGCTGAAAAGAAAGAAAAAATTACAGAAACTACTGAAGTGTACACTCATCACGAGTACAACTACCGCACTTTTAAGCGCTCTTTCAGTTTACCAGAAAATGTAAATACTGAAAAAATTGACACCAAATACAAAAGAGGGGTTCTTACTGTAAGACTCTCAAA
>JANQFJ010000087.1 GCA_028277915.1 Saprospiraceae bacterium
ACTTGTGATTGCTTTTGTGCTAATAGGTCATTTGGGCATCTTAATGACTCATAAGCGCATATCTAAAAAGACTTTGATTAGATGGGTATTGACTGTATTGATTTCAATTGTTCCAATTGTCGTGCTTTAAAATTTTAAGAACGGAATTGAGACGCAAACAGTCTTTCTACTGCTCCGAAAGTTTATGGACAAATCAAAAGGGTTTGGGTATGATAATTATGGTTCAAAATAGGTTGTTTTATGCTTTCTTGTTACTATTTTGTCACCCATAAAAACAAAAACCCTTGCAAGTCATTGACTCACAAGGGTTTGTATGTTTGCTTTTGTAGCCCCTAGGGGAATCGAACCCCTCTTTCCAGGATGAAAACCTGGCGTCCTAGCCGATAGACGAAGGGGCCAAGAATGTTCGTTATTTCTCTTAAAAATGAAATGACGAACATTCGAAAACCCGCTTTCCGTCCGGATCCTTTCCATATTTTTTCAGGGCTTTTCTTCAAAAGCGATGCAAATATAAGCGGTTTATTTGAAAATTAAAATACCTTCAAAAAAAAATGTGTTTTTCTTTTCCATTCTTCAAAACAATAAACCATTCAATTCGTTCCACATTTTAGTATTTATGCTAAAACTTACTCATTTAAATTAAGCTAAATTTTTTAGTTCAATAAATTACTGTTAGTTTTACACTAACTATTAGAAAATTTAATCCACAATTACAAAAAGATGGTAAAAAGAATTGCAATTAACGGTTTTGGAAGAATTGGTCGGCTAACACTCCGACGTTTGCTCAAAAATAAAAATGTCGAAGTAGTAGCAATCAACGACTTGACAAATAATGCTACTCTTGCGCATTTGTTTAAATATGATTCCTCGCAGGGTTCTTTCCCTGGAAAAGTTTCAGCCACTGATGATCATATTTTCATCGGAAATAAAAAAATACTTTCACTTACAGAACGAAATCCTGAACGATTACCATGGAAGAAATTGAAAGTTGATTTAGTGCTGGAATGTACCGGGATATTTCGTACTGCAGAAGCTGCAGGTATGCACATCGAGGCCGGCGCAAAACGTGTAGTAATTTCAGCTCCTGGCAGAGGTGGAGATATTCAAACTGTAGTATTGGGAGTTAACGATCATGAAATCAACCCCAATCAAACCATTTTTTCAAATGCTTCCTGCACAACCAATTGTCTGGCTCCTGTTGTGAAAATAATTGATGAAAACTGGGGTTTTGTTCAGGGAACTATGACAACAACTCATGCTTATACAGCAGACCAAAACATTCAGGATGGTCCTCACAAAGACCTTAGAAGAGCGCGTGCAGCAGCTTTCAATATTGTTCCGACTAGTACTGGCGCCGCTTCTGCGCTGGGGATTGTTTATCCAAAAGTAAAAGGTAAGATTTGGGCAATGGCTGTCAGGGTACCAGTAATTACAGGCTCTTTGATCGAATTGAATGCCGTTGTTGAAAAATCCACCACAGTAGAACAAATCAATAAAAAATTTAAAAGTGCTGCCCGCGGCCAATTGAAAGGCATACTGGAATATTCCGAAGCACCACTTGTATCTTCAGACATCATTGGAAATCCGGCGTCTTCAGTATTTGACAGCCAATTGACCGGCGCAGATGGTAAATTGATCACAGTGATCAGTTGGTACGACAATGAAGCTGGGTATGCTGCGAGGTTAGCGGATATTGCAGTCAAGCTTTTAAAGCTTCCAAATCCCAAAAAAACAAAAGCCAAGTCAGTTGAAGTTGTAGCTTAAAAGGTTTTTAAAATATCACTGAAAAACACTGCTAGAATTTAGCGGTGTTTTTCTATTTTTGTGGCCTTTAAAATGTTTTGCTGTCCAATTACTTCAAAAATATGAACCTCAATTTTAAGAATAAAAAAACACTTGTCCGCGTAGATTTTAATGTTCCTCTCGACACTGATTTTAAAATTACTGATGATACGCGCATCAGGGCAGCACTTCCTACGATTAAACATATTTTGAATGAAGGTGGGGCGGTTATCTTGATGTCTCACCTGGGTCGTCCACAGAAAAAAATTAATGAGGATGGTACGGTTAATACCAAAGCTTTTACTTTAAATCACATCATCAAACATCTCAATAAGTTACTCAGAATAAAGGTTCAGTTTTGCCCCGAAACTGTTGGGCCACAGGCATCTAAAATGGCAAAATCACTCAAAAGCGGCGAAATACTTTTATTGGAAAACACGAGGTTTCAAAAAGAAGAAAGTGCCGGTGATAAAGCTTTTGCAAAACAATTGGCAGCATTGGCTGACTTTTATGTCAATGATGCATTCGGCACGGCACATCGCGCTCATGCCTCAACCACCGTTGTAGCTCAGTTTTTTAAAAAAGACAACAAATCTTTCGGTTTTTTAATGCAAAAAGAAATCGAAAATGCAGAAAAGGTTTTGAACAATCCAGAACGACCACTAACTGCTATTATTGGCGGTGCAAAAGTTTCTGACAAGATTTTACTGCTCGAACGATTGATTGATTTTGCGGATAATTTGATCATCGGGGGCGGCATGGCCTATACTTTTTTAAAAGCACAAGGCGGATTGGTTGGAAATTCGCTGGTGGAAGAAGATAAATTAAAATTAGCTAATCGCCTGCTTGCCAAAGCTAAAAAGAAAGGGGTAAAAATCTATTTGCCAAAAGATTCTGTCATTGCTGATAAATTTGATGCAAAAGCCAATAAAGAAACCAAATACAGTAAACGTATCCGCAAAGGTTGGATGGGACTAGATATTGGAAAGAAGGCTCAGAAAGAATTTTCAGTCGTAATTCTTAATTCTAAAACCATCCTCTGGAATGGGCCGATGGGTGTTTTCGAAATGAAACCTTTCGCTAATGGAACTAAAGCCATTGCCAGGGCAGTTGCCAAAGCTACTTCCAAAGGTGCTTTTTCACTCGTTGGAGGCGGCGATTCTGTCGCAGCCGTCAATCAAATGGGACTGGCTGAAAAAGTAAGTTACGTTTCGACCGGAGGCGGTGCGATGCTTGAGTTTTTGGAAGGCAAAGAACTGCCGGGAATAGCTGCAATTCGATGATTTCCAACAATATTTGAGATCCGGAGCGTTTGAGAATTTGAAAAATATTTTAAAATCTGTATCCGAACCTGAGATGTGCATTTAAAGCAACATTGTCTTTAAGCTTCAGGTTTACCTCATCATTTCCAAAATAGTGGCGATACCCTATTCCTATTGCCGTTTCAAAATAAAAATGCTTTCCAATATTTCTGCGAATTCCCCAAGTTGGGATAATGGAAAAATGACTGGTAGGATTAATGTTTTCTGAATTTGAAATCGCAAACCAATCTGGACTGTAAGTCGTTTTCAACGCAAAATAATTTCCACTGTTATTCGAAATATTCTTTTGATTGGCTTTTCTTTTTTTCAAATTGTAATACCATCTTGGTTCCAATGTGATCTCAGGTGTTAAAATAAAACCTGGCTGGTTTTTAATCGAAGATCGACCAAAGATGCCTGCATTCAAGCCAATTTCAGTTCGAAGGCTTAACTGATCCATCAACCTGACTTCATTATTGAGCCATATCCCTAAAAAACCTGTTTCAAGTCCGAAAACGGATTTTTCAACGCTTGCTTCCTGCGCAGAAATTTTGACCGAAAAGCAGCAAAACAATAAAATTAAAAGGGTTAAAATTCTTGATTTCAATTTAGTTTTCATGCTTATTGAATTTTAATTTTTATGGAATTACCAAAGTTTCTGAATAAAGCGACTTATCCGTCTCAAGGATGAGTTGATAAGTTCCTTTTATTAAATGCTGAATGTTAAAACTTATCATATTTTGTTGATTGTCAATCGTTTGCAACTTCAAAAGATATCCGTTTTGAGCATATATTTTTAATACAGCTTTTTCCAACTTTTCAAAAAATGGATTTTCAACCAAAATAGTCTCTCTCGAAGCAGGATTAGGAAAAACACTTAATTTTCGAATCTCATTTTTTTTAGGTGAACTTACAGATGTTAGTGAGCAATCAATACTTTTCCCTTCCTTCAACCTGCAAAATTTATCCACTTCCACATTTTCAAAAACCTGCTCAACGCCTGACGGCCACTCAATCTGCAGACTATCAATCAAAATAGCATCTCCTAAACCGAAATGTGCATTCAAACTATTTTGACTGCAATAACCACTTTGTCCGGCAATCCGACGCATTTGCCAAACTTCATTTCCATCAATGGTTGCTTTAATTTTAATGATCGCTCCAATCGCTGATCGGTTGCATGTGGTTCCTTCTAAGTTCAATTTGAACCAGTGATTTCCATTTCCATCGTTTTGAAATAATGCATTAGATTGGTTTTCATTTTTTGTATTTGCCAGAACCAAGTCTGCAAAGCCATCATTGTTGTAATCCCCCCATGCACAACCAAATGTCCAGCCTTGTTGTATTGCAGGAGCACTAGCCGTATCTTTTACAAATGTTCCATCGCCCTGATTGATGAAAAAAAAGTTGGATTCACCACTACAAAAAGCATTGCAAACATAAAGATCCAAATCACCGTCATTGTCAGCATCCGCGAATGCCGAACCGAAAGAACAACCACCAGAATTGACTATTACTCCCTGTGTAACTTCAGAAAAATTTCCATTGCCCTCATTCAAAAAAAGTTGATTGTTTTGGTTTTCCCAATTGGCCACAAAAAGATCAAAATCACCATCGTTGTCAATATCCGCCCAACTACTTCCCGCTGAGGAATTCA
>JANQFJ010000090.1 GCA_028277915.1 Saprospiraceae bacterium
ATGCTTTCAAGGTTGTAATGTTCTTCTTTGACGTCTGCAAGGTGTTGATTATCAACCTGTAAGGAGTTTATGAATGTTGCCCCGTTTTCATTGTGATCGATCAAATCATTCAACCCAAGCATTTGAAGGATTGTATCAGGAGGAGATGAGGCTTCCATGTGTTTTCCTGAAATCCATGATTTAAAATAATCAAAAGCCTGAGGAGAAAAGCCAATGCTGTCCGCAGTTTCGTCGATTGAGGTTAAAACGTTGCTTTCCTTTTCTTGCCAGTATTTTAGCCATAGCTGTGTTCTTTCTTTTTTGATTGTTTCCGGAATTTGAAACTGCGCAGAGGAAAGAAAACTTATTATTTTTCCACTTTTTTTTAGCTCACTCAGTTTTTCAAAAAGTCTGAAATTGAGCAGCCTGGCTTTTTCAATATTTTTGTCGGTTATGAAAAGAAACAACCTTTTTTCATTGTTTGGATTCAATCCCGTCAATTGTTGTTCTTTGATTTTTAAGGCTTCGGGGTGAAAATTCAGATTAATTAAATCACCGTCAAATTGTGGTTTAAAGGGGCTAAACAAAAATCCCAGCGTTATAAGAATAATTAAAAAAAAAGTCGCCATTTTGAACTTATTAGAAACTCCGGGCAGTTTCAGCGACGGCGGTTTCGGCATGTTTTTATAATCAAATTTGAAAATATCGAGGACAACCGGCAATCCTATTAAAGTGAAAAGTACTGCGCCAAACAAACTCAACGCTGCCAAACTTCCAAAATCACGTAAGACCACTGAATTGGCGAAAAGCAAAGCCAAAAAAGCAGTGATAGTCGTAAAACTCCCAGTCAAAAGCGGAGCGCTGATTTCTTTGACAGTCGAAAAGACGGAAGTGGAATGTCGAAGATGAGTGAAAAAATGAAAGGAATAATCCAAAACAATCCCCAAAATTACAGCAGCTGTTGCCAAAGAAATTGCTGAAATTTCTGGCTTTACATATCCCATGATGCCCAGCGAAAAAAGTCCTGCAAATACTGCAGGGAGTATAAAAAACAGTGGGATCAGGAGCTTTCTGTAAAAGAAAAAAAGGATCAACAAAACCGCTGCCAGAGCAATCGAAGCGGTAAGTTTTGTATCTTTTTGGATTTGGACCGCGTTGTTTGCCGCTATCTCAAAAGTGCCAAAATAGTCGGCTGGATTGTTGGGATTTGTAGTGTTCCAAGCGTCGATAAAATTTTTTATAACCTCATTGAGTGTTTCATTTTTTTTCGAATCGCTTAAATCATGGGCTATTTTGGCCGTAACAAAAACATTTTTTTTGTCGCTGGAAAACAGGATACCATCTTCAACAAGATACTGATCACTTTTTGTATTCGTGTTCAGGTTTTCAAAAAAGGGAGCAGAAATAAACAATGGGTCATTTAAAATATATTCTTTCAAAAATGAACCGCCTGGCGATATGAGTTGTCTGAATGATGTTTGGAGGGAAGCTTTGATAGAATCCTTTTCGAGTTTCAAATCGATTTGATTGTAATATTCAGGATTGATCAGGAGCGGAAAATTTTCATGGAAATAGTTGTAAGTGATCGCATCAATATCCGGTCGGATTGCTTCAATGTCAAACAAAAATGCTTTTGCGCTGTTGCTTAAGGAATCAGAAAAGTTCAGAACCAGAATTTCAGGTTCTTCACTTTCAGGATTTTCAACATTGAGAGAAAAAACGACTTTTTTTGAGAGATTTTTTGATTCCAGCAATGCATTTAGCGGTTCGAAAGATTCGCTTTCAGGAAATGTCGAAAAAATATTTTCGCTGATTTTCAATCGGCTGATACCGACGGAGAGGAAGGCGATTATCAAAAAAAGAAATATTAAAAATAAGGCTTTACGTTTTTGACAAGCAACAATAACCTTTGATATGTAGCCTCCAATCATTAATTTCTCAGGATGAAAGTATGAATTTTAGTTGCCAAAAGTAAACAAATTATTACTTTTGCCAAACTTATAAAAACAGGAGATGCATCGAATTTCACTTGAGCAGATAGAGTCTATTACTTTTGAGAAAGCAACAATCAATGTAGATAATGATACTTTAGAAAAAGTATCACATTCTTTTCGTTTTCTGACTAGTTTTTCAAAAGACAAAATTATATATGGTATCAATACTGGCTTTGGTCCAATGGCCCAATACAGGATTGAAAATGGTGAGCTCAACCAGTTGCAATACAATCTTATCCGAAATCATGCTTGCGGGATGGGCAATCCACTTGATGAAATATATGCGCGCAGTGTGTTAATCGCCCGATTGAATGCTTTTTTGCAAGGGAATTCCGGAGTAAGCCCGAATGTGGTCGAAAAATTGATCTCTTTTTTAAATAATAATATTATTCCTGAAATATTTGAACATGGTGGAGTAGGAGCCAGTGGCGATCTTGTTCAATTGGCGCATTTGGGGTTGAATCTGATTGGTGAGGGTTATGTCTATAAAAACGGGAAAAGGGTCCCCGCAGGTGATGCATTAAAAAGCGCAGGTATCGAACCTCTTCAACTCCAGCTTAGGGATGGGTTGGGTATCATCAATGGCACTTCGTGCATGACGGGAATTGCAGCGATCAACCTGATCTATGCTTTTCGGCTTTTAAAATGGACCATCGCATCTTCTTCCATACTCAATGAGATTTTAGGATCTTTCAATGACTCATTCTCAGAAGGACTCAATGGTGCCAAATTGCATAAAGGCCAAATTTTCATAGCTGAAGCGATGAGTGATTTTTTGGTTGACAGCAAGTTGATCCGAAACCGAAAAGAATTGTTCTCTGACTCCTCAGAATTTAGTCGAGTCGAATTTAAAAACAGGATTCAGGAATACTATTCCATTCGTTGTGTACCTCAGATTCTTGGGCCAATTGCAGATACTTTGGAAAACGCAAAACAAGTTGTCGAAAACGAGTTCAATTCTACGAATGACAATCCTGTGGTTCTTCCAGAGTTTGAAAACGTTTTTCACGGCGGCAATTTTCATGGGGATTATATTTCTTTGGAAATGGATAAACTAAAAATTGTCATGACCAAATTGTCGATGCTGAATGAACGTCAGCTCAATTTTTTGATGAATGACAGGCTCAACAACAAGTTTCCTCCATTTCTTAATGCCGGAAAACTGGGATTGAATTTTGGTTTCCAGGGTTTGCAGTTTACAGCTACTTCTACGACTGCCGAAAATCAGGCTTTGTCTAATTCGGTTTATGTTCATAGCATTCCAAATAATAAGGATAATCAGGACATCGTGAGCATGGGAACCAACAGTGCCTCCTTAGCCAGGCGAGTGATCGACAATTGTTTTCAGGTCACGGCGATTCATCTGATGGCGCTATGCCAGGCAATTGATTTACTTGAAAATGGCCAGAAGCAAAAACTGTCGTCGAATACAAAGAAAGTGTATGAACAGATTCGCAAGAAAGCGCCGTTTGTTAAAGATGACGGCTCACAATCTCAGGCGATGAATGATGTTTATAATTTTATTAAAAATAATAAATTAGCACTATGAATTGCGCATTAGTAACCGGAGCTTCGAGAGGCCTTGGAAAGGCAATAGCCATTCAATTGGCGAAAGATCATGGACTTTATATTTTGGTCAATTATTCCTCAAACAAAGAAGCGGCTGAAGATACGCTTCAGCAAATTGAAAATGCTGGTGGAAAAGGTGAATTGATCCAGTTTAATGTCGCAGATAAAGCGTCGGTTGAGCAAATTTTAAATGACTGGAAAGAAAAAAATGAAGACAAATTCATCAATGTGCTCGTCAATAACGCAGGAATCACAAGAGATGGATTGTTTATGTGGATGAAAGAAGAAGACTGGGATGATGTGATCAATGTTTCTACAAAAGGCATGTTTAACGTCACTCAAAATATCATCAAACCGATGTTGAGAAAAAGAGACGGGAGAATAATAAATATTGTGTCTTTATCCGGCTTGAAAGGTGTACCCGGACAAACAAATTACTCTGCTGCAAAAGGAGGAATGATCGGAGCTACAAAAGCATTGGCGCAGGAAGTCGCCAAACGAAAAATAACGGTAAATGCCGTTGCTCCTGGTTTTATAAAAAGTGATATGACCAAAGATTTGAATGAAAGTGAGCTAAAAAAAATGGTTCCGATGCAACGATTTGGTGAAGCTGAGGAAGTAGCTCATTTGGTAAGTTTTTTAGCTTCCAAAAAATCTTCGTATGTTACAGGAGAAGTTATAAATATTAATGGAGGACTTTATTCGTAAATCATGAATCAAAGAGTTGTTATAACCGGTATTGGGATATACTCCTGCCTTGGAAATAACCTTCAGGAAGTTAGGGATTCTTTGTACAACGGGAAGAGCGGAATCGGGATTGACGAAGCCAGGAAAGAATTTGGATATCGTTCTCCGCTCACCGGCTTGATTGAAACACCTGACTTAAAACCATTTCTTTCGAGAAGAGCGCGTGTAGGGATGGGGCAGCCTGCTATCTTTGCTTATACTTCAACCAGAGAGGCGCTTGGACAAGCTGGGTTGGATATTGATTTCCTGGAAAATAACGAAACCGGGATCATTTTTGGTAATGACAGTACTGCTGAAGCTGTCATCGAAACAGTGGACAAAGCTCGTTTAAAAAAGGACACGACACTCATCGGCAGTGGCGCTATTTTTCAAAACATGAATTGTACGGTCAATATGAACCTGTCTACGATTTTCAAATTGAAAGGTGTCAATTTCACTTTGAGTGCGGCATGTGCGTCTGGTTCGCATTCTATCGGCATGGCCTATTTGCTCATCAAACACGGATATCAAAATCGTGTGGTTTGCGGCGGAGCGCAGGAGGTAAATATTTATACGATGGGTAGTTTCGATGGCCTTGGTGTCTTTTCGGTCAGAGAAGATGATCCAACTGCCGCTTCTCGGCCTTTTGATCGCGATAGAGATGGTTTGATTCCTTCCGGTGGAGCTGCAACGGTGATTCTGGAATCCTATGAATCAGCAGTTAAGCGCGGCGCCAACATTTTAGCAGAAATCATCGGTTACGGTTTTTCTTCAAATGGAGATCACATTTCAAATCCAAACCTCGATGGCCAAACACGCTCATTGAACATGGCACTTAGCCAGGCAAAGATTGATGCTGAAGAAATAGACTATATCAATGCCCATGCTACATCCACGCCAGTTGGTGATAGTACAGAAGCTCAGGCAATTTTGGAAGTCTTAGGAGATAAAGTGCCTGTGAGTTCCACAAAATCCATGACCGGGCATGAGTGTTGGATGGCTGGAGCCAGCGAGATCGTTTATTCATTATTGATGATGCAAAATGATTTTATAGCACCCAATATCAATTTTGAAAATCCTGACGAACATTCAGCGAAAATTAATATTATCAACCAAACAAAACAGCAAAAAATAAATTGTTTTCTTTCCAATTCTTTTGGATTTGGCGGGACCAATTCGACTTTAATTATCAGGAAAGTTTCATGACCTAAGTGTAATAATCCATTTGTTTAAACAAATGAATGCTTTTGCTGTTTTCGAGGTGAACATCCGAAATTAGTTTTCAAAATCAGATTTTAATTATAATTTGAAAGTAGGTTTTTTTATTACAACATTAATAAAGAATCAAATAAACATTGTTATTACAATTTGATTTTTTTGATGAGCCAAGGCAGTAAAATCAAATAAATAAACTAATTTTGTGTGTATTTTTAAATCATGTTTAGAAATTTTAAAGCTGCATTGTGTGAATATGAAAAATACGAAGCTAACTCAGGAAGAAATTATTGAGACAACGAAAACCTTTTTGTCTGAAGAGTTTGAGGTAGATGAAAATAGTATTTTACCTGATAACAATCTGAAAGAAACCCTGGATCTGGATAGCCTCGATTATGTTGATCTTGTGGTGGTTATTGAAGAAAATTTTGGCATTAAACTAACTGGAGAAGACTTTAAAGAGATCGTCACATTTTTAGACTTCTATGAGCTGGTTGAGGCGAAGCTATAATTGATCGGCTATGGGGCGATGGAGTGGAAAAAGCAAAGGTACAGTTCTTGGCTACAAAATATTCCTCTTCTTTATAAAAGTTTTTGGTATCAGGGCTGCTTATTTGTTGTTGCGCTTTGTAACATACTATTACTTCGTTTTTGCCAGGGAAAACAGAAATGCCATCCATGATTTTTATACCCATAATTTGGGATTCACCCACCGCCAAGCAAAAAAAATAACAAGGCAGAATTTTTACATTTTCGGACAAACTTTGGTTGACCGCTTTGCTTATTTGGTTGGAAAAGGGGCCCATTTTTCCCATAATTTCGATGGTGAAAACTATTTGCTTGAAATGAATGAAAATGGAAAAGGAGGTATTTTACTCAGTGCGCATCTAGGCAATTGGGAAACAGCTGGTAATTTGTTGAAAAAGAGAGTCACCCAAAAGATCAATGTCTTGATGGTTGATGCAGAAGTTGAAAAAATCAAACAATACCTTGATACTTCCACCGGAGGATCGCGTTTTAATATTATTCCGATAAAAAACGACTTGTCACACGTCATTAAAATCAAAAATGCACTGGACAATAACGAGTTTGTAGCGATGCACGCTGATCGTTTTTTACCGGAATCCAAAACAATTTCTATGGATTTTCTGGGGAAAAAAGCAAGGTTCCCGTTTGGGCCTTTTCTTTTAGCTTCAAAATTTGATACACCCGTGACGATAGTGTTTGCGATAAAAGAATCCGATTTTCATTATAATTTGAGCGCAACAAAACCTATGTTTGGAAAAAGTTCTGTTGAACAAATTGCACAAAAATATGTCATGGAATTGGAGAATAAAGTTAAATTGAACCCTGAACAGTGGTTTAACTATTTTGATTTTTTCAATGATGATAAATAAACGGGAAAATATTTTGTCTTATTTGCCACACAGGCCTCCGTTTGTGATGATAAGCAGGTTGCTTAAAGCTGATGAAAATCGATTTGAAACAGTTCTTTTTATCGAACCCGATAATATCCTTGCTGAAGATGGCATACTTACAGAGGCAGCGCTTGTTGAAAATATCGCTCAAACCTGTGCCTGCGGATTTGGATACCTCGATCAGATGAAAGGGGAAACGCCAAAGGTTGGATACATTGGATCGATTTCAAAACTGAAAGTCCACCGCTTGCCTGAGGTCAATCAAAGCATTCGCACCTCGGCAGAAGTGACTTATCAGCTCGGAAATATTTACGTGATCAAAGGCGAAAATTTTTTGGAAAATGAAAAACTGCTGGAATGCGAAATGAAAATAGTAGTACAATAAGAAAAGGACGAATACCAAATATGGAACAATTAAGTGCCGAAACAGAAGTGAACATAAGATTTAGTGATACTGATTCGATGGGAGTCGTCTGGCATGGCAATTATTTAAAATTTTTTGAAGACGTAAGGGAAACTTTTGCGCTAAAATACAATATCGATTATTTGGAAGTCTATAATAACGGTTTCTTTATGCCTATCGTCAAATCAGAAATAGATCATAAGGCACCGATTTTTTATGGACAAAAGGCAAAAGTTTATGCAAAGCTTATCCCTACACCTGCAGCAAAAATGATATTTGAATACAAAGTTTACAATCTGACTACTCAAAAACTTGCTGCCTCCGGTAAAACGATCCAGGTTTTTCTTACGGCAAACGACAGGCAACTGGCGCTCAACAAACCTGATTTTTACCACGATTGGGAACAGAGTGTTGGTTTAAATTATGAATGACCTAAAAGATGGAAGACAGAGCAGGAAAGACAAAGAAAAGGAGAACGGAAAATGTACCGATTGAAACTCAATCAACTAAAAACCAATAACTCATAACTTTTAACCACTTAACCACAACCAAACATCAAACAAAACTATAAATGAGAATCTACATCGGCGCAGAAAATATCATTTCTCCTTTGGGCAAATCTGCCGATGACAATTTCCATGCACTCAAAACCAACACAAGCGCCGGTAAATATTTCGAAGGACTTGGATTTAATGACGAAACTGTTTTTTTGATGAAATTCGATCAAAAGGACAAAACCAGTTTTAGTCAATTGGTCGATGATTGTTTGAGTGGGATTTCAGGAAAATTATCCGGAAAATTGCTTTCTTCGGAAAAGACGCTGTTGATATTTAGCACAACCAAAGGAAATTTTGAGTCAAATTTTACAAATGGAATCGCTTCATTTTGTAGTGACTTAAAAGAAAAATATGAACTAAAAAATGATCCTTTAGCTGTTTCAAATGCCTGCATTTCAGGAGTGCTTGCTATCAATGTCGCCGCAGACTACATAAAACCCGGTTTGTACGAAAATGTAGTAGTGATCGGTTGTGATGTTGTTTCTGAATTTGTGCTTTATGGTTTTCAGTCGTTATTTGCACTGAGCGATGATGTTTGCCGTCCTTTTGACGAAGACAGAAAAGGTATCAATCTGGGTGAAGCTTGTGCTGCGGTTGTGTTGTCCAAGAATGTCGAGATATTTAAAGAACAGCCGTTGATTTATGTGTCGGGTTCGTCTTCAAACGATGCCAATCATATTTCGGGACCTTCCAGGACAGGCGAAGGGTTATATCGTTCGGTAGTAAAGACATTAAAGTTGTCTGGCCTGTCCGCAAAGGACATCGATTTCATTTCAGGTCACGGAACTGCCACGGTTTTTAATGACGAAATGGAGTCCATAGCTTTTGATCGTTTAAAAATGAACCACATTCCAATCAATAGTCTGAAAGCCTATTTTGGTCATACCCTGGGAGCGGCTGGTTTGGTTGAAACGGCTATTTCCATGCAATCATTGCGGAATAATTTGTTGATCAAAAGCCTGGGTTTTGAAAATCAGGGAACTTCAAAGCAACTCAATGTCATTGAAGAAAATAGTGAAAAAGAAATTGCCGCTTTTTTAAAAACAGCTTCAGGGTTTGGAGGTTGTAATGCATCATTAATTATAAAACGCGCTTGAATTTTATAACGACATATTGCCATATCAGTGAAGACCATTGTGCCGTCAATGGTGAAGTTTTACTGACAAATGAAAGTGAAAATTCCTGGATAAGGACTCTTTATGACCATTTTAAAATCGATTATTCAAAATTTCACAAAATGGATTTGATGTCCAAAATTGGAGTTATAGGTTCGGAAATATTGAAGTCGCAAAACGGAAAAATCGTTGATTATGATGATGATGAAATCGCCCTTGTTTTTGCAAATAAAAATTCCAGCGCAAACACAGATGTCAAATTTCAACAATCTTTTAAAGAAAATGGATCACCCAGCCCTGCGCTTTTTGTTTACACCCTGCCAAATATTGTACTCGGCGAAATAGCTATAAAAAATAAGTGGTACGGAGAAAACATTTTTGTGGTTTCTGAAAATTTTGACCCTGAATTTTACGAAAATTACTGCAATATTCTTATTCCCAGCAAAGCGATGGCTTGTGCTTGCGGTTGGGTAAATGTTTTAAACGACAGCATTGAGGCCTTCTTTTTCTTCGTCGAGAAGGAGGCGAGCACTGAAGATTCATTGCCGCTAACATCAAATAATTTGTTAAATTTGCGCAAAGCATAATTACATGGAAGAGTTAAAGAAAAATTTGAAAGAACAAATCATTGAAAGACTGAATCTGGAAGATGTCCAGCCTGCTGATATTAATGACAATGACCCTTTGTTTGGTGGCGATTTGGCACTGGATTCTATTGATGCTTTGGAGTTGATTGTACTTTTTGAAAACTATTACGGTTTAAAAATTACCGATCCTGAAAAAGGAAAAAAGGTCTTTGAGTCGATCAATACTATGGCAGACTACATTTCCAAAAATAACTAATTGATGAGCGTTTTTGTTACGGGTGTTGGAGCTGTTTCGGCAATAGGTTTTAATGTTGAAGAAAACCTCCAATCTCTGAAAAATGAAAACACAGGAATTCATCCGCTTCAACTACTCAAAAGCGATAAAGGTTTTCTTGCAGGTGAAGTAAAGTATTCAAACCAGCAACTTGTTCAAAAGGCTGATTTGAGCAAGGCCTCTATTTCAAGAACTGCTATCCTGGGGGCGATTGCTGCAAAAGAAGCCTGGGGAGCAAACCAGGCAAACGATGAAATCCGGACAGGCCTGATCTCTGCCACCTCTGTTGGAGGAATGGATATCTCCGAGCAATTTTATGAAAAGCACCTGAATGGCGAAAACACTGATCCAAAACTACTCTTTTATCACGATAGTGGGAATTCCACTGAATGTATGGCAAAAGAATTGGGTTTTGGTGGATATATCAACACGCTGTCCACAGCATGCTCATCAGGGGCAAATGCCATCATGCTTGGTGCCAGACTCATTGAGCAAAACCGTTTGGACAGGGTACTTGTCGGCGGGACTGATGCGCTGACTAATTTTACGATCAATGGCTTTAATGCATTGATGATTTATGACTCAGCATGGTGCAAACCTTTTGATAAAAAAAGAAATGGCTTAAACCTTGGCGAAGGCGCCGGATTTTTAATTTTAGAAAGTGAGCAAAGCATTAAAATGAGTGGCAATACTCCACTGTGTCGATTGTCGGGCTGGGCAAATGCTGCCGATGCTTACCATCAGACAGCATCTTCGCCGGATGGAAAAGGCGCAACACTTGCCATGAAAAATGCTTTGAAAAAAGCCAAATTGTCGACCGAAAATATCAGTTATATTAATGCACACGGCACTGGAACTCAAAACAATGATCTGTCAGAATCCATAGCAATTGTAAATGTTTTTGAAAAAGAAGTACCCTGCTTTAGTTCCACAAAATCATTTACGGGGCACACCTTGGCGGCAGCAGGGGCTATTGAAGCTGTTTTTTCAGTTTTAGCTATTTCAA
>JANQFJ010000116.1 GCA_028277915.1 Saprospiraceae bacterium
GCAAAAAGGAAGTGCCTAAAGGGTAAGCAGCAGGAGCCCAGGAAAATGATGCTCCGGAAATGGTTATCTGTAAAAGGTCGAGCTTAAACTCTGAAAAGGCTACTGCTCGAGAAAAATAACTCAGCTCATCAACTGAGAAAAAAAAACCGGGAAATGTTAAAAGGAAAGCTATGCAGAAACTAATGGTTAAAAAACCAATTATTTTTCTGTCGCAGGACATTTAGAGGTTCGATTTTATAATATCGACAATTTGGTTCGCAACTAATTTATCATCAAATTCTTCCAGCACTTTTTTTCTACCCAATACCCCCATATTGTGCCGTTTTTCGTAATCAAGCTGGAGAAATTGTTCCATTGAATTCGACAAAGCCACGACATCCTTAATTGGGACAAGATAACCGTTTTCACCATCTTCAACGGCTTCACGGCAACCAGGTGTATCAGTAGTTATTACTGGTTTTTCCATGGCCATTCCTTCCGTAATTGATCGGGCAATTGCTTCTCTGTATGATGGCAAAACGATACAATCAGAAGCTGCAATATATTTTTTTACATCATTTGTAGCTCCATGATAAATGACTACTTTTTCTTTAACCCAATCTACCAGATCGTCATTTTTTACAGCTGCCGGATTATTTTTATCGATTTCACCGACCAGCCAAAAATCTACTTTTTCAAATTTCTCCTTGATGATTTTTGCAGCTTCTACAAATTCTTTAACACCTTTGTCATAAAGTAACCTTCCAATAAAAGTGAAAGTGGTTTTTTCCTTCCTTATTCCATTAGGCAATGGGCTGAAAAATGAACTATCCACTCCGCATCCTTTTACCGAAATTCCTTTGTCCTTTTCGATCAAGCCATAATTAGTGAACAACAACCGGTCATCGATATTTTCAAAAATGACTTTTCTGTGGAATCCAGAAGTAAATCGATAAAGGGATTTAGTTATTTTTTTTACAAACCCGTTGTGGATAAAAGTATACCCCAAGCCAGTCACAACAGCAAGCGAAGCAATATTGTTGAGTTTAGCTGCAATGCCCCCATAGATATTAGGCTTGACGGTATAATGCAAAACCAAATCAGGGTTTACCCTTTTATAAATCCGGGTCAATTCCAGCATCAATCTAAAATCTTTCCATGGATTTAGGCTGTCGCGATTTAGTTTTTTAAGCGCAATATGAGTGACCTCAGGATATTTTTCTTTGTAATGAATGTACTTATCAATTGGGGCAATCACAGTTACTTCAAAACCCTCATCCAACAATTTTTCGATGATGTTCAATCTAAAATTGTAGATATTCCAGGTGGAATTGGCAACAATTGCAATTTTTGGTTTTTGCCCTTTCAAAGTATCAGGTTATGGCTAAAAAATTTTGAGTTTTACAAAAAAGAATCATTTTCCGTCCCATCCAGGCCTTCGGCCACCTTTTTGATCTCCTGCTCTTTGTCTTTTGGATAAATCATCAAAACATCATCTTCGTCAATGATGATAAAATTTTCAAGATTTCTCAAAACCAGTAATTTATCTTTTGGAGCTCGTATCAAACAGTTATTCACATTTTCAACTAAAACAGGATCGGCATTTAAAACATTTTCATGATTATCTTTTTCCAATTCTGCGTAAAGCGATCCCCAGGTTCCCAGATCTGACCATCCAAAAGAAGAAGGTATGGTGAAAACATTTTCAGCTTTTTCCATGATGGCAAAATCGATGGATATTTTGGTGGTTTGCGGATAATATTCGTTGATAAACCCTTGTTCGTCAGGCGTATTATAAAATTCATTTCCTTTCGAAAGCACATTATAAATTCCGTTAGCATATTGCTGAAAAGCAGCCAGGATTGATTTGGTTCGCCAAACGAAAATTCCTGCATTCCAAAGATAGTCACCACTTGCAAGCATTTCTTTCGCTTTTTCAAGATTTGGCTTTTCAGTAAACAGAATGACTTTGTGAATGCCGTTTTCGGCCTCTTTTTGATAATTAATATAACCGTATCCTGTATCGGGCCTGGTTGGCTGAATACCAAGCGTCAACAAAGCATCATTTTCAGCCGTAAAAGCCAAACCTTTTTTAAGGATATTGACAAAAGTATCTTCATCTAGAATAACATGATCGCTCGGCGCAACAACAAAATTTGCTTCCGGATTCAATTGGTGCAATTTTAAGGCGGTATAAGCCACGCAAGGTGCAGTATTATTTCTTGAAGGTTCACAAAGAATTTGATCTTCATTAAGTTCTGGTAAATGCTGCAAGACCAAATCTTTGTACATCGCATTAGTAAGAATAAAAATATTCTCGGCCGGCGCCAATTTCAAAAACCGCTCAAACGTCAACCGTATCAATGACTTCCCAACTCCCAAAATATCCAAAAATTGTTTAGGTCTGGCAGTACGGCTAGCCGGCCAAAAGCGAGAGCCGATACCACCGGCCATGATTGCTATGTAGGTGTTTTTATTCATTTTATTGAATCAGATATTGTATCTTCTATTATCTTAAGCATTTTATTTGCCAGTATTTTCCGATCAAAATTTTTTGCTAAAAGATCACAACCTTTTTGGCATTCTTTATAAAAATCTTTGTCTCTTTTTATTTTTTCGAGTTTTTCTAAAAAATCAACTTTATTTTCGGGTTCAAAGCAAATACCAGCATTGTATTTTTGGATGATTGACTTTGACTCTCCTTCTACACCAAGCAATATGGGTTTTCGCAATGCTGAATTTTCAAAAATTTTTGAAGGAATTACTGTTTTAAAGGTATCAGATTTCTTTAATGGCACTAAAGCTATATCTGTGACATTTATATATTCTTCAACCTCATCTTTCGGGACAGATGGCAGCATAGTAACATTTTCAAGATTCCATTTCTCTTTCATTTCCAATAGTTTATGCTTTTCAGCACCATCTCCAATAAATAAAAAATGTATATTGTTATTTAAATTTCTTGCGCATTCAAGGATAAAATCTAATTTATGAGCCATGCCGTGTGTTCCCAGATATCCAACTACAAATTTATTCCCTAGTTTCAGGCGATGAATTATTTTAGCATTTTTATCATTCGGCTTGAATCGGTCCAATTTTACACCGTTTTTCACGACAAATATTTTTTCTTCTCTTATCCCTCTGATTTTTATGTTTTCTTTAAACGCATCAGTCACAACTATAATCTTCGATGCTTTACGATAAAGAAACAGCTCAAGTTTTTCCAGCCAAAATATCAATCTATTTTGTTTTAATGCTCCCACAGCTTTAATAGATTCTGGCCAAAGATCTCTCACTTCCATTATCCATGGTTTTTTTTTAAAAAAGGAAGCAAAAAAGCCCGCAACAGCCGTAAAAAACTGTGGAGAGGTAGCGATTAATATGTCAGTTTTCACAAAAAGACTAGCCCAAAAAGCCATGAATGCAAAACTAAAATAGTCCATTATACGCTTAGCTATTCCTTTGTTTGGAGCGATATAACTCCATACTCTAATGACATTTATTCCATCTATTATTTCTTTTTGATAAATTTTATTTTTGTAGCCTTCATAGATTTTTCCTTGTGGAAAATTAGGAGCGCAAGTAATTACAGTAACGTTTGCTCCTTTTTTCACCCATTCGGAACAATGCTCATAGGTCCGATTGGCTGGAGCATTTACTTCAGGAGGGAAATTATCTGAAAGGAACAAGATATTCATACTGAAATAATAGTTTTTAAATATCCTTCAAAGGTAATCGATATTTTATTGGAAGGGATAGTTTTATTAAAATATGGTGCAAATTCAAACCTTTCTTTCTTTATCTCTGATGCACCTTTAAACTTAAGAACCGTATTTCCTATTGTTACCAGATTATTTTTCATTAAAATTTCTAATGATGGATGAAAATGAAAATTTGCTTTGGCAATGAAATTTTGCTGGTTTTTCACAAAATCCTTAATTTCAATTTTCTTGTCATAAAAAAAAAATCGCCTTTCAACATTTATCCCTAAATGATTGTATCCATCATGGGTTGCAAAAATTGAGGTTTCGTTTTCATCTAAAATCTTCGGATTCGCTCTTCTTCCAACTCTGAATCCTCCCCAAACTTCTGACTGTTCAATTTCTCCAATAAGAACCGTATTATGTGAAGATGTTGATCGCTCTTTTTGACGTCTTTCATTCTTTTCGTAAGTAGACAATCCAGTATCAACAATCATTTGCTTGTCATTTACATTCAGACAAAAGTTTAGTATATCACAATGTGCATGCCCAGGAATATAATCTGGCCCGATCGCTCCCACATCAATAACGCATTCATAATTGTCTTTTCTAATAACCCGGTATCCACTTTCATTAAGAGGGCTATTAATCGGATTGATTCCTAAAGAGTTGGCATACTTAAACAATTGCTTAGATTTTGGTACTATCCCTTGTGCACTATCATTTAAAAGAGGAATTTCTCCGTTCCTGTAGGACATATTTTGTAACCAACCGAGCATTTTGGCACTTTTAAAGGAAAGGGTTTTTTCTAATTCTCCTCCAAATATTAACCGATTATTTTTTACCAGATTAGTTGCATCAAGTATGCGATACAAAATTATTTGGTGGTACATGGGAGAAAGCTCAAAATGACCGCCGTCTTCCAGAATTTGTTCTTCTAATTGCTCAACCAGAATTTGTTTAGCCTTTTTATAGAAAACTTTGTTGTTGAAATAATAAGCGCCAAAAAGCAGTGCAAACCCATTTTCCAGAAGATGGTTGCCCATTAGATGGTACTCGATATTTCGCGACAGGAGTTGGGTTTGTGCAAAAAGCGATTGGTTTATTTGAGCATTGTTAATGGCATATTTGGTTATAAAACGGATCCAGAAAATAATTCTAAGTGATATCGGATAAGGCTCAAGGCCATCTTTAATTTTATCAATTTTACTGATAAAATCTTCAATTAAATTTATCCCTTCTTCCTTAGTTATTTCATTTTGGAGTAAAAACTCAAAATAGTTGAGGTTGTATGTCCACAATTTACCAAAAGCTGAATAATTCCAATCAATCCCATCGCTAAAAAAGTGACTCAAATTTAAAAACGAAAACCCTTTTTGGGCGGAATAAGAATTGATTGATTCTATTGAACTTTGGAATCGTAATTTTTGGATTTTGCTTTTATTAATGATCTGATCGGAATATTTTCCTCTACCAATTAAAGCATTCCTAATTCTATAATAAATCTGATATTTTATTTGTTTCCATTTAAGGAACTTAAGCGTATGATAATACAAAGCTACCTTATTCCACATTTATCCAGGCTCCTTGCTTCAATGATTCGATAGCGGCAATTGCAGTTTTAGAGGTATTTAAGATTTCATCAAAAGGAATTATTGCAGGCCCACCATTTTTCAGGTTCTGTAAGAAGAGTTTAAATTGATCATAATGGCCCTTATCCTGTGATTTTTTTAATCCACGCTTCTTAAAACCATAGTAATTGGCTCGACGGAAATTATCAATAATTATCGTCCTGTTCTGATCATATACCTCAATCCTTTCTTTTGAATAAGCCTTGTTACCATTTGAAAAATAGTTTATTATACCCTGTGCTCCATTTTTATAATGCAGCAAAATAGAAGCGTTGTCAGTATTCTCCGCTGGGGCTTGCCCCATTGCGTTCATAACAACTTTTTCTACTGTACTTCCTGTTAAAAAACTTATTAAATCAATTAAATGACAAGCTTCTCCAATAATGCGACCGCCTCCAATTTCCATATCATGTACCCACATTTCTGGAGGTATAAACCCTGCATTCATTGTAGCAATGATATTTATCGGGATATCAGAATTTCCTAATAAGGATTTGGCTTCTTGAATGAATGGTGAAAATCGCCTGTTAAATCCTACTGTTAATGTTGAATCTGAGGTATTGTAAACCTTTTGAATCGCATTAAGCTCATCAATCGTCAAGGCCAGCGGTTTTTCTACAAAAACATGTTTGTTGGCTTTTAATGATTCAACGACTAATTTGGCATGTTGGTCATGCCGTGTAGTTATTAATACTGCATCAATTTCATCATCATCTAAAATATCTTTATAATCAGTTGTTGACTGAGCGATATTATATTTTTTTGCAGTTGTGGTTCCGGACAATCCTCTTTCACTTGCAATATATTTGATATTAGCATCAAGCTTTTTCAAAGTAGGAACAATCGTCGATTTTGTAAAATTACCAGCTCCTATTATACCAAGAATTCCTTTTTGGCCGGAAAAATCTTTCGAAATTACTACGACTGAAGTTGCATCAATTGCTAAATCACCAGGGTATTTCAATATTGACGCAATTGACCCAGAGCCACTCATATTCTCATAAATTGTTTTGTAAGACTGCAAGTCAATTATTTCAGATATCAAAGGTTTTACAAGAAGCCTTCCTGAAGAAATTGCAGTCAGAATTGCCTCAAAATTTCGTTTTTCTGTCCAACGCACATAGGGTAGAGGATAATCATTACCCTTGGATTCATAATTGTCGTCATAACGTCCTGGTCCATAGGAACAAGAAACCTGGAAGGTTAACTCTTTTTCATAGAAATCAGACCGTTGAATATTCAAGCCAATCACTCCCACCAAAACTATTTTTCCTCTCTTGCGACTCATTCCTGCTGCTTGAGAAATCACAGTATTACTTTTAGTAGAGGCAGTTATCAATACACCATCGGCCCCAATTCCTTTCGTTAAGCTATTTACTATTTCAACAGGGTTGCTGCTTTCTTTGATATGACTAGCAGCTATACCCCAACTCTTTGCTAAGTCCACTTTCCTCTCATCATAATCTAAACCGATTACTTCACAACCATTTGCCTTTAACAACTGCGCTGCTATAAGGCCAATTAGGCCTAATCCTGTCACTACTATTCGCTCTCCAAAAGTGGGATTAAGTAAACGAATTCCTTGTAAGGCTATCGCTCCAATAACTGTAAAGCTGGCTTCTTCGTAAGAAACATTTTCCGGGATTTTTGCCACTAAATTCTTTGGTACTGATACTACTTCTGCATGATTTCCATTAGAGATCACACGATCTCCAACTTTTATTTCAGAAACTCCAGAACCAACTGCTATAACTTCGCCCGCATTACAATATCCTAAGGGTAAAGGTTCACCAAGTTTTCGAAATACAGCATCGAGCGTTGGTCTCAATCCATCGGATTTTATTTTATCCAAAACCTGTTTCACTTTCTCTGGTTGCTGACGAGCTTTGTCAATGAAATTAGCTTTACCGAATTCCACAAGCATACGCTCTGTCCCAAGAGAAACAAGGGAACGATGGGTTTTTATAAGTACCTGACCTTTCTTTACTTTGGGCACAGGGACTTCTTCTAAAAGAGTATCTCCTGACTTTAAATCCTGAATGATTTGTTTCATATTTTATATTGAGGAAGCTTTATCTCGAACTTTAGTTTTTGCAGAATATTTATTAAATAAAACATCAACAATTCTTTTTGATGCATGTCCATCCCAAAATGGTGGTATTATTCCTTTTTTAATTTCCCCATTTAGGATCTTTTCCATTTGAATTTTAACAGTTTCAGGATTCAGATCCTTCATCAGGATATTTGTTCCCAACTCAACCGTTACGGGTCTTTCGGTAGAATCCCTAAAAGTCATGCAAGGTACTTGGAGATAAGTTGTTTCTTCCTGAATCCCTCCAGAATCTGTTATGATTAGCGCAGCATTATCCATCAGCTTAAGAAATTGCAAATACCCCTGTGGCCCCAATATAGACAGGTTTTGAATATTATGTAATCGATCGAACAATCCAAATTGACCAAAATTATTGGAAGTTCTGGGGTGCATAGGAAAAATAACTGTTTTATGTTTAGCGGCATTTTCAATGATTTCCAAAATATCTTCCAAACTTTTGACATTGTCTACATTTGAAGGGCGATGCATAGTCATCAAGATATATCCGTCTGGCGACACATTCAGTTTATCAAGTATATCTTCCTGCTTCGCCTTTTCTCTATAATAAATCAACGAATCTATCATCACATTACCTACAAAGTGAGTTTTGTGATTTGAAACTCCTTCCCTTGCAAGGTTTATCATCCCGCTTTGCTCAGTTACAAATAGATCATCACAAATCGCATCTGTGATAATTCTATTGATCTCTTCGGGCATACAACGATCACCACTCCTCAGTCCCGCTTCAACATGAACCGTTTTAATCCCCATTTTTATAGCAACAATACTACAGGCGGCAGTAGCATTTACATCTCCCACTACTACCACCACATCAGGTTCTTCCTCCAATAATATCCGTTCAAATTTCAGCATTACATGCGCCTTTTGAAAAGTATGGCTTCCACCTCCCACTCCCAGATAAAAGTCAGGCTCGGGTAATTCTAACTGATTGAAAAAAATATCAGACATTTTTTCATCATAATGTTGCCCGGTATGGAGTATTTTGGATTGTATTTGTGAATGATTGGAAAAAGCCCTGTGCAAGGGAGCTATTTTCATAAAATTTGGACGTGCGCCGACAATATTTAGTATCTTCATAAAAAATTACTGTTTACTGTTTACAAGAAGATTAACTTTTCCGGAAACCGATTTTACCGGAGTATCAACTTTTTCAAAGTGAAATTTAATATTCACATTTGAATCATCAAATAGCATATCAAAATTATTAATTATTAAATTCTTGTTTAAAGGTGAATATAATATCGTAGCCTTGCCTTTCTCCTCTTGATATACTTGAATGTGGCTACAGTAATTAAATAGTTTGTGGTGCCTTCCGAATATTAATCCTGTCAATGGAATTTTTTTATCCAATTTATCCAAAATATACTCACCACTTCGGCCTTTACTGATTCGGAATTTTTCCATCAGTCCGTTTTCGACTTCAATAGGGTTGATAATATCTTCTGTATTATATCTGATCAACGGGGAAGCAAAATTGTAATAGCTCGTTCCAAGTAAATAATTCTCTCCTTCGATTAGTGTAGCCTCTGCATAGCCATAGCTATGAAAAGGGCAATATTCATACTGAATAGATTGCTCATAAGCTAAAATAGCTCTTTCAGTATGGCCATACCATGAGATGGATGGTACTCCAAATACTTCCTCTATTTTTGCCCTCCAAATCTTGTTGGGGAATTCAGAACCTAAAAATATTCCTTTTAGATTTTCCTTTAGTTTATCTCTTAAAGATCGATCTTGTTGCTCACAATAAAGTGCAAAATCATATATAGCACTTGGATAACCATGAAGATAATATACTTTACGATTCTTTAAAATAGCACGAAGTTGATTTCCAATAACAGCAAAATCTTCATAGATGCT
>JANQFJ010000167.1 GCA_028277915.1 Saprospiraceae bacterium
AAAAATTGTATCAGAAGGAGAACTCACAGCTCAAATCATCAGAAGAACTAACAATGAATAACGCAATAAGAAACATCCATCCCAATGCGAAAATCGGCAGAAATGTCAAAATCGGGGCTTTCGTGACCATAGAAGAAGATGTTGTTATCGGTGACGGAACGGTAATTCACCCTAATGTTTGTATTTTGAATGGCGTGAGAATGGGAAAAAATTGTAAAATTTTCCCTGGAGCCATTGTCGGATCCATTCCACAGGATCTAAAATTTGAAGGAGAAGAATCAACTTTGGAAATTGGCAATAATGTTACTATCCGTGAATATTGTACCATCAATCGCGGAACTAGAGCTAATTATAAAACCGAAATTAAAGACAATTGCCTTATAATGGCCTATTGTCATATCGCTCATGATTGTATCATTGGCGAAGGTTGTGTTTTGGCTAATTGTGTCAACCTGGCCGGACATATCGAAATTGGACCTAAAACTGTGCTTGGAGGCTTGACTGCTGTTCACCAATTTGTAAGGATCGGTGACCATGTTATGGTTGGTGGAGGATCGCTGGTCAGAAAAGATGTCCCACCATATGTCAAAGCTGCCCGCGAACCGCTCAGTTATGCCGGGATCAATTCAGTCGGTTTGAAAAGAAGAGGTTTTACAAAAGACCAGATTTACAATATTCAGGATATTTACCGAATTCTTTATGTCAAAGGATTCAATACTACCCAAGCGCTTGAAAAAATCGAAACCGGAATGGTAGCAACTCCTGAACGAGAAAATATTCTTCAATTTATTCGAAAAGCAGATCGTGGAATTATCAAAGGATTCCGACAACTTAACGGCAACAAAACACGGAATGGACATCAAGCTCGATAATGTTGCCAAGCGATATCGGTTTGAATGGATTTTTCGAAATATAAATTATGAATTTAAGTCTGGAGACAGTTATGCCATCCTTGGCTCCAATGGTGCCGGAAAATCTACTTTTTTAAAAATCTTATCAGGACATCTTTCTCCTTCCAAAGGAAGTGTTGATTTTATTAAAAATGATTCTCCCGTTGATAAAGATTTAATTTACCAACATATCAGCTACGCTGCTCCTTACATTGATTTGATTGAAGAGCTGACACTAGTAGAAGCAATCGAATTTCATCAAAAATTCAAACCTCTTTGTAAAGATTTAAACACCGGAGATTTGTTGGATCTGTTGCAATTTTCCAAATCCAGCCACAAAGAAGTAAAATATTTTTCATCAGGAATGAAACAACGTCTTAAGCTGGTACTTGCGATCTGCTCAGATACGGATATTCTTCTGTTGGATGAACCTACAACCAATCTGGACAAACAAGGCTTCAAATGGTACCTGGAGCTAGTGGAGCGATTCAGAATGGAAAGGCTGCTCATTATTGCTTCGAATGTAGAAACAGATTATAGCTTTTGTGAAAAACAATTGAATATAATGGATTATAAATCAAGCTAAGAGTATGTTTAAATTTTGGTCTTTAAGTCGAAAACGATTCATTTTTTGGTTAAACGAGGCGCAGGTTCGGGATCGTAGTCGCGCTACGAAGTCCGGTTCTGAAACGAAGTGTAAGCAAATAAAGAACGTTTGCAGACCAATTACTGAATTTTAAACATACTCTAAACCTCTTCTTTTAATTCTTCCAGAAAATTGCGGAGTTTTGTCAATGATTCCAAAGATTTGCGTCTTAAATTAATTCGCTCTTTGCTGTGCTTAAGCTCTCTTTTAGCGCCATCCAGCGTAAAACCTCTTTCTTTCACAAGGTGATAAATGGTTCGAAACTGTTCGATGTTTTGTTCGGTAAACCGTCGGTCGCCTTTGCTGTTTTTATGTGGGCGAAGCAGATCAAATTCGCTTTCCCAAAAACGGATCAAAGATTTGGAAACATTAAACATTTCTGCGATTTCACTGATAGAGTAATAAAGCTTGGTGATTTCTTTTTTGCGTAGTGGCATTGTGGGAGTATTATTTGTGTTTCAATCGCCAAAATATAACAATTCTCTGTTTAAATCAAATTGTGTCAGATGCGCTTAGTGCTGAGTTTAAAAGTTATGGGTTTTGAGCTATTTAGTTAGAAAATTTTTCCTTCCCTTGTCTCAATCCTCCAAATTGGTTATGGGTTAAAAGTTATTAGGTTGATTGGATTATTAAGTTCAATCAGCACATCCGCCGTTCAAGTTGTGAGTCACAAGAAGTCAGTATTACACATCCGTTCTCTTTCCTTCATCATTCCCATCTTTCCTTCCTCCCTTTTCCATTTTCCATTCCTTCTACATCCGCTTAATTCTTCCTCCTCCTCGTCCTCCGCGCATAGTGCGTTGATGTTTCATCTGTCCGCGATTAGTGAGTGCTTTTTCAAATTGTTTTATTTGGTTTTTGAGTTCTGGCTCGGTAACTTTTAGTTTTTTAGCATTCCTGAAATGCACTTTTGCATTGTTCCATTTGCCTTTATTAGCATGGATATTTGCCAATTGCAACAGTACCATTGCTTTTTCATTATCCGATGGCAATTCAATTTTTTGGGCTTTTTCCAGCCATTCTTCCGCTTCGTCATTTTTTTTGTTTTGCATAGCTAGTGTTCCCATTATCATGCAATAAAACGCGCGATTGGTTTTGTATAACCAATTATATTTAAAAGTTAGTCCAAGACGTTTTTCGGCTTCAACGAATTTCATTTCCTGAACCATCTGCGCAGCAGATTGGACAGTGCCCAGGAATATGTAACCCACAAGTAACAAAATGCCAATCAATAAAAATGGAAAGGCATACCAAAATCCATATAAAAATGCCAGCAATGTTCCTCCTATCAGGAGAACCCCTATTAAAGCAAATCGTAAATATATGTTGATTGTAAACATGATTTTTATTTTAATAGCCTCAAAAATAATGGCTGCAAAGGTACAACAAAAATGCCTTTTTGTTGATAGATTATTGACCTGATTAACGCCATAAAATGAAACAATCTGACAGGCTAGGTGTTTTGTTGAGTTAATAATTTACCCATTTCTTCAATTTTTTGTTTGATCATCAGATCGTCAGGATTGAAGGATCGGGCTTTTTGGAGGTAGGATTGGGCGTCTTCTTGCCTTTTTTCGAGAAAACAAATATGTGCGAGGTTTAATAAGGCCAGTGCATTGTCATTGTTGGAGCGAAGACCACGGTCAGCTGCAATTTTTAATTGTGTTTCCCCTTCGGTCAGATTTTTTTGCTGCAATGCGATCATCCCTTTTATAAAATGGTAGTACGTCCGGTTTTGTTTGACCAACCATTCCGGTCTTTTGATCTGATTGATGAGTATTTCGGCTTCTATTATTTTGCCTTTTTGCAATTTGCTGAAAGCCGCCCAAACATTGCCGAATGCAAAATGTGTAAACAGTAAGATCAGGCTTGTTGCATATAAATACCAGGCAGATGAAATTCCCTTTTGAATGTGAAGCACAATGCCTATAACCAAAAAAAGTAAAATCAGTACAAACCGGATTCTAGTAGTAAACATGACAATCAAAAAATTATTGGGTTCAAAAGGTCGTAATTTTTAAAGGTTATTTCAAAATATCTTTACGATTTAATAGCATCCAGTTGTCATTTACTTCTAAATACTGTCCTTTGTCAAAGACTTTTAAAAAAGAATCTTTGTAAAAGTGCTTTGATTTTTTAATGTCCTCTTCATTATAGGCCAGCCGGTTGTATAAAAGAATCCCGTTCGAGGTTAAATGATTTTTGAGGTTTTCCAAAAATTCGATTTGCTCAAATTGCTCTGGAATAACATCATCCTGGAACAGATCAACAGTGATCATATCGTATTTTGATGTTGATAATTTTACAAAATTTACGGCATCAGTGCAGATTAATTCAATACTCGAAGAGATTTGTGGAAGCGCATATTTGTTAGCAAGATATAACACTTCTTCATCGATCTCTATCCCGGTATAATGATATTTTTTTGAGAAATTTTGTTCGAGAATTATTGGAATACTTCCAAGCCCAAATCCTAAAATCAATACATTTTGGATTTTAAACTTATCCAGGTCAATTTTTTTAAATGCTTCTAAAAAATTGTCATATAAATCTTCATAAGAATAAATAGCATTGGCAGTGCTGAGTTGATAGCGGCCATTGCGAAGACTTACATAAAGATGGGGGTTGTGCTCACTGGAAGCGCTTTCAATGTGAATTTCGAAAAGATAGCTCAGCATTCGTTTCCAGAGCGGCTGTTTCATTATTGCATGATGATTTTTTCCCAGCGGCGCCATTTTCCGGATTGCTCAAATACACTTTTGAGTATCTTTTCATCTTTTTCATCGAGAGATTTATCTCTCCTCGCCATTACTATTTTTGCGGTTTCCAGTGCTTTTTCGATTTTATAAGTGGTAAACCCCTGTGGTCCACCCCATGAATAGGAAGGAATAAAAGTCCGTGGATAACCAGCTCCATAAATATTGGCAGATACTCCTACCAATGTACCGGTATTAAACATTGTATTGATACCACATTTGGAGTGGTCGCCCATTACAAGGCCAAAGAATTGAAGACCTGTGCCCTGGAATCGCTCAGCTTCATAATTCCAGATTTTTACTTCTGTATAATTATTTTTTAGATTGGAATTGTTTGTGTCTGCTCCGATATTGCACCATTCACCTAAAATGGAATTGCCCAAATATCCTTCATGAGCTTTATTGGAGTAACCTTGCATTACGGAATTGCCGATTTCGCCTCCGGCTTTGCAATGTGGACCAATAGTGGTTGCACCATAAATTTTAGCACCCATTTTAATTTTCGAAGATTCACAAAGTGCCAATGGACCCCGGATGATTGCTCCTTCCATGATTTCAGCATTTCGTCCGATATAGATTGGCCCCTGCGAAGCGTTAAGCGTTGCTCCT
>JANQFJ010000175.1 GCA_028277915.1 Saprospiraceae bacterium
GTTTGTCATAATCTTCAGGCGACAGAGTGAATTTCCCCTGGATTTTTGATCCGAATTTCAAAATCTTACTAAAAATAGGTCTGATCCGGGTTTTTATAAAATCTTCCTGGTCAAGCGACTTATCTTTTTTGAACAGAATGATATCTTCCGAAGGCAAATCGGACCTTATATCCTCACGATGGACACCAAGACCATGTGCAACACCTTCAATAATTGCTCCTTCATAAAGCCGTTTAGTTTCCAGTAAAAGTGCTTTAATAGCAGTTTCAGGATATTTCAGGGCGCTTTTTTTAAGATACTTTGGTTTGGACAAAACTGGTTCAGGAACTACTTTTTCACGAACTAAAAATGTGACTAATTTAGCTAGCAAAAACACAAACCAAATCAGTAAAAAGGTATTTATAATATTAAAAAATGAATGAAACAACGATAAACCAACCGGGATATCTGCCGCGTTGGCCATTGGAACTGCTCCCATCCATGCTGTAGAAATTTGATTGATCATTTTCAAGAAGGGATTGAACAAAGCCAATATCCAAATGACACCAATCAAATTAAAAAACAGGTGTGCCAAAGCTGCCCGCCGTGCTTCAGTTCCTGCGATCAAAGCAGCCATGTTGGCCGTAATGGTTGTTCCTATGTTTTCACCAAGAACAATAGCTGCAGCAGCTTCAAAAGTTACTACTCCCTGGCTAGCTGCCACCAGGGTAATTGCCATAGTAGCGCTGGATGACTGTAATATCAAAGTCAGCAGGGTCCCCATTGCAACAAACAAAAGAATCCCAACAAAGCCTCTATCAGAAGTTCTTTTGAAAAAATCAAACAAGGCTGGATTATTCTCAAGACCAGAAATGGCATCTTTCATAAATTCAAGACCAATAAAAAGCAATGAGAATCCGATAATGAAATTACCCAGGCTATTGAGCTTTCGGTCTTTTTTCAGGTAAAAGAAAAATCCAGCAATGATGAGTGGTAAAGCAATTGCACTCATCTTCACTTTAAATCCCAAAATCGCAATCAACCAGGCGGTAAGCGTTGTGCCGATATTGGCACCCATTATCACACTGATGGCTTCGGTGAGGCTAAGCAATTGTGCATTTACGAAGCTAACGACCATCAATGTTGTTGCAGAGGAGGACTGGATCAACCCAGTAATAAAAAGCCCTGTTAATATTCCTTTGAAACGATTGGAAGTAAGACGGATCATGATTTTCCGCATGCGGTCCCCAGCAAGATTCATGAGTGCATCACTCATGACTTTCATGCCATAGAGAAAGAGGCCAAGGGATCCCAGCAAATTCAGAAATTCAAAAAAATTCAATATATACTCTGTTGATTATAGTTTCCTCAATTAAGGACTAATTTCCAAATATAATAAATGGATCACTATAAAAAAATTTACTTACTATTCAATACCATTTTCAATCCTCTAAATCCTATAAAGGAGTAAAATTCTCTTAATTTTGCTATCTGAAATTTCAATAATCAAAAAAGCAAAAACATATGAAATTGTGGAGAAAATTAAGCCGGGAAGATATTAAAAAGAAGATTTTTAATGCTCTAAACGAAAATGTAAACTACTACGAAGAAAACATTCTTGGAATCCCCGCTTCTCATCTTGACGACAAGGTTTTTTATCAAAGCGCTCCTTTTTTAGGAGATGCCCCTTTTATGTCTACGCTCATTCACAACCCCAATCATATTGGATGTCATACCATCGGTGATACAGAGCATTTTTTCAGAGGCACCCAAAAGATCGAAAAAGAAGTGATCCGGATCTGTGCCGAAGATATTCTTAATGGAAAACCTAACCAACATGACGGTTATGTCGCCTCAGGAGGAACAGAAGCCAATCTCCAGGCTATTTGGATTTACAGAAATTATTTTAAAAAAGAATTCGGTGCAACCGCAGACGAAATTTGCATCCTATGCTCTGAGGATAGCCATTATTCAATGAACAAAGCTTCTGATGTTTTAAGCGTTGACCTTTATCATATTTCGGTGGATCCTGATGATCGAAGAATTAGTGAAAAATCAATAGTCGAGACCATCGCAAAAAGCAAAACAGCCGGAAAAAAATATTACATCATTGTTGCAAACATGATGACGACAATGTTTGGCTCGGTTGATGATGTGGACCTTTATTCAGATCTAATGGAGAAACACAGTTGTATTTACAAAATTCATATTGATGGAGCATTTGGTGGATTTTTCTATCCTTTTGCAGCAAAAGATCATCAGCTTGACTTTTCAAATCCAAACGTAACTTCCGTTACCCTTGATGCGCACAAAATGGCACAAGCTCCTTATGGAACCGGACTTTTTATCATCCGAAAAGGCTTTATTCAATATGCAAATACCAAAGAAGCTTCTTATGTAGAAGGTGAAGATTACACCCTCATTGGAAGCCGTTCGGGAGCCAATGCAGTGGCAGTCTGGATGATTTTAATGACCAATGGCCCTTATGGTTGGAAGGAAAAAATCCTGATTTTGTTGAATCGTTCAGAGTGGGTTTGCAATCAGTTGAAAAGCCAGAACATTCAATTTTATCGAAATACTTCTTCAAATATTATCACCATAAAAAGCCAGTACGTAAGCCAGGAAATTGCTCAAAAATATGGCCTAGTCCCAGACGATCACCAAAATCCTATGTGGTATAAAATTGTAATCATGGATCATGTGACCATCGAAAAACTGATGCCACTTGTTGAAGAATTAGAAGCATTGAATTTTTCAAAGATCAATTAAAAGGACCGTACGTAAATTAGTAAATTTAGTGACACATAACATCTCTCTGCAAAGCCTCCCAAAAATGCAGTTCATGAGGCAGGTTAATATTTAACCCTCTTGCGATAAGGAGTAAGGCAAAAGCGACCATAATCACAGGAGCGATGGATCTTAGAACTTTTTTAAAAGAAGGTTTTACAACATTTCCGAGGAGCATAATTCCCAACATTAAGGGTATGGTTCCCAAACCAAAAAGCATCATAAACAAAGCACCGTTTACAATACTTCCTGTCGTGACGGCTCCGGCGATAGCCAGATAAACCATTCCACATGGCAGAAATCCGTTAAACACACCAATCAGAAGATGTGACTGACGGGAATCATTTCGGAGGAGTCTTCCGATTTGTTTTTTAATAATTTGAAAAAAACGAGCCAGCGGTGAGCTATTCGCTAATTTAGATTCCCAATTTAATGAGAAAAATGCAGCAAATAAAAGAAAAATTCCAATGACTATTGAAAACCCTTTTTGAAAGCCAGCCAACTCAACGCTCATTCCCAACAACCCGAAAACAGCGCCAAGTAATGCATAAGTCAGGACTCTACCCAAATTGTACTTCAATGCCTGATAAGCCATCACAATTCGTTGGGAAGTACTCATCGGAATTGCCAAAGCTAATGGTCCACACATACCCAGACAATGTGTACTTCCGATCAATCCCAACGTGAATGCAGTCCAGAAAATCATATTATAAAACTAATGTTTTTTCCTTATAAAAAGGTTTTCCACCTGCTTGCCAATCCACTTTGAGTTTCCAAAGGCCAGGGCTTAATTCCGAGACTGGTAAAAACTGTTCAAAGTTTTGATCTAAATTTATTTTTACTTCAAAATCTTTGGTTTTATCAGAAGGGCGATAGAAATAAATTGTGCCTGCAATATTCCCTTTTTCTTTCGGAAACCGAAGTGTAATATTCTCTAAACCCGGATCATGCTTGATTGTAACATCGTTTTCCAGTTGTTTACTATTTGCCAACTTTTCATAGTGTTGTTGATAATTTAAGTCCTCCTCATAATAATTTTCAACTACAAGGCTGTGGTCGTGAAAAGTGGATTTTACAACAAAAACAATCATCATAGTTGCAAAAACGATATAAAATAAAGCTATTCCATGTCCCCAATTAAATTTCATTTTTTTATTTTACAGGCCCTAGAAATGAAGTTTTCACTTTATCGATCAGTTTTCCATTTGAGTAAACGCCAACAATGATTTTATTTTTCCCGCTTTTTAATTTATCCTTTGGCATTTCTATAAATAAACCTCCTTTTGCGGTATCGTTCTTTTTTACTGTTGGAGCATCTCCCACCAGTTTTATGACGCCATAATCTGTTTCCAGCCTAAATTCGATATTGTACACTTCTGTTGTTTTGTTAGTCACTTTATAATTGTATAAATTACTTACTGTTGTTTCATTCACCTCCTGAAAAAGCAAACCTGGTGTACGCAGTAAAAGTGTATCGACATCTGTTCTTAAAGCAAAAAGGACTATTTCAAGTATAATCAGTGCCGACAAAACACCTGAATAAGCCATCACCCTTGGTGTCCATAGTTTTTTTCGGCCTTCTTCAATACCTTTCAAACTGTCATATCGAATTAGTTTTTTATCACGACCGACTTTCACCATCACTTCATCACAGGCATCCATACAAGCTGTACAATTAACGCATTCGAGTTGTGTTCCGTTTCGGATATCAATACCAGTAGGGCAAACCTGCACACAAAGGTTACAGTCTACACAATCTCCTATGTTTTGATTCAATTGTACCTCAGGTTCTCCTTCATTGCCTTTTTTGCGTTTCTTTTTGATTTTTCCTCTTGGCTCTCCTCTAACAAAATCATAAGCCACTACAACAGAATCTTTATCCAGCATCACACTTTGCAATCTTCCATATGGGCATATTGCAATACAAACCTGCTCTCTCATGTAAGAAAACACAAAATAAAAGACAAAGGAAAAAATGATCATCGCAATGAATCCGACCCAATGTTCTGAGATCGGTTCAGTAATGATTCGGATGACCTCATCCATGCTGATAATATAAGCCAGGAAGGTATTGGCAATGAGAACAGAAATACCAAAAAATATGGCCTGTTTACTTGTTTTTTTGATAATTTTGTCAATGGTCCAGGATTCTTTATTAAGGCGTTTTTGGGCATTGGCATCGCCTTCGATCAAGTACTCGATCTTTCTAAAAACCATTTCCATAAAAATCGTCTGCGGACAAACCCATCCACAAAACAACCTTCCAAAAACCACAGTAAACAAGACGATAAAGATCATCAGGATCAGCATCGCTATGGCAAAAAGATAAAAATCCTGGGGCATGAAGTTAATCCCAAAAATGATAAAACGCCGCTCCAAAATATTGAAAAGCAGAATTGGATCACCATTGAGCTTTATAAATGGCAATCCAAATAAAAGCGCTAAAAGTACCCAGCTTACAATAGACCGTACATTGTAATAATACCCTTTGGGTTTCTTTGGGTAGATCCAAATCCGTTTACCACGTTCATCAACGGTAGCAATATGATCCCTAAATTCTTCTTGATCTTTGGGTAATGGCGCCAAATCATTCATTCCACATCATTTTTTGTTATTGAATACAAATAATTCAAGTTGTGGATAATTTTCAGTCCAAAAGTAATCGTCCTATTTTGATTCAAATCAAAGATTTTTTACAAAATTTCCCGATTTCATTTGGGATATCCGCAACTTGGATAAAAACAATAACTTTCTCAATTGTCGATTTATAAGTTCTAGTTCTCTTCGCTTTCTTTCCAAATTTCCCCTTGAGGTTCTTTGGCATTTGGAGGATTGGTACCCTCTAATGTCATAATATAACTGGAAACCTGGTGAATGGCAACTGGAGATAACATCTCTTGCCAAGCCTGCATTCCTTTTTCTATCACTCCGTATTTTACGGTTTTAAAAATATTTTTCATTCCTCCTCCATGAATCCAGTATTCATCCGTCATGTTTGGCCCAATCACATTTCCTTCTCCTAATGCTCCGTGACAAGCAACACAGTTTTTATCATAAATAGTTTTTCCAGCTGCTATAAAAGCATCATCTTCTACAAATTCCGCGTTGGTTTCATCAACAAGATTAGATTGGGTTGCAAGAAAGGCCAATTTTGCTTTTTCTGCAATTTCCATTTCCTGAGCATATTCCTGATGTGGATCAAGCCCATAATCCGTAAAGTGGTAATATCCGATATAAACCACAGCAAAAATAATGGTAACATAAAACAAGGCTGTCCACCATGGGGGCAGACTATTATCCAACTCACGAATGCCGTCATATTCATGATCAAAGAGGATATCCTCCTCTTCTTCAATTGGTCTTGTTCCAGTAATGTTTTTATAAAAATTGCTAAGCCAGGATTCCTTTTTGGCAACTTCTTTAGATTCTACAAAGTCAACTCCCTGCTCTTCCATCAGTCTATTTTTTTGAATCTGCAGCATCATATTGAACAAAAAGATGATTGCTGCAAAGGCAGCCACAACTACAACTATCCCCATTAGCAGGATAATGTTTTCATAGAAAAAATCTAAAACTCCACTATTTGTTGAACTGCTACCAGCCTCTTGGGCATTACAGATCACAGCGAAAAAGAGAAAATTTAATATTATAAAAAGTCGGTTGATCATTGATTTATATTTCATAACAAAGATGTTTCAATGGTTATCAGATGGATTGTCATCGTCTAATGGAAGATTTGACATTTTGTCAATATAGGCTTTGTTTTTTCCAAAAACCGTAACTATCCCGATGAGAAAAAGAGCGAAAAAAGTAATCAAAGCAAAAAGAGCCATCCAATTAATATTTCCCGCGCTTTCAAGAATGTGTTTATACATTTTTTAGTTTTTTAAAATCTCAGCTTAAATTTTAATTTCCAGCCTGCGGATCAGGCTCAATGCCTGTTCCCAGTTTTTGCAAATAAGCTATTAATGCAACAATCTCTTTATTCTCCAATCCTTCTCCACCAATTCCTTCACGGTTAAGATTTTCAGCAATTTTCTTTGCTTGTTTTTGTATTTCTGCGTCTGCATTTTCGATATATTCGTTAGTATAGGGTGTTCCCAATTGTTTCAGCACTTTGAGTTTTGCCTTGGTATAACCTGTATCCAAATCATTTTTAGCAAGGAACGGATAGGCCGGCATTATGGACTCCAAAAACATACTTCTCGGATCCACCAGGTGATTGTAATGCCAGGCATCAGATTTTTTCAATTTTCCGACCCCTGCACGCGCCAAGTCTGGGCCTGTTCGTTTTGATCCCCAAAGAAATGGCCTGTCGTACACAAACTCTCCGGATTTAGAATAGTCTCCATATCTCGCCGTTTCAGATCTAAATGGGCGTATCATTTGTGAATGACAACCCAGACAACCTTCCCGAATATAAATATCACGACCTTCCATCTCCAAAGCGGTGTAAGGTTTGACGGAGGCGATTTTAGGAACATTATCATCGATCAGCATCATTGGGAAAATTTCGATTATCCCACCAATCAAAATCAAAATTGCACTCACAACCAACATCTGTATTGGTCTTCTTTCAATCCATCTGTGCCAGTGTTCACCAGAATGTTTTACGGCGACTTCGCGTGCGGGAGCTTCGACATTTTCATTCTTAACAAGCGAACCAAGTTTTACTGTTTTAAGGAGATTATAAGCCATTACAATTACCCCGATAAAATAAATTGTTCCACCTAAAGTACGAAGCATATACATTGGCATAATACGGGTCAATGTATCCAGAAAATGAACATTGGTTAACATTCCATCTGCATTAAACTGCTTCCACATCAAACTTTGTGTCCAGCCAGCCCAGTAAAGCGGAATGGTATAAAACAAAATCCCAAGTGTCCCGATCCAAAAGTGCGTATTTGCCAATCTGACCGAATAGAGTTTTGTATTATAAATTTTTGGAACCAACCAATACAAAATTCCAAACGTCAGCATTCCATTCCATCCCAAAGTTCCAACATGTACGTGACCGATCGTCCAGTCTGTATAGTGGGTAATAGCATTAAAAGATTTTAATGAAAGCATAGGTCCTTCAAATGTTGCCATACCATAAGCAGTAACAGCAACGACCATAAATTTCAGGATTGGATCAGTCCTTACTCGGTCCCATGCTCCACGCAATGTCAACAATCCGTTGAGCATCCCTCCCCATGAAGGAGCGATCAGCATGATTGAAAATACAATCCCAAGTGATTGTGCCCAGTTTGGCAATGAGGTATAGAGCAAATGGTGAGGACCAGCCCAGATATAAATAAAAATCAAAGCCCAAAAGTGGATGATTGATAATTTATACGAAAATACCGGCCGGTTGGCAGCTTTGGGTAAGTAATAGTACATCAACCCCAGATATGGTGTTGTCAAAAAGAAAGCCACCGCATTGTGTCCGTACCACCACTGCATCAATGCATCCTGAACTCCTGCAAATACTCCGATACTATCAAAAAGATGGATTGGAATTTCCAGATTATTAAAAATATGAAGTACGGTTACTGTAACCCATGTAGCGATATAAAACCAAATAGCAACATAAAGGTGCGTTTCCCTTCTTTTCAAAATAGTACCAAACATATTGATCCCAAAGACCACCCATATTAAAGCAATGGCAATATCAATCGGCCACTCCAGTTCAGCATATTCGTGAGCACTGGTTATTCCCAGTGGCAAGGTCACGGCTGCAGCAACAATGATTAATTGCCAACCCCAAAAGTGGATTTTTGAAAGCACATCGCTGAACATCCTCGCTTTTAGTAGTCGCTGCAATGAATAATAGACTCCCATAAAAATACCATTGCCCACAAACGCAAAGATTGCAGCATTGGTATGAAGAGGACGTATTCGACCGAAAGTGAACAATGAAGTTACTTCAGAAAGGTTTGCTGCAGGCCAGATCAACTGTATCGCTACAATTAAACCAACCAGCATCCCTACTATTCCCCAAAGAACAGTGGCAAACGCAAAGTTTTTTACAATCGCATTATCGTAACTAAAGGATTCGATTTTAGACATATTGTTTATTTCTTGTGTCGTTGATTAAATGATATTCGTATTTGTTTTTTCCATTTTCCAGCAAGTATAAATCATTAATCCGGAAAGTATAAAAAAACAGCAATAAAATGCTGTTTGGATTAACACCATTGTCATTTTTTTTCTTTTTTATTATCGTCAAATAAAATTCGAACGGAAGGGGTATAGTCATCATCGTATTGCCCGGATTTTACCGCCCATAGGAAAGCTCCCAAAAATCCCAAAGCGATCACAAGTCCTACAGCAATGAGTAGAAAAATTATCTTCATACTATTTAAATATTCGTGCGCAAATTAGATATTGTCTTTAGGTCAAAAGATGACAAAAATCAATCATTTGCATGATAATTGTCAACCAAATTTATTTCAAATAATATTTAGCTAAAATTGAGCTAATCCCCACTCCAAATACTACAATTGTCACAGAACTCAATGGCATTAGAATCGCTGCTATTACAGGGGAAAGCAAGCCTTGTACCGCATAGCTCAAACCTACGATATTGTACACCAAAGCTAAAACATAAGCAGCAAAAAGCACATATTTGCTCCTTCGAATATATTCAAAAAATTGTGGCAACTTTCTAAACTGATCTGCCGAAACAATCACATCGCATGCGGGAGTAAAATTATTGATATTTTCAGTGATCACCACTCCGACATCGCTTTGTTCGAGTGCTCCTGCATCATTCAAACCATCTCCGATCATCATCACTTTTTCATCTGCATGTTGCAACAATTCGATGAAGGCAAGCTTGTCTTTCGGACTTTGGTTGAAATACAGATTTTTATTGTTTTTAAAATACGCCTGCAATCGCTGCTTTTCCGAATCGTTATCTCCGGATAGGAGACTGATATTAAATTTTGATTTCAAAGACTCAAGAAAAGAGAGCAGCCCTTTGCGATACTGGCTTTGAAACACAAAACATCCTTTGACTTCATTATTGATTTCCACAAAAACACCATTTTCTTTTATAGAAACTGGAATCTCATTCTTGTGAAAAATAAATTTAGAAGATCCTAACCGGATGAAGACCTCACCTACAGTAGCCTGGATGCCCAAACCAGGATATTCGCGAAAACCCCTGAGCGTTATCCCATCAACATTTTTTAAAAATGAATTAATCTTTCGACTTAAT
>JANQFJ010000181.1 GCA_028277915.1 Saprospiraceae bacterium
CGCCATTGATGTCATCAATGGCGCTTCAGATTGGGTTTATGAAGAAGAATTTAGGCTCACGAAAGCTTTTGATTGGTCACCGGATGGAGAAAAAATAGCTTTCCTAAAATTCAACGAATCAGCGGTGAAAGAATTTACCATGCAATCTTTTAAAGGAGATTTATATCCCGAAAATATTACGTTTAAATACCCAAAAGTAGGTGAAAAGAATGCCACCGTTGAAGTTTTTGTTTATGATATCAAAAGCGCAAAAACGATTGAAATTGAAATTGAAATCGAAACGGGGCCTGAAGTTTACATTCCAAGAATTTTATGGACAAAAGACGACAACACTTTGTGTATTTTCAAATTGAATCGTCATCAAAATGAATTGGAACTTTTACTCGCCGATGCTGAAACCGGAAAAACAAAAACTCTTTTAAAAGAAAAAAATAAATACTACATCAGCCTTCACGACAACCTCTCTTTTTTGGAGGATGGCAATTACTTTTTGTGGACCAGCGAAGAAGATGGTTTTAACCATATTTACTTTTATGATCTGGTTGGTATGGTGAAAAAGCAGATCACAAAGGGAGATTTTGATGTGACGGATTTTTACGGTTTTGATGAAAAAAAAGGACTGGTTTATTTCCAGGCAGCGATAGATTCTCCGATGGAACGACATATTTATTCAGCAGATTTAAATAGTGGGATCCCCAAAAAAATTACTCCTTTCAAAGGGACAAACAGCGCACAATTTAGTAGTACTTTTGAGTATTTTGTGAATACACATTCCACAGCAAACTCACCACCGACTTTCACGGTTTTTAATCAAAATGGAGAAAAAATCAGAGTGATCGAAGACAACCGTGGGGTTCAACAACTTCAAAAGGATTATGCTGTCCAACCTGTTGAGTTTTTTAGTTTCACGACTACTGAAGGGGTACAGTTGAACGGCTGGCAGATTAAACCGCCGGACTTCGATTCTCTGGGACAGTACCCGGTTTTTATGTACGTTTATGGTGGACCGGGGAGCCAGGAAGTTCTCGATCAATATGGTAGCCAAAATTATTGGTGGTTTCAATTGCTTGCTCAAAAAGGTTACATCGTGGCCTGCGTTGACAATCGCGGGACCGGTGGAAGGGGAGAGGCGTTTAAAAAAATGACTTATTTGCAGTTAGGAAAATATGAAACCATTGACCAGGTCGAAGCAGCAAAATATCTTGCAAGTTTGCCTTACACTGACACCAATCGAATTGGGATCTTTGGATGGAGTTACGGAGGATATCTTTCACTGCTTTCGCTTTTAAAAGGGGCAGATATTTTCAAATCAGCAATTGCAGTCGCTCCTGTGTCCAATTGGAAGTGGTACGATACGGTTTATACCGAAAGGTACATGCGTACGCTGGAGGAAAACCCTGAAGGTTATAACGACAATGCACCAATCAATTTTGTTGACAAGCTTAAAGGAAATTTATTGCTGATTCATGGGATGGGGGATGATAATGTTCATTTTCAAAATACAGTAGAACTTACTGAAGCTTTGATCAGGGCAGACAAACAATTTGAAACGTATTTTTACCCAAATCGTGATCATAGTATTTATGGTGCCAATGCCAGACATCACCTTTATGTGAAAATGACTAACTTCCTGCTTGAAAATTTGTAATGAAAAATCAATGAATCAGGCAAAGTTTTCTGTTATAGCATATTTCTTCGTTTTATTTGCTTGCAAAACCCAGGCTGGCTTATCAGAGTTTAACTGGTTTTTAGGTACATGGCAAATTAACGAAAGCAGGTCATTTGAAGAATGGACTGAAGTTAATGACCACCTTTATCGAGGGAAAGGTTACAAAATTCGAAAAAATGATACTATAATTACCGAAACCATTAACATTGTTCGGAAAGGAAAGGATTTTTTTTACATTCCTGCTGTAAAGGACCAAAACGATGGAAAACCAATTGAATTCAAACTCATTTCGAAGAAAAAGGACAAACTTGTTTTTGAAAATAAAAATCATGACTTTCCGCAACGGATAATTTATGAAAGAACAGAGACAGACCGAATCGAAGCTAAGATTGAGGGTGTTGAGGAAGGTATTTTTTCAGAAGTGAGGTTCAGACTTAAAAAAATAAATTAATCAAAAAAACGAATAAAATTATGCAAATTTCAAACACAGATTTTATCGCAGGTCATGAAATCGCTGAAGTTATTGATATTGCAAGAGGAAGCACAGTTAGAGCCAGAAATCTTGGTAGGGACATTTTTGCTGGCCTGAAAAACCTGGTGGGTGGAGAAATTTCTGAATATACCAAATTGATGGCCGATGCCCGCGAACAAGCAATTCAACGTATGATAGCCGACGCACAATCGATTGGTGCAGATGCCATTATCAATGTGCGGTTCATGACTTCCATGGTCATGCAGGGTTGTTCTGAAATATTGGCCTATGGAACTGCTGTAAAACTGAAATAAAGGTTGTGTTTTATAAAACCTGAATCCTTTTTCGGTATAATTTTGAAAGAGATGATTCAGGTTCAAATTAAAATTGACCAACAATATTAAAAATGGAACCTTTTTCTTTCATAGAACTGTTAAGTGGTTTGTTCTGGATAGTGGGCTTCTTTATTTTAATTTACCTGATTTTTAAGAGGGTAGAGGATAAAAAGAAAGAAGACTTTGAAAACAGGGACAATTAAACCGTAGGCTATTCAATTTTCTAAGTACAATTCTTCAAAAAGTGACTAAAGAACAAAAATCCAGGAAAGTAGAAATCGTCAATCGTAAAGCGAAGTTTGAATATCATTTTCTGGCAGAATTTGAAGCTGGGATCGTTTTGACCGGAACCGAAATCAAATCAATCCGCGAAGGAAATGCAAATCTGAAAGAAGCATACTGTGTTTTTCGGGATGGAGAGTTGTTTATTCGCAATATGCACATCTCCGAATACAAATATGGCACCCACAACAATCACGATCCGCTTAGAGTCCGCAAATTATTGTTGAAAAAAGGAGAATTGAAAAAACTGGAACGAAAGGTAAAAGAAAAAGGACTCACCATTGTGCCCTACAAATTGTTCCTCTCAGAAAGAGGTTTTGCTAAAATCTTGATCGAACTCGCCCAGGGTAAAAAATCCTACGACAAACGCGAGACCATCAAAGCCCGCGACAGCAAACGTGACCTGGAAAGGATTAAAAAAGGCAGATATTAGTTATATCCGACAGTATTTGATCAGACAGACACCTACATCAGATGTGATCTTATCTTACAATTAAACTCATTGCAATACAAAGTGAGGTTAAACAAACTCATATCGATTAGAGTTTTCCTTCGACTGTACTCTGGACAGATTTAACTTTAATTTATTTAATGAGCAATTTTGAATATTTGTAGATGAATCGCGATTTAATGATCCGAAAAATGGATAATAAAATTTAACCTTCCAATTGGGTATCTTACCTTATAATCAATTATTTTTAATTTGTCAGAAATTAGCTATCAATTTCCCTAATCCCTCTAAACAGAAGCATCTAATATCAACTAATTTATTCCTCCATACATCTACTTTTGTGTTTTAATGTTTTACAACCTTTTTTATTATTTTTTGATCCCCTGAACTGATGGAAAGGTAATACAAACCGTCTCCAAATTCTGACAGGATGATTCTATTATTTTGTATAATGCCCGTTTTTATTATTCTGCCGGTCAAGTCAAACATTTGGAACTCGCTGGGTTCTTGAAGCCCTGTTACTTGAATAACGCTAGTCGTGGGGTTCGGGTAAATGGTTATTTGCCCTTTTTCTATTGACTTTTCTTGATTGTCTTCTCCTAAACGAAATGGATTCTGCTGTGGTGCAATTTCTCCATTAGAATAACTGGTGATTTCTTCAGAAAAAGAGGAAGAAAGACAGGAATAAATATATGCCGAACCGGAATTGTTGCCATTATCGTCATCTCCGTCTGCACCAATGATGGCTCGATCACCGTCTATGGATGCGTCAAGACCAAACCCTCCTCCGCCGTCCGAAGCGGTTAGTTTTTGTTGTTCGATCCAGTTGCTGCCATCCCATTGAAAAATATAGGCAGAGCCGGAACCGGAAGCACCAATGATGGCTTGATCACTATCTATGGAAACACTTTTGCCGAACTTATCCCCGTTTGCAGCATCCGAGGCGGTTAATTTTTGTTGTTCGATCCAGTTGCTGCCATCCCATTGAAAAATATAAGCAGAGCCGGACGAATTTCCATTATCATCATCTGAATAAGCACCAATGATGGCTCGATCACCATCTATGGATACACTTTCGCCGAAATAATCAAATTTTGCGCCGTCCGAAGCGGTTAGTTTTTGTTGTTCAATCCAGCTGCTGCCATCCCATTGAAAAATATAAGCAGAGCCAGAATATTTTCCATTATCCCCATCCCTACTAGCACCAATGATGGCTCGATCCTCTTTAATGGATACATGAATGCCAAACAAGTCCCATTTTGTGCCATCTGAAGCGGTTAGTTTCTGTAGTTCGATCCAGTTGCTGCCATCCCATTGAAAAATATAAGCAGAACCAGAACCTTTCCCATTATCATCATCTAAATAAGCACCAATGATAGCTCGATCACTATCTATGGAAACACTTATGCCAAAGTTATCCCATTTTGCAGCATCCGAGGCGGTTAATTTTTGTTGTTCGATCCAGTTGCTGCCATCCCATTGAAAAATATAGGCAGAGCCGGACGAATTTCCATTATCATCATCTCTCGCAGCACCAATAATAGTTCGATCACCATCCATGGAAACACTTCTTCCAATTTCATCTCCATTAGCACCATCTGAAGTTGTTAGTTTCTGTAGTTCTATCCAAGTGCTACCATCCCATTGAAAGATATAAGCTGCGCCGGCATTAGCCCCATTATCATCATCTCCCGCAGCGCCAATGATAGCTCGATCACCATTCATGGCTACACCATCGCCGAAATAATCAAATTTTGCGCCGTCCGAAGCCAAAAGCTTGGCCTCTTCTGCCCAATTAAGGCAAGAGGGGGAACAATCCTCATAACTCAATCCATAATCAATCCCACCGATATCTACAAAAGCGGGTGCAAAAATACCGTTTTGATCCAAGATCATTGGTTGTCCAGCCTGGAACTGAGTACTTGGAGGTATTAAAAACTCAACCTCATAACCAGCAACAGAGCCTGGCGAGATACAATATTCGTCTGGATCGTTAACTGGCAGAACTACGTTATCTCCTGTATTCCAGGTGATGTATCCAGAGGATAAAGGTATTCTGGCAGAGGATCCCGGCACTTCACTTACTCCTTGGCCAGCCGGAGTTACTATCTTCAAAGGACAATCTACCGTTTTCCATGTAATAGTTTCCTTAGTAACAATAGGGTCATTCATATCAGTCCCACTGCTAACTAATACTACAGGTGCTCCAGAGCCGGCTGTTCCTGTACAGTTGAGCACTTCCGGATCATTAGCATCGCCAACCTCACGGGCCACTACGGATGATTGTGCCACACCATTGACCCCTGGAAAGATGCGTAAGTTGTAACCATTATCCAAACTGCCATTATCAGCAGAAGTAGTAACTGGAAGAGTTAAAGAAGCGCCAGGCGGGAAAAAGCCTACTCCAACACTTGGCAATAATAACTGTGTTTGAGGTATAGGTTGATCATTTTGGTCTACTACATGAATTTCCAATTCACCTAATTCCCATGTAAAAGTATATTCGTTACGGGGATCATTGTTGTTTTGATCTCCAATAAAAACCTCTACAAATTCTTCTTTGCGTTTTAGGTAATCAAACTGTGTTGCTCCGTTGATGCCTGGGTAAACAGTTATATTATAGCCATTTATAAGTGAACCACCCATATTGTGAAAATCGATAAGGTCAGGATCTAGACCATCAGGATTAGTGATAGGCAGGGCAATTGGGTTATTCGGTAATATGACATTTAAGCTGATGCCAAAGAGTCTAAATTGTGTTTGATCCACCTGATTGAAATGTTGATCTTCCAAGTCTAATTCCAGAAGACCAGTATGGAAAGTATAGTCATACACTTCAATTGCTGGATTAACTACCATTATAGTATCTTCTCGCCACAATAAATCTCTATTGATCTGTTTTGTTCCATCAATACCAGGATACAATCTTATGTTATACGTACCATCAGGCACATTGACCATATCTCCTTGTTGAAAGACAAAATTGCCATTATTCGTATAAATCAATAATTGCGATTGTGAGATCTCATTGCCGTTTTGATCCTTTAAGCAAAAAACACCCTGAGTTTGGCAAGACTGCAAAGGATTTTCCATTGCCTCCAAGTTATTATCTTGAATAGGGTCATCCGTCATTTTACTGAAAGTAGATGAACTCGACCAATCGTCTGAATTAGATTTGGAAGGCGATGTTATTCCAAAAAACAAGAATAATGCAATGCAGCCAATAAATAATTCATTCAATGAGTTTCCATTTGATTTGTTTAAGTTTTTCATAAAGTTGTTTTTTGAGGTATGAGGTTTGAAAATGTCTTTTAGGTTATTTAGATTTTTTCAGGTTCGTTGATTCGAAAAATGCAATATTAACAGGCGATCTCTAAGTTCAATGTAAAGTGGTCATTTCGTTAGCATGTTGTTGATTTATTATCAAAATAGATAAATTTAGGATAGTAATTCAGTTTGTTTGTATGAGTTAAAAGGTTGATTGTATGAGATATGAGTTTTGTTGTATAAACGGTTATTTTCTTTAACAATGCTAGCATATGTCCTCCCCCCCCTTTTTTTCTAACCACTGTCAGATGAAGTCTATTTTAATTTGTCCAAGCTGTACGATAAGGTATTGACTTTTACAAATTTATTCACATTTCCATCTTTAAAGTATATTTTTAAGTTCATGTTTCCAATCAAAACAATGAATAAAACAATTATTTACTTTTGTTTAAAAATTAAATCACTTTGCCAGAGTACGGTCTAAATACTAGGTCAACAGAAGGTGGATTTTTAAAATATAAAAATTCAAAAATTCATTTTGTGAAGTTTGGGAGCGGTGAAAAGTTGCTAATCGCACTTCACGGATATGGTGATCATGCGTGGATATTTTCGGCTCTTGAGTCTGCTTTGGAAAACAATTATACAGTTTGTGCTATTGATCTACCTTATCATGGTCAAACGCAATGGGAAAAAGGCTCTTTTTCGAAGAAAGATTTTGTGGAAATTTTTAGAATCATTGCTAAAAAAGAACAAAAAAAGAGCTTTGAATTGATGGGCTATAGCTTTGGAGGACGGATTGTTTTGGCTTCGCTTTTTGAGATTGCCGAACAACTGGACAAAATTTATTTGATTGCCCCGGATGGAATTCAAACCAAAGGAATGGCCAAAGTTTTAATCTTTCCAACCTGGTTAAAAAATGCAATTCATGGATTATTGAACAGACCGGCCTGGCTGATAAGCTTTATGGAGATTTTAAATAAAACAGGTTTGCTTAGCAGGTTTAATTTCAATTTTGTAAAATACAATATTTCTTCAATCGAGCGAAGAGAGAGATTGTTAAGAACCTGGATTTCAATCAATGATTTCAAAGTCGATTTGAGAAAGGTGAAAAAAATATTGAAAGAGAAGAAAATTCCGGTTGAGCTGTATTTTGGAAAACACGACAAAATTATTCCTACAAAAGTCGGTGAAAAATTAAGTGGTGAATTATCAAATGTTCGATTGAACGTGATAGAAGAGGGACATCTACTTTTGAATGAAAAATTAAGCAGGTTGATCACCGATCAACTTAAAGAACAAAAACCTTGATATTAATTTTTCTTTTTCGGTTTTAAGGTCACACGGGCACCGGTCATGATAGAAAGTGAATTGATTTTATCATTTTGAGGCCCAAGACCTTTGGTGATCTGATGCTGGTAAGTAGATCCCAAAAAGATGCTCATCCGTGAATTAAAGTGGCGTTCAATACCCAAACCAAGATTGGCAGTTATAAAAGTATTGTCAATGAGGTCACCTCCTTCAAAAACCCCGTCATCAGTCGGAATCGAGCGAGGATCAGGTTTCCTGCCAAGAGCGTTTGTATTACCAATATTATGAGAAGTATATTCGTATAGTGTTTCAACAGTCATATTAAATGAAGCTCCGGAGTGAGCATAAATATTCCATTTGCTTCGATCCATGAAATTATAACGCAGGTGAAGTGGAACTTTTACAATATCTAATTGTACACCTTGCAAACCTTCTTTAACATAACCACCTTCTTCAAAGCTTCCATTAACCTCAAAAACATTTCTACTGCCATAATATTTAGCAGCGTAAATGGCTCCGGTTTCGAGTTCCCATTTGTGATATTTGATGCCCAAGGTAACCCCACCGCTATAGCCCATTGCGATCTGTCCGTATTCCTTCTGGTAATGTTTTTCATCAAAAGGAGTGGTGATATAGTCTGCATCTGCACCTCCCATCATTCCAATGCTAACAAGAATGGATGAACTTATAGGATTGCAGGAAACACACTTCGTCCAATTCGAAGAAATATTGGAATTATTCAACGTTTCAGGTTTGTACGTATTGATTGGTGACAATATTGAAATTGGCTCATACGCGATGGCATCATTTTGTATAAAACGATTTGCAATCGAAAGATCAAGTGGCTTTTTGGGAAACTGATTAGTTTCAAAAATTGGAATTTCTAACACATTGGATTGACCAAGGCTTTCATCCTTAATAGTCAATCGAACATTTTCGTCGGCCCCGTATGGATTTTCAGTATAGTTAATAGCAGTAATGTCATCAGTGCCAAGTGTTTCAACTGATGTGGCAAAGGATTCATTAGGTGTTATTAATTCGAAAGCGTTTTTTTGATTTTCTTTCGTTCGATTGCTATTTGAAATATCATTTCCAAATGACAGTTGTTCAATACTGACAATTTCTGAAGTTTTGTTTTGCTTTTTAAATGGCAAAAACTGTATCAGCGTAAATAGCGCTAAAAGCATGAGGCCAACTTCAGCAACCTTGTATTTGTATAATTTATTTCGAAAAGGATAATAGTTGTCATCCAACTTCTGCTCCATAAGTTCCCAGTGAGTGGGGTTGAAGTCAGCTTTATAGTTTTCCAAAGTGCCGTAGGCTATTCCATCGAGAATAACATCTTCAAATTCGGGGTTTGCATCTACTTCTGCCCCATTGAGCTTTTGCTCCATCAACTCCCAATCCTCAGGCTTATAATTAGCCTCCAGGTTTTGAAGTTTTTCCCGGATTTGTTTATCGAAATTATTACTCTCCATATCGAACATAATTTGCAGCGAGTATTGCTTTTAATTTAAGTCTCGCTTTCACTAAATTTGAACGCGATGTACTTTCAGTAATGCCAAGATTATCGGCAATTTCTTTGTGCGAATATCCTTCGATAACATACAGGTTAAAAACAGCTCGGTATGCGGGGGAGAGGCTTTGAACAGCAATTAAAATCTCTTTTTCAGTGCACATACTCACTGCATCAGCATCATTATCATTCACATAGTACGCATTTTCAATGTCTTCGGTTCGTCGACGAATGCTCTTTCTGTAAAAATCAATGGCTGTATTGACCATAATTCGTCGAATCCAAGCGGTGATAGATGTGCCAGGCTGATACTTTGAAATGTGATTGAAAACTTTTAAAAATCCTTCATGTAAAATATCCAGGGCATCTTCGCGATTATTGCTATAACGAAGACAAACACCCATCATTACGCTATAATGATCTTCATATAGCTTTTTCTGCGCCCAGCGCTCCTTGTTTACACAAGCGGTGATGAAATCTTTTTCTTCGTGTTGCAATTGCAAAGCGATATCCATGGACAATGAAAAATTTAAAATTAGTCCAAAATGCCTACCTACACAAAAAACTTTGACCCTTTTGTCTCGAAGTTTAACGCTTTATACCCTTTTAACGTCTTTTGCGAAAAATGCGCTGCTTAAGGGTTTTCGAGATTTTTGGACTATTTTGCCATTAAGAATAAAGAATAAATTACGGTTAATTGTTTTGGTTAAACGCAACTTTATTTAAAGAAAACGGAAAATGTTTAGAATTTTACTTTTTTTGCGACTTTTAACACTTTTTCGAACGACTTTTTTCGAGCTGAAATAAAGTAGGAAAACTACGGAACATGAAAGCCGGATTTTGAAGAAAACCACTTATTTTTACTTTTCAAATCAGATAACTCATGGATAAGTTTTACGAATATTTAAACTTAGTGACGGACCAACTTATCAGCTTCGCTCCGACTTTTTTGCAGGCCGTTGCTATGCTGGTCATTGGCTTTTGGTTGATTAAAAAAATTGGAAATATTCTGAATTATTCCCTCCAAAAAGCTGGCTTAGCCCCAGAGGTAGTTTCTTTTTTAACCTCCCTTTTTGATATTGGTTTTAAGATATTGGTATTGATTATTGTAGCCAGTGTATTAGGGATTGAAATGACTTCTCTCGTCGCGGTACTGGCAGCAGCCGGGTTTGCTGTAGGCCTGGCTTTGCAGGGTAGCCTCAGCAATTTCGCAGCAGGTATCATGATCATGGTCTTTAAACCATACAAATTAGGCGACTGGGTAGAAATCAATGAAAAATTCGGGAAAGTGGAAAGCATTCAAATTTTTAATACTTCCATCGTTACACCTGGCCAAAAAATGATCATCATTCCCAACGGGAAAGCCATGGAAGGAGTCATTACCAATTTTTCCAGCAAAGGTCATATTCGATTGGAACTCCAGGTGAGCATGCCTTATGAAGAAAATTTCCCAAAGGTGAGAAGGATTATTTTGGATGCTTTGAAAAATGTAAAAGGAATTTTAGAGAATCCTGAGCCAATGGTTGGGATTGAAAGCTACGACAGTCATAATATCATTCTTGGAATTCGTCCTTTTATCAATCCGGACGATTATTGGGATGTGACCTTTGAAGCCCACCAGGCCATCAAAGCGGCATTCAGTCGTGAAGGTATCAAAATGGCTTACTCCGAAGGCGTAGAGCTTGGACCTATCGGCGAATGACAAAAATTTGTTTTAATTTAAAACGTATCAAAACAAAAAATTTATTTTTGTCTGGGTTTTTTGTATCTTTGTAGCGTTTAAACGCAGCAAAACAGCGATTTTTTCCGTAAAGTTTTCAAACATTAAAATATTTATTTTCTTTTTTTCAATTTGAAACTCAAACCCCTCAGTTAATTGTATGAGCAAAAACAATAGCCAAAGCGATAATCTTCCACAAAATGGTCAATCTGGTGAGTCGATCATTACCCTTTCTGGAATGTATGAAGACTATTTCCTGGATTATGCATCCTATGTGATTCTTGAAAGAGCAGTTCCTTCTGTAGTGGACGGGCTCAAGCCGGTACAACGACGCATTCTCCACGCGATGAAAGAAATGGACGATGGCCGTTACCACAAAGTTGCGAACGTGATCGGTCAGACCATGCAATACCACCCACATGGTGACCAGGCTATAGGAGCTGCTTTGGTAAATCTTGGCCAAAAGGATTTGATGATTGACTGTCAGGGAAACTGGGGAGATAGCCGTACAGGTGACAGTGCAGCAGCGCCGAGATATATCGAAGCGCGTTTGACAAAGTTTGCCCTGGACGTAGCATTTAATCCTCAAACGACAGAGTGGCAAGTGACGTATGATGGTCGTAAAAAAGAACCGGTCAATTTGCCAATGAAATTTCCATTGTTGCTTTCGCAAGGAGCAGAGGGTATTGCGGTTGGACTTTCTACTAAAATTTTACCGCACAATTTTGTGGAGTTGATCAAAGCTTCGATTAAAATTTTACAAGACAAATACGTAAAGATCTATCCTGACTTTCAAAATGGTGGAATGATCGACGTAAGTAATTACAATGCTGGAAAGCGAGGCGGAAAAGTCAGGATCAGGGCAATGATCGAACAGGTTGACAAGAAGACACTGGCTGTTCGGGAATTGCCATATGGCGTGACAACGGCAAACCTTATCGATAGCATCGTAAAAGCCAACGAAAAAGGGAAAATCAAAATCAAAAAGGTCGTTGACAATACCGCCAAAGATGTTGAGGTATTAATCGAACTTGCTCCAGGGATTTCTCCGGATGTGACCATAGATGCACTTTATGCTTTTTCAAATTGCGAAGTGTCTATCTCTCCGAATGCCTGCGTGATCATTGATGACAAGCCACATTTTATGTCGGTTACCGATATGCTGAAAATTTGCACCGAAAACACAAAGGCACTCCTAAAATTGGAGTTGGAGATCAAAAAAGCGGAGCTGGAAGAAAAATGGCATTTTGCCAGCCTCGAAAAGATTTTTATCGAAAAAAGGGTTTACCATGAAATTGAAGAATGTGAGACTTGGGAGGCTGTCATCGAAACTATCGATCAGGAACTCCAAAAATATGTCGACACACCAAAAGATAAAGCGCCAAAATCAGACAAACGTCTTCACCTGATGCGCGACATCACAGAAGAGGATATCGTTCGATTGACAGAAATTAAGATTAAAAGGATTTCTAAATTCAACTCCTTCAAGGCGGATGAGATTATTGCCAAAATTGAAGAAGACCTAAAGCAGGTCAAATACGATTTAGCCCATTTGACGGAATTTGCGATTGCCTATTTTGAAAATCTTTTGACAAAATATGGCAAAGGAAATGAGCGCAAAACAAAAATCACCGAATTTGATACCATCGAAGCCGCTAAAGTGGTTGCCAATAATGCCAAACTTTACATCAGCCGCAAAGAAGGCTTTGTGGGTTATGGCTTGAAAAAAGATGAATTTATCAGCGATTGTTCGGATATCGATGATATTATTGTCTTTCGGAAAGATGGTAAATTCAAAGTGGTGCGAATATCCGACAAAGTATTTGTGGGGAAAGATATTTTACACGCTGCCGTCTGGAAAAAAGGGGATGAACGAACAACCTACAATTTAATTTATGTCGATGCAGGCACTGGTCGCGCAATGGCAAAACGATTTAATGTAAAAGCAATCACTCGCGATAAAGATTATGATCTGACAAAAGGAGCTAAAGGTTCTAAGATCTTATACTTTACAACAAATCCAAATGGAGAATCCGAAGTTGTAAATATTCAACTTTCACAAGGTAGCAGAGCCAAAAAGAAGGTCTTTGATTTCGACTTCAGTGAAATTGCGATCAAAGGGCGAGGTTCGCAAGGAAATATTGTGACAAAATACCCGGTCCGAAAAATTACACAACTTGAAATTGGAAAATCCACCCTGGGAGCCCAAAAAGTCTGGATGGACGAAGTTTCGGGCCGTTTAAATACAGACGAACGAGGCATATTCCTTGGAGATTTTGATACGGGAAATGCTATCCTCTTAGTTTATAAAGATGGTTCTTATGAAGTCGCTGATCTGGATTTGATGCGACGATTTGATCCGAAGGAAATTGTCAGCATCCAGAAATTTGACCCTCAGACGGTGATCAATGCTGTTTATTACGATGGTAACAAAGGATGGACGATGGTTAAGCGTTTCCAGGTTGAAACGAGTACCAATAACCAACGATTTAATTACCTGACTGAGCATAAATCATCAAAACTCTTGTTCGCATCCACCAAGGAAAATCCCAGGATAAAGTACAGCATGAGAGTGAAATCCAAAAAAATCGAAGGCGAGATCAATATTGCTGAATTTATTGACATCAAAGGCTGGAAAGCCCTTGGCAACAAGTTGAGTGATCAAAGACTGACAGGCGTTAAAGAAGTGGAAGCTTCAGCATTAAAGGATAAACTGACTGCCGGCGATTCTATCGAATTTGACATCGATGACAAAGGTCAAAGCAAACTATTTTAAACATGAATCTACCTTCCAAAGAAGACGCACAAAATCTCCTTGAATCTCACGTCAAAGACGAATACCAGCGTTATCACGCCCAAATGGTAGCATTGGCTATGGAAGGTTACGCGGGTATTTATAGCGAAGATCCGGATTTGTGGTACCTCACGGGGTTATTGCACGATTTGGATTATGAGGAATTTCCGGAAACACATCCGGCCGAATCTATAAAATGGTTTAAAAAATGGAATTATCCTGAGGATTTTATCCACGCAGTGGAAGCGCATGCATTTGGATATAATGGTTTTGTGACTTTGCCTAAAACAAAATTGGCCGCTGCTCTCATCGCCTGCGATGAGATCAGCGGCATTTTCTATGCGTATCGTAAAATCAACCCGATTCCGTTTGGCGATATGAAAGTGAAATCCATAGCAAAACGTTTAAAAACCAAAGCTTTTGCGGCAAAGATCGAGAGAGATACCATTTACATGGGATGTGAAAAGCTCGGAGTTGAGCT
>JANQFJ010000204.1 GCA_028277915.1 Saprospiraceae bacterium
GAGCATTTTCAATCTCAATAGTCATGTAATAAGCACCATTGAGATAATTTACTACATTCAATTCAACAGGAGAACCTGTAACTTCTTCAACATCAATGATTTCCTGAAGTTGACCGATCTGATTGAAAACCGAAATCCGTGCAGTTCTTCCAACATGGTCCGCCAAATCAACATTTAGGTCTCTTGACGCTGGGATAGGGAATACGTTGACAGAATTTGGAGTCACCATTCTAACTTCAGGTACATCTTCAATATTCATATTTTCAATATCTTCTGGTGTCAATACTATTTCAGAACCTGAACCAAGCTCTTTACCAAGGCTCAAACCTCCTGTTTCAAGTACCGTAGGATTATCAGAACTCATCCCTTGTGCAGATCCACCGGAATCAAGATTATTATCTTCATCACACAGCGTGTAATCGTAGCTTATCGCATCTACCAAAAAGTCAGGAGAACCATTGTAGCATGTCGATCCATTTACCAGTAACAGGTATTTGGTATCTCCATCTACAGTAAATTTCTTTTCTACATAATAGCTCTTCACCTCAGTGATAATTGTTTTATTGTATGACCAACAGTATCCGTGTTTTGATTCATAAACTTTTAACTGTATAGGGCCATCATAAGAACTTTCGTAATCTCTTCTTTTAAGCGTAACATAGATTTTCTGATCCTTATCAACTACGTCGTCCAACTTTACGATCATCTTATCATTATTATCAAAAAACTTTGCACCCTGACCGTCTGGAGCACCGAGGATATTTCCAGCCCAACTAACGCCACAATTCCAAAGAACCTTTTTAGCATTTCCAGATACTTTTTCTTCGTTTAGACAATCATCACATCCATCCGGAATTCCGTCATTATCCACATCAATATTATCATCAAAACCTTCGCATAGATCATCCTCATTACAAACACCATCATTGTCACTATCGTGGCATCCCGCTATAGTTTGATAAGTGATGCAGAGAATTGGTGCATGAGAATCAGACCCGTCATATGATTCTGCGGTACGTTTTCCTTCAATACCGTCGATAATGATCGCAATAGCACTATTTTCAGAATATCCACCGCGATTCACAACTTCTTGTATCACTGTTGAGATATCATCAGTTTGCTGTTCCTCGTCATTATCTCCAATTTCTGTCCAATCTTCTGGTGACCAAGTAACATAAGCACTGGTTTTTGGACGAGAACTAATATTGTAAGGTGTAGCTGAAAATGCTGTAGCATCATCACTAGCTTCACCATAAATATTTAAGTTACATGGATCAACATCAACCGTAGCGTCAGCTGTAAATTGTATAAAAGCACTCTGAATAATAGCTCCTTGCGGAATATTCAGTCCCTTGAATCGCATCCCAACTGATTGGTATCCATTACTATTATCATACACCAACTCTAAATCACCACTAGTAGTAGAAACATTGCCTGTATCCATATCTTCTTCAGCATCGTCCTCGCTTTCGTCGATCTGTGAACAAACGGTGAATGTACCTCCGGAAATTGTTTCTCCTTCACATTCACAATTATCGTTGATCACATCGTTGATCGTACTGGAGTTGTTGTCGTCGCAAGGTGTTCCTGGCTCAGGGCCATCTGGGCAATGATCGTTGCAAAAAGTGAAAGAATAACTTAATGCATCAACCAGAAAATCTGGTGATCCATCGTTGTATGATGAAGCATTTACCAATTTTATAAACTTGGCATCTCCATCCAAAGTAAACATCTTTTCAACGTAGTAACTCTTCACTTCCGTGATCAAAGTTTTGTTGTAAGTAAAATTGTATCCGTCCTTTGATTCGTAAACTTTTACTCTGGCCGGACCTGAAAAAGAGCTGTAATAGTCTCTTCTTTTCATAGTGACAATGATCTTTTCACCAGCAGGTACTTCATCCGCCAGCTTGACAATCAATTTGTCATGATTGTCAAAGAATTTTGCGCCTTTGTTATCTGCAAGACCTTTAATTTTCCAGGCATAACTAACTCCGTAGTTTGCTGTTATCTTTTTTGCATTACCTGATATAGTAATTTCATTATCGCAATCTCCGCCGCCATTTGCCATGGCGAATGAAGTGCTGGAAAGCCAAAAAAGGAGAGTAAATAAAAGAAAAACAAAGCCTGAAACAGGCACTTTAAGTGTAGTTTTGGTACTCATGGGAATAATTGTGTTTATTAAAAAAAGTGGGAGAATAAATAACAGGGGAATAGTGGGAGATTACACTTTGGAGAATGTATCACAAAAATATACGTAATGAGGCTCTGTCTCAATACCTAAAAAGGGCTATTTTACAAAACTTAATTAATAAATTTTATTAAAATCTGGATTTCAATAATTTACGCATGAAAATTAATTGTCATGACACTTTTTTAATCAATGCCTATTCTATGAATTTTTGCTATAAATTATAGACCAATTTTAAAGCACATCCGACTAAAAAGCTGAATTGTTAATTGAAAAAAGTAATTTTAAAATTAAAAAATGAAAGCCATTCTACTTTTCACCTTTTTAATGTTGTTTTCCTGTACCAGTAACCAGTCTCCAAAGATTTTTGATAAAGAAAAAGCAACTCAGGAAATCCTCGGATTGCATCAATTACAAAAGGAATTTCACTTTCAAAAAAAGGCCACTGAATTTGCAAATCTCCTTTCTGAAAATCACATTTCTGTAAACCGGGGAGTGGTATCTTCTCCCAGTGTCGAAGAAAATACCGTCAGATTTCAAGATTATTTTAATAAAGTAGAATTTGTCAAATGGGATGACATTAAACCACCTGTGATTCGATTTTCTGATGATGGTTCAATCGCCTATACGATTGTCGAAAAAGAAGTCATTAACAAATACAAAAATGATGAAGGAAAGGAAATTCAGGAATCTACCGTTTTTTCCTGGGTAGCTATTTACAAAAAATATGGAACGGATTGGAAAATAGACTGCGTGGCTTCAACAAATCTTCCAAGTGAAGAACAAATGACTGACTAATTTACTAAACAGTAGCTGGAGGTCATTCAAACAATTGAAAAACCTCCGCTACAGTTCTCATCAACTAATCAAAGTCTTTTTTAATTGGCATCTATGACATTTCCGGAGCCAGTAATCCTGACATCGAGGGTTGGATAGCCCTTGTAGTATACATCGCCACTACCAGTAATATCAACCTCCAGATAATCTTCCACAAAAACTTCGGCATTACCTGAACCGGATATATTAACTTCTGTCACTAAAGTTTCAAGTTGGAAATTGTGGTAATCTCCCGAACCGGAAATTTTGTAGTTTGCAATTTCAGCTTCACCGCTCAGTTTCATTTTCCCGGAGCCGGAAACTTTGGCATCTATTTTATAAGCGTTGAGATCAAAAATAATATCACCTGAGCCGGAAATTTTAAGATCGATCTCGTCAACATATAAAGTATTTTCGCCATAGATCGTTCCCGAACCCGAAATCGAAAGATAATCAACCAAAGGCATTTCAATAAAAATGGTCAACTCGCTGTAGTTTTTGACACATCCGTCAAATTCTATTTCCCATCTTCCATTCTGCACATCGCGCTCCAATTCATCAATGATATTTTGTTGCCCGGTGACGATCACACTATAGTCATCTCCCTGGGTGATGTAAACATCAGCTGCGATTTCCAACTTTACCCCTGTAAAATCGGGAACAGTGATTTCTTGCGTGACAACATTCCCTTCACCTCTGATACAGTTAAAGAAGCCGTTGTCATCATCAATATGACAACTGGTAATCGTAAGTAATGTTAATAATAGGATTAATAAACTATTGATTTTGTTCATAACTTTTTTGTTTTATAAATGATTTTAAAATGGTCAGTAATTATGGGTTATGGGTTATGGGTTATTTGGTTAATAGTTATTAGATTCATTGAGCAATTAAGTCTCTACCACGCATTCCCTTCTTACCGCATCCCTTCTCCTATCATAAGATGCACTAAAACAACATTCCCCCCTATGCGGTATTGATTTTTTTTAAAATTCGATTCGGTAATTAAAATTTGGAAAGAATCCGGTTTGATAATAGGGTTTAATCGCGTTTTTATCACTATCATAAACTTCTAAGTAAACATTTTTTTGATTTGTAATATTCTGGATATCAAGCATTATTGTGTGTGTCATTTTTGGAGAATTTATTCTATAACTCACACCAAAATCTAACCTGAAATAGGTGTCTGCTTTTTCACTAAATATCCTTTCTTCGTCAAAAACCGTTTTTTCTTTAATCACGGATTCTTCAAAATCAATAGGTGTCAATCGATTTCCACCAGCGACCAGAATTTTTCCGTTTAAACCTATGATATTATTTTTCTTTTTTCCTACCTTAAATTCTTTACCACCTAAAAGATTCAATTGAAAATTGGAATTGTACCGCGTGTTGTACTCTACGCCATCTTGTGGTGTATATTTTGATTGGAAAAGTGAACCTGTAACTAAAAAATAATAATTATTGGAAAAGAATTTTTCAAGAGTCAGATCAATTCCATAATTTCTTGCTTTCCCGTCGTTTACAGCTTCTGTCGAACCAATTATGTCCCAAATGTCCTGAGCATTGATTATCGAACCTTTTGAACCAACTTCCTTATCAATCGGAACATCGTAAAGATGCTGGTAATACAGTTCCGTTTTGAGTCTCAGATTGGTGCCAAGCATATGATCGTAACCCAAAACAGCATGTAGAGATTTGGTCAAATCAAGGTCTTTATTTGGAGAAATTCGATCACCTCCCTGCAAAGTCCCTTCAATAAAATAAAACGATACATGCTCCGGTTTGCTATGTAATCCCAGAGCAGCACTCAGTGTTTGTTTTGATGAAAACTGCCATTGAATTCCTGCTCTTGGTTCGATTGAAAAATTATTGTTCAAAGTAAACAACGTGTAATGCAACCCTGTATTGAGCGTCCAGTTTTCACCCATGCGGTATTTCCAATGACTAAAAGCCTGAATCAATTGTGCGCTTCCTTTATTGTCCAGAAAAGTTCGCAAAGTATCATCATCAATTTCATTATACCTAAAATCAAAATCCATTTGGCTTAAAATCACTCCTCCCCGGAATGTGTTTTTAGCATTGATCTTGTTGGTATAAGTACTCGTCAGCCGAAGAATTTTGTCGTCAAAAGTCGAAAACTGGTCAATGACTTTTCGATAATCATTTTCGCTATCCAACCAATAATCATCATCTTCGTATCGATTGTAAGAACCCGCCAAAACTGTTTTCAGGTAACTGTTCCCTGAAAGAATCAATTTGTGAGATAAACCAATGGTTGCAACTTTTTGTCGTTCTTCAAAACCCCATTTGTCATCTTTACTCTCCCAACTTAAAGAATCCGATGCTGGTTGATAATATGCACGATTTTTTCCTGCAAGGCCAAATAAACTAAAGACACCTGCTTTTTTAGTTGGAACTTTTATTTTAAAAGACAAATCCTGATACTCCGGCAATATATCTCCAACTGGATTAAGCCCCACTGCACTCATTGCCGCGAGTGTAGAGTAGCGATAATTTATCAAATAAGATGCACTGGACTTTTTACTAAATGGGCCTTCAGCCGCAGCTTCTATTCCCAAGGCTCCAAGCATAAAAGAATACTCGCGTTTATCGCTGTTTCCGCTTCTCATATTGAGATCAAAAACGCCGGAAAGCGCATTTCCAAATTCCGAAGGAAAAGCTGCGGTATAAAAATCTGAGTTACTCAATGTACTGCTGCTCAACATACTGACAGCACCTCCAGAGTTGCCAAGTGATCCAAAGTGGTTGGGGTTTGGGATTTCAATTCCTTCAAGACGCCAGAGTACCCCTCGAGGTGAGTTCCCGCGAACGATAATCTCATTGTACAAATCACCGTTACCTCCAGAAATCGTTACTCCGGCATAGTTTTGAGCCATCCGTGCAGGATCATAATAACTCGCTGCATAACGACTGGTTTCTTCAACAGAAAAAGATCGCGCACTCACTGTTGACATATCGTTGATCGTCTTTGTTTTATCATATTCAGCAACGATCACAGCTGCTTCCAAGCTCAAAGCAGATTCTATCAATTCGATATCTAAAAATAATTCTTTTCCGGAAGTAAGCATTATCGAATTTAAAACCATTGGTTCGTAGCCAATATAGCTGATTTCAATATTGTGTCTTCCTATCGGAATATCATTTATTCTAAAAGAACCATCCACATCAGTGCTGGTACCGACAGGTTCTGAAAGTGATTTTACAAATACGTTCGCTCCTATCAACGGCATTTTGGAATCTTTATCCATGACCGTTCCTTTGACTGTTTGAGTGTGCGTTTGAGCTATATTAAAATTCGAAAAAAAGAAAAATCCAAGACTCCAGGCCACAATTAAAAAAGTTCTCATTCGGTTGCATTTTAAATTAACTAACTGTTAATCAGCGTATTACCTCAAGTATTGTTTGTATAAAAAAGTATTGTATTACAAAAGCGTGCAGCTTTCGTTTTCAGAAAGAGCAAAAAGTCTTCCTAAAAATGGATTCTCGCAATCCGAAAAAGTAATTATTTAAAAAAATCCTTAATCATCCCATCTTTTCCAGTTGTTCCCAAAACCTCCCAGGCGGAAAGTTAAATTGGCTCCAAAACCGTTATAAAAATTCTCATCAATACCGGAAACAGATGGATTGATTCCATCTACCCATCGATAATGGCCAGTTGCAGCAATTCTAAACCATCTGAAAATATTTAATTCAAAGCCTAATTCCGGTTCCAGCACAAAAACATTATCATCGACACGGACATTGTCATCAAAAAATTTGATGTTAACAGCTCCCCAACCAACTTTTACACTTGAAAACAGATGTATCAATTTGTGTGATGGATAAGTTCCGCCGACCCAAAAACCACCATGGCCCAAATCAACTTTGAAAGGATCGACATCATTAATCCTGGTGTGGTTGGTAGATCCCATTCCATATCCTCCAAAGAAAAAATCGCCAACGATTAAAGCACCACCTCCACCTACAGAAACCTGGGTGTCATCCTGGGCAAAATTGTATTCCACAATAGGAGAACCAAAGGCTCCAATAATTCTTGATTTTCCAAAAAGCGTTTCATGAGATTGGCCATAAAGGGTCATGCCACCTAAAAATAGCGCTAAGGTTAATATCCAGTTTTTCATTTTTTAAAGTTTTATTTTTAATAATTTTAAAATTTCCATCAAAATTCAGACATAAGAATAACCTGAAGCTTGATTGGCTATCCGTTGTGTTTTTCTTTATGTCTGGCAAGAAAAAGGTTGTTAAAAACTAAAGTCGAATAGAGTTATTTTCCTATAAATCAAGGCATTAGATATTTTTTATTTATTAAAACCGCATACCTGCATCAAAACCGATCCACATTGTTATATCGGAATGATTTGTTCCAATTTTATCATTTCTATAAATCGTGTACGGGACAATTGAACTTCCATATTTGTCCGCATCGGGATCGTACAAATCAGACAACATCACATTAAAATTCGGCCCTGCGAAAAAACTAAATCGCCTGCCCAGCTTTACTTCTACCGCTGTTTTAAACTGGCTGAGCAAGTTGAGTTTTGTCGTCAAAGCTTCACCCTCATTGACATGACTGGCCAAGAGTTCAAAATTGAGCAAAGTCCTTTCAC
>JANQFJ010000264.1 GCA_028277915.1 Saprospiraceae bacterium
TCGTGCTAATTGTCAGTTTAGTTGGACACTATTGGTGGCCGCCGATCTGGTGGTGGATGTTACTGTTTGCTCCAATAATATTACTGGGGTATTATGATATGTTTCAGTCCAAACATGCTATCATGCGGAATTTTCCGATCCTGGGAAGAGGAAGATACATGATGGAAGAATTGCGCCCTAAATTGTATCAATACTTTATAGAGTCTGAAACGAATGGACGCCCGATCAGCAGAGTGTTCCGCTCGATTGTCTATCAAAGGGCGAAGCAGGTACTGGATACACATCCTTTCGGGACGGTCCTTGATGTTAATGCGGAAGGATATGAATGGATGAATCACTCGATAGCAGCTTTGGATTCTCACAAAATGAACCACAATCCTCGGGTTTTGGTAGGCAGTCCGGATTGTAAAAAACCATACAGTGCTAGCATTTTTAATGTCTCAGCAATGAGTTTTGGTTCTTTGAGCAACAGAGCGGTGTTGTCCTTAAACGGAGGAGCAAAGATAGGTGGTTTTGCACACAATACCGGAGAAGGTGGCATCAGCCCCTACCACAATGAACCCGGAGGGGATTTGATCTACCAAATCGGAACTGGCTATTTTGGTTGCCGTGCAGAAAATGGTAGTTTTTCTCCTGAACTTTTTGCGGAAAGAACAGCTGCCGATAATGTCAAAATGATCGAGCTCAAACTTTCTCAGGGAGCTAAACCAGGTCATGGTGGAATCTTGCCAGCTAAAAAGAATACAAAAGAAATATCAAAGATACGAAATGTGAAACCTGGTGTTGATGTATTGTCTCCACCTTTTCATACTGCTTTTTCCACTCCAATTGGTTTGTTGGAATTCATCGTTAAGTTACGAGAATTATCCGGAGGAAAACCAGTTGGGTTTAAGCTGTGCGTAGGGAACAAAAGTGAATTTTTTGCCATATGCAAAGCTATGGTCGAAACGGGTATTCGGCCTGATTTTATAGCAGTGGATGGCGGTGAGGGAGGTACTGGTGCAGCACCTTTGGAGTTCAGCAATTCTGTTGGAATGCCTTTCAAGGACGGATTAGCTTTTGTTTATGACGCATTGGTTGGTTTTGATTTAAAAAAGGACATAAAAATATTTGCCTCCGGAAAAATTATCACTGGATTTCATTTGTTTCGCGCTATTGCTTTGGGAGCGGATGCCTGTTACGGCGCTCGTGCCATGCTATTTGCTATCGGATGCATCCAGGCAATGGAGTGCAATAACAATACTTGCCCGACTGGCGTAACGACACAAGACCCTGAATTGATAAGGGGGTTGAAAGTTGCTGATAAAACAGAACGAGTCGCTCATTATCAACGTGAGACGGTGGAAAGTTTTGTTGAATTGATGGCAGCAGCTGGTTTGACCTCGCCGGATCAGATTAATCGGGCTCATGTCAATCGTCGCATCAATATGGCTGAATCAAGGCGTTACGATGAGATATTCCCCTACGTTGAAAATGGTGCTTTGCTGAGTTTAGAGACTTGTCCCAATCATTTGAAAGTCCCTTTGGCAATTGCAAATCCTGAAAGTTTTATACCGGTATTAGATCATGCCTGAGATTGGTGTCATCATATTAGCGGCTGGTGCTTCCCGGCGGATGGGACGACCAAAGCAGCTTCTCAAAATTGGTGAAAATTCATTGATTCAGTATGTTGTAAAAATTGTAAAAAAGACATCAGCTTTTGCCCCAGTCATTGTCGTTTTAGGAAGTGATTTTGAAAAGGTGAAAAATGAACTTTCCACATTTGAAGTATTTCCTGTTTTAAACCAAAACTGGGAAAAAGGTATTGGAACCTCCATCGCAACCGGGATTAAAGAAATTCAAAAACTAAATCCTGAAATTCAGGCAGTTATAATATTGCTCGCCGATCAACCAAAAGTCGAAGCAAGTTTGTTAGCCAAAATTGTAAAATTATATCAACAAACCGGAAAAAAAATCATCGCTTCAAAATATGCAAAAACTATTGGTGTTCCAACATTAATTGATCAGTCCATTTTTCAGGAGCTTGAATCCTTGACTGGTGACAAAGGAGCTAAAAAAATAATTCAACAATTTGCAGATAAAAATGAAGTGGCTTTTATTGATTTTCCAGGAGGGAAATTGGACCTCGATACTTTAAGTGATTACGATCGGTTTTTGAAGGATTTTGAAAAAAATGAAGAATAAACCAAGCCCAAAAAGCAGCTTTTTTATCTACAATAATTTGACTTTTATCCATTCACCAAACTGGTTCATCAAAAAACACTAAAAACGAAGGAAACTTTTGAACCAAAAATTGTTTCCGACGTTTTAGGGGTGTATCTTTGCGCCTTCAGGCAAATTAATACTCAATTAATGGAAGTAAAGGAAAGAATTATAGAGCAGTCGATGTTGCTGTTTTTGCGGTATGGCATCAAGAGCATTACGATGGACGATATCGCCCGAGAGCTGGGAATGTCAAAAAAGACGCTCTATCAATATGTGGACAACAAAGCCGACCTCATTGAAAAAATCATCCGCCAGCATATCTACAATGAAAAAATGGCGCTCACTGCCATTCGAAAACTTACCAAAGACGCAATTGAAGAGATGTTGATGATTGCCAAGCATGTCATCCAACTCTTGAGGCAGACGCCTCCTAGTATGGCTTTTGACCTTCAAAAGCATTACCGCCCTTGCTGGAATTTGATGGAAAAATTTTCTCATAAGCATATTTACAATGTCATCAAAGAAAATATTGAAAACGGAATCAAACAGGGGATATACCGCGATGACATCGATGCCGATATTGTAGCGAAATTGTATGTTGCCAAGACTTCACTGGTCGTTGATGAAGAACTTTTTCCGCTTAGTGAATATAATAAGGAAACACTTTTTAAAGAATATATCGATTATCACATTCATGGAATAGCCTCTCCGAAAGGCTTGAAATTATTAGAAAAACATACTAAAAATCAATTATGAAATACCTTCTGACAACATTTTTAAGTTGTGTGATTTTTATTCAACTTAATGCCCAGGAAACAAATGAAATAAGCTTAGCAGAGGCCATTGATTATGCGATGAAAAACAACATTTCCATCAAAAACTCCATCTTGAACGTGGAAGATGCTTCTCAGCAAATTGTGGAACAACGCTCTATCGGTGTTCCAAGATTAAATATGTCAGTTGACTGGAATTATGCACTGGCTTTGCCGGTATCATTGATCCCCAACGAATTTCTCGATCCAACTGCTCCTCCGGGGGGATTTACAAAGATCAAATTTGGAACGCGCAATAATTTAACAGCAGGCTTGGAAGCACGGACCTTGCTTTTTGATTTTACTTATCTCACAGGACTCAAAGCCGCCAAACAGTTTAAAGTATTTTCCGGAGAACAGCTCAAGCAGCAGCGTTTTGATATAAAATACCAAATAATCGAAGCCTATCTTCCGGCGCTAATCATTCAGGAAAATATCGAAACGATTAAAAAAAATATCAGCAATATTGAAAAATTGAGAAAAGAGACCAAAGCCCTTTATGACGAAGGATTTGTTGAGCAATTGGATGTGGATCGCTTGGACCTGACACTTACAAATCTGGCCACTGAGTTGGAAAATTTAAATCGTCAGGCTTCATTGATCTACAATGTTTTGAAATTCCAGATGGGGTATCCCATGGATCAGAATATAGTTGCAGTGGATAACATGGATAACTTATTTGAGCTGGCTACTGATGAAGAACTCACAGCTGACATCAAATACGAACAAAAGCCGGAATATAGGGTTTTAAAGCTCAGCAAGGAACTCAACGAAATGAATGTGACGATAAACAAAGCCGGTTATTATCCGAGTCTTTCAGCATTTGCTTCCTATCAGGCAGTGGCGCAGGGCGATGATATTATCAATGATCCGATTTGGACAAACAATTCTTTTGTAGGGCTGTCATTGAAAGTGCCGATATTTGATGGCCTTGAAAAAAAGGCAAAAGTGAGTCGCGCTCGCCTTAATCTCGGCAATGTTGTGAACAAACAGATCGAATTGGAAAGAGCAATCACGCTGGAAGTACAAAATGCCAGGACTGATTATATCAGCGCTATTGAAAGATGGCAAAGCCAGCAAAAAAATGTCGAATTGGCAGAAAGAATTTATGAAACTACACAAATAAAATACCGTGAAGGCGTTGGTTCAAGCATTGAGATTAACCAGGCGGAGCAAAGTTTGTTTGATTCGCAATCCAATTATATTCAAGCCCGGTACAATCTGTTAGTTGCAAAAATGGCTTTGGATAAAGCGTTGGGAAAGTAGTGTTAGTATGAAGTTTTTAGTTTGTAGTTCTTGGTTAAAACCACAAACCACAAACTAAAAACTATGATCACATTATATTATCAAATTTAAATTTAACCATCTTAAACATACTCAAATGAAATATTTTATCCCCGTGTTTACAATTGCTTTGTTATTTATAGGATGTGGAGTAGAGGAAAATCCTGAAGACTTGGCTTCTTTGAAAGCTGCATTCAAAACGAAAAAAGCTGAAATAAAAAAACTCAATAAAGAGTTGGATTCAATAACTGCAAAAATTGAAAAATTAGAACCATCCAAAGAAGTCAATCGCGCTTTGGTCACCACTCAAAAAGTGGCCAAATCTGATTTTAAAAGTTTTGCTTCCATTCAGGCCACAGTTAAATCAGATGACGTTGTGATAGCCAGTAGTGAAATTGGTGGACGATTGCTCAATGTAGCTGTTAAAGAAGGGCAAAATGTAAATAGAGGGCAACTCATTGCTAAAACGGATCTCGAATCAGTTAATAAACAAATTGCAGAACTTGAGACTTCTCTGGATTTAGCCAAAACGGTTTTCGAACGTCAAAAAAGACTTTGGGATCAAAATGTCGGTTCCGAAATGCAATTTTTGGAAGCAAAAAACAACAAAGAAAGACTCGAAAAAAGCCTAGAAACAATTAAACACCAACTATCCAAATCAAAAGTTTATGCGCCAATCAGTGGTGTGGTTGACCATGTCTTTTTGAAAACAGGCGAATTAGCAGGACCAGGTGCCCCAATAGTTCAGATTTTAAACACTCAAAAAGTAAAAGTAGTGGCAGATGTCCCTGAATCATATTTGAATAAGATCAAAAAAGGGGAGCTAGTCACTGTTCAATTTCCTGCTATAGAAAAAGAATTTCAGTCAAGAGTGACCCTTATCGGTCGTACGATTAATCCTTCAAACAGAACCTTTACAGTAGAAATCGATCTTCCGAATCAAAGCAGGATGTTAAAACCAAATTTGCTCGCTGTTATGCTAATCAATGACAACACTCAGAATGATGTCATTATCATCCCGATAGAATTAGTGCAACAGGAAGTGAGCGGCAGATCGTATGTTTTCGTGAAAGATGAAAATGATGAAGGGGCTTATGCTAAGAAGGTAATCGTTGAAACAGGAGAAAGTTACGAAGGTAATATCATTATTACTTCCGGACTGGAAAGTGGAGAGGAAATAATCGTCACTGGAGCAAGAGGTCTGGCCAATAATGAATTAATCAAAATTGTTAACCAAACAAATGAGAAAACCAATGGCTAAAATTTCTGAAATAGTTAAAAAAGGCTTGAGGGAATTTGGCTTGACTTCCTTCGCTGTTGACAATCGAACGAGTATATTTTTACTCACTTTTATGATCATCTTATTTGGGATTGGCGGCTACAATAGCATGCCAAAAGAGTCATTCCCGGAGATCGACTGGCCCGAAGTTTATGTCAACACACCATATTTTGGAAACTCCGCAGAAGATATTGAAAACCTGATTACGCGCCCACTTGAAAAGGAATTGGGGTCAATATCAGAGTTGAAAAAAATGAAATCTTCTTCTTTGCAGGATTTTTCAATTATCACTTGTGAATTTGACACTGACGTCGAAATGGATGCTGCAGTTCGAAAGGTAAAAGATGCCGTTGATAAAGCAAAATCTGAACTGCCCAATGATCTCGACAGTGATCCGGAAGTACTCGAAATCAACCTTTCAGAGATTCCGATCATGTCTGTAAATATCTCTGGAGACTACTCAAATGATCAGCTCCGTAAATATGCTGAGTATCTTGAAGATGAAATCGAGGAACTTAAGGAGATTTCCAAAGTGGATTTGAAGGGAGCTTTGGAACGCGAAATGAAAATCGAAGTGGATTTGCTACGAATGCAATCCATGGAGGTGAGTTTTGGTGATATCGAAAATGCGGTTCGTTCTGAAAACCTAAATATGTCTGGTGGAGAAATTTTGAACAATGAATTTCGAAGCTCAATTCGGGTTTTAGGGGAGTTTGAAGATGCGACGGATTTGAAAAATATGATCGTTAAAAACGAAAATAATGCACCGATATATTTGCGGGACATTGCTAAAGTTACCTTTGGAGAAAAAGAAAAAACCAGCATTGCTCGGGCAAATAGGTTGCCTGTTATTTCATTGGATGTCATTAAAAGAGGAGGGGAAAACTTATTGGATGCTTCTGATAAAATTAAAGCCAAAGTTGAAGAGGCAAAACAAAAAGTTTTTCCGGACGATATAGAGGTCACTATTTTCAATGATCAGAGTATCCAAACACGTAATCTCGTAACCAACCTCGAAAACAGCATCATCTCAGGGATGATTCTTGTGATTTTAGTTTTGCTTTTTTTTCTTGGAATTAGAAATTCATTATTCGTAGGATTAGCCATTCCATTGTCTATGTTGATGGGGATTTTGGTCATTAATGTTCTGGGATACAGCCTCAACATGATGGTGCTTTTCTCGCTGATTTTAGCATTAGGAATGCTCGTTGATAATGCGATAGTTGTCGTTGAAAATATCTATCGTTATATGCAACGAGGATATACAGGTGTGCAAGCTGCGAAATATGGAACCGGTGAAGTGGCACTTCCGATCATTGCTTCTACCATGACGACGCTGGCAGCTTTTGTGCCTTTGGCGTTCTGGCCGGGCATCATGGGGAGTTTTATGAAATATATGCCAATCACACTGATCATTGTTTTGTCCTCATCTCTCTTTGTTGCTTTGGTCATCAATCCCGTTTTTACCTCCAAATACATGAAAGTTGATGAAAGGCTGGATGATGTAGTTGCCCGAAAAAGAAAAAGAAGGAATGTGATGATTGGAGCAGGAATTATGCTATTGATTGCAATATTGGGACATTTGTCTGGAGCACAATGGATCAGAAATCTTTTTGTAGTTGCATTTTTGATAACCTTATTAAATGTATTTGTCCTTAGAGGGGCATCTATTGGGTTCCAGAAGCAAGTATTACCAAGATTAGAAACAGCATACAACTGGTTTATTACAAAAGCATTACACCGGTTTAATCCTCTCATCGTTTTTGGAGGAACATTTTTATTGCTGTTTTTTGCAATAGGGCTTTTGGTGAGTAATGCTCCCAAGGTTGAATTATTTCCTGAAACTGATCCGTTGTATGTAAACGCTTTTGTTGAATTGCCAATGGGAAAAGATATTGAATCAACGAATCGAATCTTGAAGGAAATTGAAGTGAAGATTGAAGAAGTGATGAAACCTTATACCAAAATCACTGAGGCTATGTTGTCTCAAATCGGTGAAAATACAAGTGATCCAAATGCTGGACCATCCTTTGGAGCATCTCCAAATAAAGCTCGTTTGACAGTCACCTATATACCTTCCGATAAAAGGGGCGATTTGTCAACCGTCGATGCAATGGAAGCAATTCGACAGGCTGTAAAAGGGTATGCAGGAGTAAAAATTGTTGTAGATCGGGAGCAATCCGGTCCTCCTCAGGGCAAGCCAATCAATATTGAACTTCGTGGAGATGAAATCGATACTTTGGCGATTATGTCTGAAAATTTAATTGCTTTTATAAACAGTAAAAGCATTGGTGGGATAGAAGAACTCAAAGCTGATGTTAGTATCGGAAAGCCAGAAATGATTGTTCACATTGATCGTGAATCCGCTCGGACTTTTCAAATTTCAACATACGGAATAGCTGATGCCATTCGTACTTCAGTATTTGGGAAAGAAATTTCTAAGTTTAAGCAGGGAGAAGACGAATATCCGATCAATCTTCGATTAGCAGACCGGTACAGGTATAGTAAAGAAGGGCTTTTAAACCAAAAAATTACGTTCAGAAGTCCCGCAGATGGACGAATCAGTCAGGTGCCTATTTCGACAGTGGCGAATTTGAGTTATTCCTCTACCTACAGTTCAATTAACAGGAAGGATCAGGAACGTATGATCACGATCTACTCTAATGTTTTGGATGGATTCAATGGAAACGAAATTGTTATGGAACTCAAGGAGTTACTTGCTGATTATACCATGCCGGATGGATATACCTATACTTTTACCGGTGAACAGGAGGAGATGGCAGATCAGATGGACTTTTTAAGTACTGCATTTTCAGTAGCACTTTTTGCGATTTTTCTGATTCTGGTCGCTCAATTTAATAGTATTACGGCTCCGTTTATTATTATACTTTCTGTGCTATTCAGTACCATTGGAGTGTTCCTCGGTTATGTTTTCAACAATATGGATATCGAAATCGTAATGACCGGAGTGGGTATTATTTCGCTCGCTGGGATTGTAGTGAACAATGCAATAGTGTTGGTAGATTATGTGAATTTATTGGTAAAACGAAAACAACAGCAACTCGGTGTTGAAGATATCAGGCAGTTGTCCCGTGAAGATGTGAAAAGCGCAATCATCGAAGGTGGAGGAACGCGTTTGCGCCCCGTATTGTTGACAGCGATTACAACTGTTTTAGGTCTGATACCTATGGCGATAGGATTTAATTTCAACTTCTTTACATTCATTTCAAGGCTTGATCCGCAGCTTTTTGTCGGCGGTGACAACGCTGTATTTTGGGGTACGATGTCATGGACAGTTATTTACGGGTTGGTTTTCGCAACATTCCTGACCTTAGTGGTGGTGCCGGTGATGTATTGGTTGTTTTACCGCTTAAACATGGCCATGAAAAGAGTTTTTAATTAAGAAAAGGACAAATTTGTTTAATTAGAGAATACCTCTGGCTTTTAGGAAACCAGAGGTATTTCAATTTTTCAAAGCATTGGTTCTAAATGGTTTTTTCTGAAAACTGTTTTTCTTTTAAAGGTGATTTACTCTTGATTTTAGGGTCAGCGTCTTTCCATGTATTCGCCAGTTCATTCATAGATTTTTTGAGGTTTTCTTGGTCACCAATCATTTGATAAGCTTTTATTTTTCCGATTAGAATAGCCGGACGATTTGGGCCTCTATCCCAGGCTTTTTCAAATTGAGTCAAAGCTTCTTTTGGTCGATTTTGTTCAAGAAGCCATTCGGCGTATAATTCAAAAGTAGGTTTAATAATTACAGGCGGTCCGTATGAATAACTTATCTTTCCCTGCAAATCGCAAGCTGCTTTCAACCATTTTTCAGTGGAAGAAATGTCGTTTTGCAATTGTGCCTCCAAAGCATGCAATTCCATTTCAAATATATGCGCCTGATCAATGTCTAGCTGATTGGGTTCATATCTTGAGCTTGAACCGCACATTGTGGAACCACCATCAGCAACAAACATTCCTGCATTTCCGCGATTGTCTTCCATTGTTTTAATGATTTCTTTTAGATTTGAAAGATCTTTATTTACAAAAGCTATCATACCGTTTATAAAAGAATAGGTAGCATTTGAAACAATGTTTAACTCGTCGAGATCAACTTCAATATCAGCGATTTCGCTCTCCCAATCACCTGTTTCAACTAAATAATTACCCTTCATTCGAACTAAATAACTACGGGCATCTTTTGAAGGAAGTGTATCAGTAAAAACAACCATATCCTCCAGGATTTTTCTGGCTTCATCAAATTTTCCCTTTTCAAGGTATCCGTAAAGCAACCAATGAAATGCATGGTAGCTTTGGGCATCATTATCGAGATTTTTCCTATGCATTCGATTTACACTGGCTTCCCACGATGCAATATTGGATTTTACAACCTCGTCCCACATTCCCAATGCAACAAAAATATGAGAAGGCATGTGCAGCGCATGCGCTGCGTCAGGGGCTACTTTCGAATAATTGTGAGCTGCATTCAGGGCTAATTTTGCATGTGTAGGGTCGTCATAAGAGTGGATCAAATAATGTAAAGCACCCGGATGTTTTGGGTTTTCTTCAAGAATTCCTTTTGCGATTATCGCTCCTTTTTCATATTCTTTTTCGTCTCTCCCAACAGGGACAGCTCCGAGGACAGAAAGTGCGTATAATGCAGCAACTTCATGATTGTTTGGATACTTTTCATTCAGTTCTCCTAAATATTCCGAATAGGCTTTATCCCTGGTGTTTTTATCTCCTTCTTCGGCATAAAGAAATTTCAATGAATGCCACAAATCCCGCTCAACATCGGTACATTTTTCTGAAAGAATTGCCTCAATTTTTGGACCTATCGAATCTAAAACAGCTTTTCCTTTTTGATAGTCCTGTGAACGCCACAAAGGTCGATTGTACGTTAGTGCTTCCCCCCAATAGGCCATGGCAAAAGTGGAATCCAATTCTTGAGCTTTCACAAAAGCTGCACGAGCATCTTCAAATTCAAAACTATGTAAAAGTAGCAGACCTTCTTCGAAAAAAGGCTGCGCCTCGAAATCGCCGGTTACCTGGAAATGGATTTCACCTAAATGGTTGCTTTCTTTTGGTTCATTCTGCTCATTTGAGCATCCAAAAAATATTAAGGTGAGGAGAATAAAAACTGATTTGAAAAGATTTGGGTACTGCATAATTTGGATTTTTACTTTATAATTAATGGTTTTTATTCAAACTGCCAAATCTGTGTTTATTTTCTTGAATGAAGAATAAAGAACTGCCAATCAATGGTTTTGTTGAAATCACATAAAAATATATTTAATTTAATTAGATTTTTGATGTCACAATGCTTGAAAACTTTGGATTTACAAAAAAAACTGATTATCCTATCTTGAAAATGATTTGAATAGTTAGCCTTTAATTAAAGGCATTTGCAGATCTGATATGAATAAAATGTGATGTTTCGGTTCAGTGAAAAAAAATCTCTGAAGATTTAACAAAGCATTTTGAATGCCTCCTCCCAGAATGAAGTCACAAAACTTTAAGAGTTGTAAGTCATTCCAAAAAAAATGGCAGCATAATTGATTCTTAAAAAAGTGATTTGGATGATATAGGTTAAAAAATCATCCTAAATCGTAACCTCAATGACGCATAATCGTTTCATTGTTAGCGAATAACGAATTTAAAAAATACCCATAATTATATTATAGGGTGAATGTTTGTTCATAGTTTTTGTTTTTTGTTTTGTCCCCCGGCAGCGTCGGGGGAATTTTTTTTAAGGATACTTCCTCTTCAGCTACGAATTTATCCCTCCTTGAAAAATTAAAATTTAGACTCGAAAAATCCTCCAACCCCTCAATAAGTTCTCTGCTCCGGCTTGCCGGTAGAATGGAAAGACAGCTTTTTGTCAAATTTCCAGTGAGACTATTGAATGAAAGGGTAGAGTGTTTTTTATATGTTTCAATTAAAACCCCCGATTTATCGGGGGTTATTTCTCTGAAAAAAAATAGTGTTTGTTCATAGTGTTTGTTTTTTGTTTTGTCCCTGTCAATGACAATTGACAGGGTTTTTTTTATTTAAAATGATTTCTACTTCTAAATGCTTCTTCATAAAAAAAGAAATTGACATACTCCAACATTTAACAATTCTTTGTACATTTCATTAGAGAAAGTATATTTGAAAATTGAAAGGCTTGCACCTAAAAATTGGATTAACCTGTGATTTGAAGTAATTTTTCTGCACTGCATTAAATCGTTTAAATTAATGACGATACAAGAAAAGCTAAAACTGATGACCGAGAGGTTGAAAAAGCTTCAGCGATTGCATGAAAAAAATAGTGCTGAGATAAAATCTCTACAATTTCAAATCGAGGATTTACAAAATGAATTGTCAAAGTTGACCCTGGAAAGCAAACAACTTACCATAAAAGAAAATAAAAGCCTCAAAGAGACACTTGACTCGGTGGAAGCACCCTCTACTACTTATGATCAAGAAACTATTAAACCTACAGAAATAAAATCACCTTCAAGGCCTCCTACCGTTTCCAGGAAGTCTCGCATCGAACAGTTTATTGGTGGTAACCTAATCAACAAAATTGGAATTGTAATTTTGATTTTTGGCCTTGGTCTTTTTGCGAAATACGCAATCGATAATAGTATTTTTTCTCCTCTTGTTCGTCTGATCATTAGTTTTGTTGCTGGACTTTCATTGGTATGTATTGGGTATTTTCTAAAATCAAAATACAAAACTTACAGCGCTGTTCTTTTCAGCGGCGGAATGACTGTATTATATTTCACGACTTATAGCGGAAATGTATTTTTTGAACCTCCATTGTTGCCACATGCGACCACTTTTGTCTTGATGGTGGTTTTTACTATTGTGACGGTTATTGCTGCTGTGATTTATAATTTACAAATCATTGGATTATTAGGCTTGGTAGGGGCTTATGCAGTTCCATTTTTGTTGAGCGATTCGACAGGTGATTATAGGCTTTTATTGTCTTATCTGGCAGTTATCAATACCGGGATTTTATCATTATCAATAAAGAAACTTTGGAAAGGGCTTATTTATTCCGCCTTCATTTTGAGTTGGTTGATTTTTGTTTTTTGGTGGTTTAGCGATTATTCCTATCCTGTCGATAATTTAATTGGCTGGCTTTTTTTAAGCTTATATTTTACAATATTCTATGCTGCATTTATTGGTCATCAATTCTTTTCAAATGAGCAAGTTCCAGTCGGAAATATAGTTTTATTGACAATCAATGCTTTCATTTTTTATGGAATAGGTATGGATTTTTTAAAAATCGCCAACCTGGAGAACTTCCAAGGGTTATTCACCATTGGAAATGGATTGATCCACCTACTTTTCAGCTTCTGGATATATCGAAAATGGGCGGACAGAAAACTATTTTATGTTCTTTTGGGATTTTTCATAACTTTTGTCACAATTGCAATTCCGGTTCAATTTGAAGGGGATACTATTCCGGTTTTGTGGTTATCAGAGGCTTTGGTGCTATTTTATATTTCACGCCGTTTTAGCATTATCCAATATGAATTTCTAACTTATATTGCGCTGTTCCTTGCAGAAGGAGCATTAATTTATAATTGGATAGAACATTATTTCGATAGCTCATTTCAACATATTTTTTTGTGGAATGGTCATTTTTTGA
>JANQFJ010000006.1 GCA_028277915.1 Saprospiraceae bacterium
AACCATTCCAATTCAAAACTGGTGTGATTGAAAATATCGTAAGAACCAAGTTTTAAGTTTTTATGAGCATTCGAGAAAAAATCAGAAAATTGAAGGGAATAGAAATGTGTTTCTGTTGCTGGAACGGGCCTGGCAGCGAATCCTACAACGGAATTGGAAAAAGCAATTCGAAAATGTTTGTTTCCAAAGGGCAATCGATAAACTACTTTAGGTCCCATGTCTATGATCGAAAACCAGAACATATGACCGCTTTGCAATTCCGGATACACCTGCCAACGATAATTAACTCCAAGATAGGGACCAAGATGAAGTTTTTTTTGAACCTTTTCCACGATTTCAAAACCGTAAAATAGGTCAACCGGTTTGAAATGCCAATTGAGTCCAACTCCCTTGTTAAAATTGGCTCCAAACCCAAGATCAGCCTTATAGCTGAAAAATCTCTGTTCGGTCATTTTGGTGTATTCATAACCAACAATAAGATTTAAACCATTGAATACCAATCCGTAATTGGCTGCTTCTTTTATTTGAAAGAACTGCGGTTGGAAGCTAACACGATGTTCCTTTTGAAATATCGAATCTTGCGCAAAAAGTCCATTTTGAAAAAAAATAATTGATAAAACAGCTGTTTTTAGGAGTATTTTCATGTTTAATTTTTAACGATTAGTTTCCTCCTCCAACAACCGAGCTGTAATTTTCACCAAATCATGTTCGGTGATGATTCCCACGAGACGGGTGTCCCGCAAGACGAGCAAATACCCGATGTTAAAATCAAGCATCAACCGCAAAGCTTCCAAAACTGAAGTGTCAGGAGAAACTGTCACGGGGTTTTTTGTCATAATGCTTTCAACGGATTCTACATCCCGATTTCTTTTACTAAGGTATTTGATCAGGTTTCGGGAAGTGATCAGACCAACTAGTTGGCCTTTTTCGTTTTCAACAGGAATGTGTCTGATTTTTCGCCAATTCATAATATTTGATACAAAATCAAGCAAATCATCATGCCTGACAGTAAACAGGTCTGTACTCATGATTTGGCTGACGTATTTATACCGGTTTCTCCAGTCTCCGGCGTCGCTCAACTTAGCGAGGCTCCAGTCATGGACAGGAATATTATCCTGTTGTCGTTGGAATAAAGCCGCAGTTGTAGCCACGATAGCTTCATCTTTTGAGCCTTCTTTTCGAAGTTTATTAAAAGAATCCAATTGCCATTGTGATCCTGATATGCTGGTATTGATACGTTCTTCTATAATACCTAAAAAACGATCAATGTCTTTTTTGTCAATGTTAGCTTTTTCGAGACCGGCTCTTGATATTGGCAGTAATTCATTTTTAAGAAGGTCTACCGACGAAATTTCTTTTCCGTTGACCCATTTGAAACTGGCACCCATGCCTAGTTTTGCTGCTTTCAAAAAGTTACTTTTTGCATGATCAAACTCCATGTTTTGGGAGATATTGGCATACTTAGCAGGCATGCCATTCATAATGCCAATCCAAAGTGCAGCATTGGCGATCTGGTCAATACTCGAAGGTCCGGAAGGAAAAACCCTGTTTTCAATTCGCATATGTGGCTTGCCATCAGTGACCCCGTAGCAGGCTCTGTTCCATTTGTAAACTGTACCACTGTGCACATTCAATGCTCTGAGTTTGGGAGCAAGTCCTTTTTCAATCATTTCGAGCGGGTCTTCGTATTGATTGGTTTTCAATAAAAGCTGGAATCTTGAAATATTGTCCTGGTAATAATCCAACACAGAGCTTTTCAACCATTCATTCCCAAAGCAAACCCTGGCGCTTTCTTCTCGAAATGATTCTGATTCTTTTCGGGTGTCAATGGATTGCTGGAATAATGCAATCCTGGATTCCCTCCAAAGTCTTTTACCTAAAAAAATCGGCGAATTGGTTGCGACTGCCATTACAGGTGCCAGGACAGCCTGCGCCCAGTTGTAAGCAGTAGCAAATTCATCTGCATCAACTTGAAAATGAACCTGGAAGCTGGTAGTACAGCCCTCAAACAAAGTTGTTTGGTCTTTTGTAATCAACTCATCGGTACCTTCGATCCTAAACTCAAAATCACTACCTCTCAGCTCACGCAATTTTTCAGTTAGTGCCCTGTATCTCTTGAGGGGAGTCAGGTTTTCGAAAGTAATATCACTCCTTCGGATGGTTGGAAGGACACCAACCTGGATGATATGTGCATCAAACTGGTTGGCTGCATTTTCAGCTTTTTTGAGATAAAAATCGAGATCTTTTTCCAATATCGAAAAGCAATCACCCGTAAAAACATGCGGATCGAGATTGATTTCGAGATTGAATTTCAGATATTCCGTTGTATAATGCTCGTCTTTCAAAACATCCAATACTTCCATTGCAACAGGTGCAGGCAACCAACTTTTGCGATTCACAAAGCAAAGCTCCTGTTCGGCACCAATACGTTGAATGCCCTTCTCAAACATTCCTTTTTCTAGCATTATCTCCAATGCTTCGACATCTTTTAATAAATGTTTGGTAAAATTAATACGAGATTCGCTGTCTTTTAAAATGCTAACTTTTTCTGATCCCATGGTCTGATATTTTGGATACAAAGGAGGAATAACATCAACTTGAAAACACCTGTCAGCCCAACAAATTATAGCTTTCCAATGAATAGCAAAGCTTATACAAACCTAATGAATCACTAAAATATTGAAACTAACAAATCTCATTTGAGAAGATGATAATTGTCACCATTTGTAAAAATAGACATATGTATTTTGGTGTTTTATCAACCCAGATACTCATGCTTCCTAATCCTTAAAAATACCTAATATGAATGTTAAAGTTGAAGAGGTAATGGTAACTCCTGTTATTTCTACCCACGAGCGCCAAACAGTTGGTCATGCCAAAGAAATAATGCAGAAAAACAAAGTCCATTCTTTACCAATAGTCGATGGTGAAAACAAAGTAGTAGGGATACTTACAATTAATGATTTTATCGAAAGAATTTCCAATGACACTACGGTGAACAAGGTGATGTCAAAACAGGTATTGACAGTGCCGAAATACTCAGGTATTCATATTGCTGCTCGAATAATGCGCAATCATAATATCCACCATTTAGTGGTCACTCACGAAAAGGAATTGGTGGGTGTTCTTAGCTCTTTGGATTTACTCCAGTTTGTGGAAGATCATAGATTTATTTCTAAAAATGCACCAACAGCTAGCAAAAGAAAAAAAGGCAGGCAATAAACTTTCAGAAAATATATTTCTGAACCTGACATCATGAAATTCATCAATGTTGATCTTTCAGGATCAACAAAGGTACCTGGCTGTTAAAAGCCATTTTTTGGGTATTACTGACAAAGATGAGATGCTCCCACATTCCGCGGTGCGGTGCAAACATCACTAATAAATCCACATCCCAACTTGCTATGAACTTATTCAATCTCTGAACGGGATCAAGGCCTTCCAATTGATAAAAACTGATGTGTAAACCAGGCCGCTCCTCTTTAAAGAATTGCACCATTTCTTCAAATTTCATTTGTGTTTTTTCCCTTTTACTGGTTTGGATGTGGATACATTTTATCGAAGGTCGAAAAGGTTTTAAAAGTTTGTCAACTTCCAGAATGTGCTGCGGATCCGACTTCAAAAGGTCAGTTGCAAAACCCACTGAATTGATCTCACCGACAGACATACCTTCCGGGATAACCATGACGTGACAAGGTGCATTCGAAATAATACTACTACTGGCAGAGCCAAATATTTTTTCAAAAATGTTGTGTTTTGCCCTTACTCCCATGATGATCAGATCAATTCCCTTACTGTGTACATTTTCAATCACAGTATTGGTCAAAGTACCAACTTCAACCATTGTGGAAACATCTATTTCATTATCGAATTTGTGAATTTCTTTTGCTTTAGTAATACAATAATCAAGAAACTGTTTATGAACTTCTTTTGCAGTTTCAACTCTTTGAATTGTTGGTTGGACAGCTACGACAGGGACATCCAAAGGGGCTCTTTCCGGAAAAACGGCATGCAATACCACTATCGATGCACTCATTTTATCAGCAAAAATCAAGGCATGCTGAAATGCATTTTGGGCATTTTCGGAAAAATCTGTGGGAAACAATATTCTTGATATTTTTTTCATGTTGTTGATATTTTGTTTTTGCCATCAATATAACATTTTAAATAAAATGCACTTACAACAAATAGCGGAAATGATATCAATAGAAAATTAAGCATTACTTTATAAGTAGAAAAGAAAAATGTTGCAACAATACCCAGAACCATAAATCCGACAAACCCGATAAAGTCATTTTCCCAGGCGAGGATGAGGACGAAGACAACAAATAAAGAAGGGATCAACTGCATAAATCCAAAAGGAGGAGCCGTCGCAAACAGGGCAAAAAAAATCACTATTGCCATTCCACATAGTCTTGCCAGCCAATGAAAAAGTCCATTGTTTTTAATCAATGAGTTCATGCTGAATTTTTTTTATGGTCAATTGAAGAATCTTTTGGATCGGGTGAAGGTGATTTTTTGGGCCGTTCTCCGAATATTTCCTTTAAATCGGCTTTTATCACCACTTCTTTTTCTAATAAAAGATTAGCTAGTTTTTCAAGTTCAGACCGGTGTTTGACAAGCAACTCTTTTGCTCGTTTATAGGCTTTTTCAACCAATATCCTGACTTCCTGGTCGATCATCCGAGCAGTGGCTTCACTGTATGGCCGGTGGATAGATTGCTCATACTGCCCCGTGCTGTCATAATAACTAATGTTGCCAATTTTTTCGTCCAAGCCGTAATAGGCAACCATTGTATAAGCTTGTTTAGTTACTTTTTCGAGATCATCCAAAGCACCTGAAGATACCTCACCAAAAACGACTTCTTCAGCTGCACGCCCTCCCAAAGCAAATGTCAGACGATCTAAAAACTGCGCTTTAGTGTACAATAAGTGTTCTTCCGGCAAATACCAAGCTGCCCCAAGAGATTTTCCACGAGGTACTATGGTTACTTTCATCAGAGTATCTGCATGCTCCAAATACCAACTGGTGGTCGCATGCCCTGCTTCGTGATAAGCGATTCGTTTTTTTTCTTCCGGTGAAATAATTTTACTTTTTTTCTCTAAACCTCCAATAATCCGATCCGTTGCACTCATAAAATCAGCCATTTCCACTTTGTCTTTTTGCTGGCGCGCAGCAATTAATGCTGCTTCGTTACAAATATTCGCGATATCTGCACCCGAGAAGCCGGGGGTTTGAGCGGCCAGCAATTCAACATCAATGTTATCCGCTAAAACCAGTGGCCGCAAATGAACTTTAAATATGGCTTTTCGTTCATTTAAATCCGGCAACTCTAAGTAAATATGCCGGTCAAAACGTCCGGGCCGAAGTAAGGCACGGTCTAAAATATCAGCCCTGTTGGTAGCAGCCAGAACAATTACACCCGAATTGGTATCAAAGCCATCCATTTCCGTAAGTAACTGATTCAAGGTGCTTTCTCGTTCGTCATTGGATCGCATAGACAGCGCTCCTCCTCTGATCCTTCCGATGGCGTCGATTTCGTCGATAAAGATGATACTTGGGGCCTTCTCTTTAGCTTTTTTAAATAAATCCCGAACCCTTGATGCTCCAACTCCAACAAACATCTCAACGAATTCAGATCCCGACATATGGAAAAATGGAACCTTAGCTTCTCCTGCTACGGCTTTTGCTAAAAGTGTTTTTCCGGTACCGGGGGGCCCAACCAGCATTACGCCTTTGGGAATTTTTGCACCCAGACGATTATAAAATTCAGGATTCTTTAAAAAATTGACAATTTCCTTTATCTCTACTTTTGCCTCTTCAAGACCAGCTACATCCTTAAAACTCAATTGGCTCACATTGCTGGCATCGAATAAGGTAGGTTTGGACTTACCAAAATCAAATGGATTAAAACCACCTCTTCCGCCAGGGCTCATTCTTCTGAAAATAAATACCCAAATAGCTATTAAAATTATCAAAGGTAAAAGCCATGAAAATATATCGGTTAGCCAGTTTCTGCGATTGACATAATTGATTGGGACAACAGATTCCAGCTGGTATTTTTCTTTTGCTGCCTCAATTTTTGATTCAAATACTTCAACAGATCCGATGGT
>JANQFJ010000007.1 GCA_028277915.1 Saprospiraceae bacterium
GGTAGCTCATATTTTGGAAATCATTTTTAGTTATGCCAATGTACTTTTCATTTTTTGGATATACAAACGCTTTCCCGAGCCTTTTCACGGGATCACACGGATCGTTCAAATTTTGGAATTTGTGCTTGTATTTTTATTGATTTCTATACTTTTTCATTACTTTAAAATCCGAATAGATTTTGGTAAAGGGATTTTGGCTTTGTTGCTGATTTATGATTTTGTAATGATTTACGAAAGTTTTATAAGGCAAAGAATCAAAGCTCTTCAACACTTTTGAATTATTTGATGAAATTAAAGGTAACTTTCTATTTTCTCATCAAATCTAAGTTGATACTGCACCTTTTTGCTCAAACCTAAATCCATCAAATGAAAATTAACGTTTTCGCCGTTTTCGTTTTTTTGTTGATCGGCTTTTCCTTAAAAGCACAACAATCAACTGTTATTGTTGTGAGTGTAAAAGGACAAATTGAATATTCAAAAGATAATTCTATTGCAAAAGAACGGCTAATTCCCGGCGATAAAATAGCTAACTCCGGGACTATCTTCTTGCCGAAAGAAGCTAAAGTGGACTTGTTGTACAATGGCAAACTCACTTCCTTTGAAAAAGAAGGTACCTATAATTTAAACTCCGTTTTCGGAAAAAAAGATAATTCATCAAATTTAGGATTCGCACGACGATTCTGGAACTTCATCAGTGAAGGATTGTACAGCTCCGATGACAAAGATGCGCTTAATGAATATGGCGAACAAATTCTGGCGGTCGAAGGCGGTGTTCAGGGTTTTTCGTTGGAGGAGTCAACGACTCAAATTATCATGCCTGCTGATGGAAAAATTGGGATTGATATTGTCACTTTTCAGTGGCATCGATCAAAAAACTCACCTGCTTTTTATCATTTCAATATTTATCATTCCGAAAAAGAAACTTTGGTTTTCAAGGCAATTACCAGGGATACCAGTATTACTTTGGATTTTAGTCAACTGGTTTTTCTGTCCGAAGAATCTTATGATTGGTTTGTTGAAGAGGAGGGAGAGGAAATAGAAGATGGAGAACAGACCAAATCTGAATTGAAAACTTTTCAATATATCCCAAATGCTAATGAAACGATCATTCGAAAGGCCGAAAAAGTGAGCGATTATAAAAAAGCCGGAAATTTTGAAAAGAAGTGGATGGAAGCAGTTGTCATGGAGCAGGAAGATTTTATTTACGATGCATATTGCCGATACAACGATTTAAGAACCCAAGAGCCTGATAATCTGTTGGTTAAGAAACTCTTCGCAACTTTTTTGGTTAGACAAAACCTGACTCAGGAAGCCATCGAACAAATCAAAAAATAACTTTTTTACAAAGCTAATTGAATTCAATTTTAAAACCCTTCATCATGAAAAAAGCAATTTATTTAACCATTTTATTGATTTTCAGCATCCCAAGCATTCAGGCACAGGATTTTGATTTTGGAGATTCAAGTGCCTCTTCGCCTTTTGTAGTAATGCATGTTAAAGGAACCGCCAAATATCTTGGCGATGAAAAATCAAATACACAAGAAGTCGTTTCAGGTATGATCCTCCCTGAAAAAGGAACATTGACTTTAAGTAAAAAATCGCAGCTTAAACTATCCTGGAAATCCCAAACTGTTGTTTTAAACAAAAAAGGAACTTACAGTCTAAAAAATGAAGCTAAAAAGTTAGCTGATTCTGGAGATGCTAATAGCCCACCTGCCGATGACTTTATGATGGAATTAGGTGCTTCCAGCGGTTTTGGAGATACTGGCGGTGATGGTGATGATGACAGGGATAGTGGAGCATCTCATGGAGACACGACTGGTGGATCTGGCTGGGGAACCCGTGAGTTTTTTAATGCCATAATGCCAATTGGCGGAATTGTCCCGAAAGAGGCGATCACTATCAGTTGGGCAGGTATCAGTGGTGATGAGGGATTCAGGGTAAACCTCTTTAAAGGAACTGATGAAAAACCTGTTTTATCAGCAATGACCAAAAATAACAGCTTTACTCTAGATGTTTCTCAACTGACTTTAGCTGAAAACGTAGAGTACTCCTGGCAGGTAGAAGATGTTTTGGATCCAGCTATTAAATCAGAAAAAGTAGCAATAACTTTTGGGAATAAAGACCAGGACATGGAAGTCGTTCGGGGAATGTTATCGGACAGGGAATATTCTTATTCAGATCCATGGTTAAAATTGCTGCGCGAAGCCCATGCCCTTCAAAAAGAAAATATGCTTTACGCTGCAAATGAAAAATACAAACAAGGGTTGAATGAATTTGCGGATAATCAAACCATCAAAAAAATGTATGCTAGGTTTTTGACCAAGCACGGTCTCAAGGCACTCGCCGATGAAGTTTTAAAATGATTTATTTGAAACTCATAGAAGCTTAATCAGAAAAATACTGTTTCAGTAAATTCTGAAAGTCATCAGTTTTTCGAAGACTTTCAATATGAGGATCTGATTTAATATTATTCAGGTCCTCATATCCTTTTTGAAAGGATTTTTCCAAATATTCAAGACCTTTGTCGATGTTGCCCTGGATAGATTTAAAACAAGCCAGGTCATAATAACTCAAAGCGCGATCCGGATTGATTTTGAGCCAATTCAAAAGGTTGTTTTCAGCTTTTTCCCATTCTTTTGTTTTTATATAGAGCCAGTTTAATTCTTTGTACACTTGCTCAAAAGAGGTATTCAGAGCCTGTGCTTTCAAATAATAAGTCTCAGCCTGATCATATTGCTTTGTCTTATAATAGGCATAACCCAAATTGTCGCAAATCTCGTGATTATTTGGGTGTAAATCGTATGCTTTTTTAAAATGAACCGCTGCTTTTTCGTAGGCTTTATTGTCCAAATGGTTTAAACCCATATAATACCATCCTAAGTAATAGGTCGAATCTAACTGGATCACCTTCTGAAATAATGGTGCTGCCTGGTCATATGATTTTTCTTTATAATACAGCCTTCCCAAATTGACTAAAGCTTTCTTGTAATCCGGCTTAATTTCAATGGCTTTTTTGTACATCAATTTTGCCTGTTCAAAATCTTTTTTGCCTTCGTAAACTAATCCAAGGTTGTAATACGCTTGAAAATAATCCGGTTTTAATTCAATGGCTTTTTTTCCAAAACTTTCGGCTTTATCATATTGATGCAAAATCTTGTAAAGGTGGCATAAATTATTGGAAGGGAGCACCCAGGTTGGAGCGATCATCATCGCGGTATCATAGAAATTTCGAGCTATTTTAAAGTTTCGCTGGCCTTGTTTGATCAGTCCCAGTTCATTGTAAACATAAGCCGCCTGGTCATCATAACTCAACGCTTTTTTGACCTTTTGATAAGCCTGATCGTATAAAGCTTTATCTGAATTTTGTTCAGCTTTTAATCGATCAATCAATCCTTCAAAGTAATACTGTTTTGCCAATAACTGATCGTACATATAATGCTGATTGCCAAGCAATCCCGCAGCTTTTGAAAGATACTTCGGGTTATTGTTGTATTTTGCACCATAGTTTTTCCAGCGTTCTTCCATTTCTTCGGCATCCGTGTTAAGGTAGGCTATAATCGCTTGCTGCGCTTCATCCTGCAAAGCTGCGGCAAAATCGCGTTTCATGATATTGTGGACTGGCTGAAGCGTTTTTTCTTTGGAAAGGATATCATAAAGTTCACTGGCAGATTTACCTGCTTTTCTGGAACCATCATTGTCAGAAGGTAAAAAATATTTGTTTTCAAGTGCAACTGTAAAATCAGCAAATAATTCGATAGCATTCGTATCATTTTCAACGGTTGATTCGACATTTGAGCCTTTGGATGCAATAGTTGCCAAATCTAGTTGCTGTTCTGATTTTATCAATTTTAAGTTTTCCAAAGTACCCTCATCAACAATCGCGATCCGGGTATTTTTATCGCCGACTGTCATTGGCGACTGGCTGTGAGGTTTTACTTCTTCGGATACATTATCTTCCAGGTAACGTTCAATTTCCTTAAGATTTACCAACCCGTCATCATTTGAATCCGCCAGGCCAATCATACCTTCGATCAGATGGTAGGAAAAAACTCCGCGGCCATTGCCCCATTCAATTCCTTCGAGAGATAATTCATTTGGCTGACAGGACATGATCTTAACTTCATTGGCAAATTGAGTAGTCAAAGCAGTTGCTGTTGCTTGAGTCCCGTTGATACTGCTGCCGGCGAGATTGCCGGAATGGCAGGCGTCCGTGATCAAAGTAATCTGTGCTTCGTTTACCTGGGCAAGTGTTGCCAAAACGTCGTTCAGGTCTTCCAGACGTACAGCTCCAACTCTGTAGTTATTCGATGGTGTATCGTGTGCTAAAAGATAACCGCGCTGGCGAATCGTTTTGGTTTCAACATCTCCGTGACCCGAAAAATAAATAATGACCTTGTCTTTATTTTGGCTTTCCTCCAAAAGCCAATCCAAAGCACTGTATATCTGGGCAGTAGTAGCTTCTTCGTTTTTTAATACCATTATTTTATCATCTGCAAGGGAGCCGCCGGCTTCACTTTTCATGTAGGTGGCAAATGCTTCAGCATCTTTGTGTGCAAATTTGAGGTCGGTGATTTTCTCGTCCTGATAATTCGAAATACCTATCACCAGGACTCGTGTGTCAGACTTTGAACCCATTATTTGCGCAAAATTCGAAGTGCTAATTCCAAAAATGAAACTCAAAACAAATATTAAATTTTTCATAAGGTTTTTCCGATGATATAAAAATTATAGGCCATCCTTTTTTAAAGATAGCAATTTTACTTTTAAGGCAAATTTACCATCAAGCCTAATGAATTGTATTTGGTGAATTTGGGGAAGGTTACTCAAAACATTTGATTATTTTAAAGTATGAAATTTTTATAACGAACTGTTCCTTTTTTTATCTGTTTTAAAAATAATTCGTTATCTTTAATAAGCTGATAGTCAATCGTTTTCACTCAAAGCAATAACCCTGAAATGAATACAAGCAAAACCCTGTTTGTAGTTTTATTGTTGACAAGCATCTTCTCTTTTGTCAATATTCCAACTTCAAACTACCATCACGAAAAGGAAATAGCGGAACCCAATTCCGATGAAGTTCCAGCTTATAAAGTAGAAACCGCAACCAAAGTTTTTAACCAATTAAAAAGGTCCTTAGGGATTATAAGGTCTGAAAAACCTTTCTTCTACTTAAGAAAAAAACTTCCGAATCCGCGCTTCAGAATGGCAATGATTTATTATGGGAAAGGAGCCATTTACCTGGAAGAAGCTGCTTATGATCTCTGTACTGCATTTGGAAAGGATTCTCTTAATGCTTTAGCTGTTTATTTAGGGCATGAGTTGGCTCATTTGACAGGCAAGCACAATGTAACGAATCATTATGCCTGGGATTATGAAAAAAGTTTGAAAGAGGATAAGTTGTTCAAACAATTGGAAAAAACGCTTCCGGAAAGTAAAAAAGACAGCTTGCTTACGATCATTAAAAAAAGAATGCGCTATTTCACTTCTACTGAAAACGAAAAAATGGCTGACCTTGAAGGAGGTTTTCTTTCCTATCTTTCCGGTTACCAGACCTTTGGCATTGCTCCGCAGTTGCTAGACAAGACCTATACAGATTTTCGTCTTCCGCCGAATCCAAAAAGTTATCCGTCTTTAGAAGAACGCAAGCAAATTGCGGTCAATTCTGAAAAAAAGTTAAGGGATTTGATTGACCTTTATGAAATGGGCAACCTGCTTATCGTTTTAAATGAATATGATGATGCTATTCTTTACTACAATAAAGTTTTAAAACAATTCAAAAGCCGTGAAATATATAATAACATAGGCGTTTTGTACACGCTTTCATTTTTAGAAAAAGCAAATAAACAAAAAGTGAAATATGCTTTTCCGGTGGAGTTAGATGCAATCAGTCGGTTGTCCAAAGGCTCCAAAGGTCTCAAAGACAATGAACGACAGAAACTATTGTTTGCCATCGAAAATTTTGAAAAAGCCAGCAGCCTGGATGATGACTATCCCATTTCCCACCTCAACAAAAGCTGCGTTCACGCACTATTAGGACTCCATGCTGATGACGAGGATGTTGCTGCGGAAGAATATGCCATTGCTACGGCAGAGGTGCTTATCGCTAAACGATTGGCCAAGGCAAATCCTGATCAATGGAAAAAAACATTGACAGACACTTATACTGCGAATGGTATTATTGAAGCTTTAAAGGGGAATAAAGATGAGGCAAACCGGTTTTTTAAAGAAGCTTTAGAATTGTCTCCAGAAAATCACCTGGCAAAAATCAATTATGATATTTTGAATGAAATTGAAAAAGAACCATTATTAGGGTTTGTACCGAAAGGGGCTGCCAAAAAAGAAATCATTGACAATGCCATGATAGATACGATCACCATTAATAAAAAAAATATAAAGGATACTGTTTTAAAAACAAAAAAGAGTACCATCGTTTTTGCCGTCAAAAATCTGGATGATTCCAAACTGATGACCAATCATGCCAAAGAAGGATCAAGGGAACGATATTCTTCCTTTCATCTGGCTGATTTGGATTATAAAGGAAAAACGACGCTGGGGATTAAAATCAATGATACCTTAAAAGATATTAAAGAGAAATACAATGAACCGGACACTTACGTTGAGTTGGGGCATGGGAGCTGGATGATCTATGAAGATGCCAAAATTATTTTCCAGATCGATGCTGATGGCAAGCTCGTTCGATGGAGCATTTTCAATCACAAAATGTAGGTTTGTGTTTATGCTGTTTCCTTTTTTACGGCATTGCCGTTAATCCTTCCTTTCCAGGTGTTATTTGATTTGGTTTTACCACTAATATCGTCATATTCATCCAGTTTCAGTCGGTACTCATCCGTTGATATGATCCAATTAGGGTCATCCTTTTTATAGCCTTTTAGAAAATACTCTTTGGTTGTGGGATTGTAAGTCCCTCGAACAAATTCTTTTGCTGTTTTTCCCAATTTCGGTTTGTAGTAATCTCTGCTTTGTGGAGACTTTTCGTCAAAACGCACCACTTTCCAGTCAAAATGACCGGTCACCACATTATTATCTCTATGGTTGAGATACAAATCAAATTCAAAAACATAAGTAGTTCCGATCTTGGTCCAACTACCTTGAAAGTGTTTGACCTGAGCGAAAATTTGATGAGGTAAAAAGTTTAGAATTGAAAAAAAGGTGAATACCAGAATAGTTCTCATTGTACATTTTTTCAGTAAAACGAGTTTTTTTGATTAAAATTATTTTCAATAAAAAATCCTCCATTTTCAAAATCTTCCAGGAATCAAAAAAGGCCGCTGAAAAGCGACCTTTTAAAATTAGATTTATAAAGTTTAATTTTAATCTTGAGGAAAAACTAATTGCTTAGAATATGCATTCACAATTCCAGTTTTTCGCTTTCTTTTCCGGACGGATAACGCTCTTTTCATTTCCTTTTGCAACCAAAGTATCTGGATTTTTAGATTTTTTACCTATCAAAATCAGCTTGTTATTTTCCCCATCCGCAGCAAGCACCAACTTATCGGGATTTTGTTGAGGACGCAGGTTGTAATTTGTGTTTCCGTCTTCATCTTTTCCATTAATGAAAAAATTCCAATGTGCTTTTTCATGCATTTTTCCATCCATTGTTTCCAGCTTTCTGAGGGACAAATTGGTTCCGTCAGCCATCAAAGCTCTGGGGTTGTCTTCGCGGGTCAGGATATAAAATCCCTTAAAATGATTACCGTCTTCAACGGCTTTAAAATCCCAACGAGCATGGTCAGTGTCTCCTTCTGCTGACAAGGTAAGGTCTTTAACTTCTTTTTCACCGCTTCTTGCTGACATGACGAACGTTCCAAACTCACTTTGTAATCGACAGTTGGTTTCTCCTGCAAGAAAGTGAAAGGAGGGATCGCCTGTTTCGTTTTCGGCAACCGGATCATCGATTGCATCAGCCTTAGCAGTAATTTTGTAAACATTTCCACATCCATCAATACATCCTTTGGCTCCTTTAAACTTTTTTGCTGCGCAACCACAATCATCTGGTGTGACTTCACAACCTTTACAATCTTTAGCTCCCTTAACTTTTTTGTTGCAGTTAAAAATCACATAACCATCCACGAATCCGACAATGTTTTCAGTGCATTTACTTTCATCTTTTGAAATCTTTTGGGCATTTAAGGTGTGAGGCTGCAGAGCGAAAGTTAATAGAAAAAATAAAGACATAATGGTCAAATACCATTTGGGGTTAAATAAGGGAATCTTCATAATTTTGAATTTTGGGTTAAAAAAAGATGGTTTTAGCTTTTCAGTGCGACATAGTGAAGCAGAGACCCAAAGATTTATTTGTCGTTTAAAAGAAAGGTTACTCCCCAATTTAAGGATTATTTAGACTTTCATCTACATAATCCAACACCTTTCTCATCAAGTGCACTCTATCTTTGCCTCGCACATTGTGTGGATGCATGGGATATGGAAAGAAATCGATTTGAATGCCTTCATTGACAAATGCTCTAACCAAAGAGAAATTATGCTGCATTACAACAATAGGATCGGAAGTCCCGTGAATCAGCAATAGATCACCTTTCAGGTTTTTTACATAATTCATCAAACTGGAAGTTTTATACCCTTCAGGATTCTCTTCTGGGCGATCCATGTAGCGTTCACCGTACATGACTTCATAATATTTCCAATCAGTTACAGGGCCGCCTGCAACGCCCACCTGGAAAGTTTCCGGAGTTCGCAACATCAAAGAAGTAGTCATAAAACCACCATAGCTCCAGCCATGTACAGCCATTCGATTGACATCAATGTAAGGTAAAGATTTTAAATAACCCACGCCTGCCAACTGGTCTTCAATCTCCAAAGTTCCCAATTGCCGATGGATGACATTTTCAAAATCAAAGCCACGATTGGCTGACCCGCGATTATCCAAGGTAAAAATGATATACCCCTGCTCTGCCATGTAATGCATCCAAAGTGGTGCGCCGGCCAGCCAGCGATTGCTCACCATCTGGGCGTGTGGTCCTCCGTAAACATAAACCAACACTTTATACTTTTTGGATGCGTCAAAATCACTGGGTTTGATCATTCGGGCATGAAGCGTTGTTCCGTCTTTTGCTTTAACTTGTACCAATTCCGTTGTTCCGATTTTGTGATCCGCCAAAGGATTTTTTGCGGTCAGCAAATTTTCTATTTTTTTACCTTTTAAATTGATGACATCTACAACGTAAGGGTTTTCCAAATTGGACCAAGAATCGATCAGTTCTTTTCCGTTCGAACTTAATTTGAAACTATGCCTTCCGTTTTGTTTGGAAATTGGTTCCATCTTACCGTTTTTGGGGTTTACGCAGTAAGCCAAAGAATTCAATCCACTTTCGTCAGTTCCCTGGACGATTAGTTTCTTACCACTTCCGTCAAAGCCTAAAATTTGCTGAACGACCCAGTCTCCTTTGGTGACTTGACCTAAAAACTGTCCCCCCGTATTATAATGGTAAACATGCATAAAACCATCGCGCTCGCTCATCCAGTAAAACTCATTTGGATTGTCTGGTAAGAACCAAACCGGGGTTTCAGGTTCGACATATTTCGGGTGTTTTTCTTCAAAAAGCGTTTTGACGAGTTTTCCGGTCGAAGCATCATATTTATTGAGCCACATGTGGTTTTGATCGCGATTGACTACTGCGAGGTACACAAACTTTTCGTCAGGTCCCCATCCGAGATTCGTCAGATATTGATCTTTTGGCCCATCAACATTGAGATAAATGGTTTGATTTTGTTTTATATCATAAATACCTACTTTGGCATATTCACTTTTTTGACCGGCCATAGGATATTTAATCGTCTGAAGGCTTCCCGGAGTGGTCGAAATATCCAAAATCGGATAATCTGCGACATCGGTTTCGTCTTTTTGGTAGAAAGCCAGGTAATTTCCTTTTGGTGACCAAAAAGTACCTTTCACAATTCCAAATTCCTGCCGTGCAATGGCTTGCCCACTTACGATGTTTGCATTGTCGCCGGAGGTTACGATGATTTCCTTGCCTTTTCCATCGATGATATAAAGATTGTGACCTCGTGTGAAAGCTGCTAAGTTCGCTTTTCCATGATAATCGACATTGGAAGCGTCATCAGGAAGGGTGAGCAATGCTTTTCCAGTTTTTGAGGAAATGCTATAAGTATAAAAAGATTTTTTTGACCTGAAATAAAAATAGCCGCTTCCGATCCAGTTGACTGAAGGTATTCTTTTCATTTTCAAACCTAAAGCGGTATTGATATCAGCAATTGGTGTTTCCTGGATGGGGGATTTAGTTCCGGGCTTTCGCACCATGAGCTTGTCGCGGTCTTTCGACAACCAAGAGACCAAAGAAGTATTGGTTACCCATTGGAGATCAGCCAGTCTGTCTGGTCCGAGTTCGGTAAAACGTTTTAAAACAGCATCTTCAAGTGTGAGTTCTTTTTGCTGTGCAAAAGCACTTACAGTTATTAAAACAAAGCATATTTGGAAAATGTATTTTCTCATGTTTAAAGTTTAATTCTTAAAATAAAAATGAAGATACAATTTCAAATGAGATCATAAAAAATAAAGATCACTCCAACGACACAAAGCCGGCCCACTGGTAGGGATTGAGGAAACGTTCTTTTATCTCTTGCTTGCGTTTGACGAAAGGCCTGGTGGATCGACATTTTATCCTCCAGCCAGTGCCGGTAAAAGGAAACCATGAATTCTTTGTTACCTTTGAAACTGATTTTTCATTGCATAAATTTATGTTATACAAATTGTTTCCGGCAAATAGACTGGTGATAAAAAATATATAAAGGAGAGTAAAATTATTCTCATAAAAACGCTTTGAGTGATGGGTTCAGTTTTTTTAAAAATAACATTTCTTTCAAGCTTGGCAAAATAGAGGATTTAGAATTAAAAAAAATCAGCGAGACCGTTACAACTCGCTGATTTGAAAATAATTGCATTACAATTCCAAACTAAAAGGTTATCGGGGTTATACAGTGAAATCTAATTCTAACTAAGATCTCATGCGATTGAATCTATTGGTTAATTTCTTCAACTAGCGAAAGGTTACCCTCATTTCCATATAAATTGTAGTCAACTGTTAAATCATTCTCTTGTTTGATCTCCATATCCCAGGGAATCATCACTTTGAATTTGAAGGACTCTTCCAAATCGTTACCATTGACTGTTATTTTGTCTTTGATATTTGGAAGGTTTAAAACCAAACAACAGAAGTCGTCATAGCCTTTTTCGATTTTATACCGCCCGGATTCATTCAGATAATTAAACACCCTGTTGTTTTTCAAATTTGTTTTTACATCGATTTCTACTTTGATATATTTGCGATCCCAGAATCCTGTCTCCACTTTGCCAGGCAATTCAAAAGACACCTTATTAGATACATTTGGGACTACTGAAGACACAAATATTTTTTGTAATCCGGTTTGTGCAGTCGTAGCTGTTGCCAGGAAACTGATTATAATGATCGTGAACAAATTTTTGGTGGCTTTCATGACATTCGTTTTTAGTGTTGAACAAATAAAGTCTCAACCTGTCTATTTGATTATATTGGAATGGTTACCCATAAAAGGGGAGGAAGGTAGATGGCTTGATATGTGGATGCGAAGATGTTTGGATGATTTCTCGGTGCTGGCAAATGACAAGTCGCTACTGATTTCTGAATAATTGCAATGGATGTTCAGATGACTCTATCTGCCTAACTCATAACCATTTAACCTCTAGCTACTCATCCAGGTGCTTAGCTTCAAATCTTCCGGTGAAGAGTGTGGTGGAATTTCCTTTTTGCTGGATCAGGTAATAATACAGACCAGGATCTAAGGTCAGCGTTTTTTGAAGGTCAAAATAGTAAACATCTTTTTCAATAAATGCAATGCCCTCGTCATCTTCGCTGGTATCTTTTTCCAAAGGGATTTGAAATTTTGCGATGCGTTTTTTGGATTTGAAATTTTGCGGATCGTTATTATAGATAGCCACTTCAAGATTGTTCTCATTTTCAATTGCTGAGGTTGACAGCATTCCGCTGAATTGGATTTCAATTTTATTATCCGTTAAAACAAAGGCCTTGTTTTTTTCAGGTTTTTCAATTGAAAATTCAAAATCTCCTACAGTGCCGTTTTGAGCAATTAAATCCTCCAATTCTGGGTTCGGCTCAAAGTTGGCAAGCAAATTTTCAGGTGGTGGAGGCGTTTCAACTGGATCGGTTTTTTTCTCCGGATCGGTCTTGTCTTCAACCAAACGGGTAGGGTCTTCGATTTCTTTGATTTGATCTTCTTTTTGAGGAGTAGGATCTTCATTGTTGACCGGAGGTGTGTCATCAACGATTTTTGGTTTTTCAGGACCTCGCAGGACGAAATACCAAAAAGCCAAACTGAGTACCAAAAAACTGGCGGCCACCGAAACCATAATCTTCCACTTTTGGTTGCTGTCAATCGGGACAACTTTAGTTTCTTCTTTCTGGGTAAAATCTTTTCGCAACGCATCCAGTTTGGATCTCAACTGGCGTTTTTGAGCATTACCCAGTTCCTCCTGCAATTTGCGATGCAAAGCTACTTCTTCCACAAAATCCGGTTCCGTTTGGAGTCTTTGCTCGAATGCCTCAAGGGCTTCGCCACTCAGCGATCCATCCAGATATTGCTCTATCATATTGTAAAATTGCTCTTTCTCCATAATCTCCTGGCTACTCTTTTTTGAGGTTTTGTTTATTGCTTAATTCTTTGTACCGTCGATCTTTTTTGATCCATTCGATCAGTTTTTCCTTACATTGAAATTTTCTTTTTTTAGCATAACTCACACTGCCATAGCCCATCATTTTTGCGATCTTTTCCATCTTTTCCTTGTCAAAAAACAAACGCAACAATTTCTGACAATCTTCCCCTAGTTTTTGGAAAGAAGCCCAAAAAAGTTCCTGTTCTTCTGTTCTTTCTATATCGAATTCAATATTTTCTTCGGAGCTATATTTGACATGATCCGACAGTGTTACTTCTTTAAATGATTTTTTTTGAAGACGGTTTCCCCATAGATTTCTGCAAATTCCGTAAAGCAGGGTGAAAAACTTGCTGGTAAGCTTAAAATTTTCATTTTGGGACTTTTCGTAAATCGTCAAAATAGCACTTTGAAAAATATCCTGAGCATCCTCTTCGCTGCCGCCATTAGAAGTAACCAGTTTTCTGATTCGGGGCAAAAACAACTCATAAATCTCCCGAAGTCCTTTTGAGTCGCCATTTTTAACCGCCTTTAAAAAATCGTCTTCTTTATTGTGCATTTGGTTTGTCCGATATTCAATTTTCAAATATACTGAAAACACTTTAAAAGTTGATCAATGACTACGATTTCAGCCAATATGGGAAGTAACCTCTCCCGAATCAATCAAATCCAAATGAAGAGTAGTTTGAGTTTTATTGAAAAATAGTATCTTGATAATCACTTTTTGTACTTAAAAACTGAAAAATGAAACTTTGCAAAGCCTGCTTTCTTATTATCTTTTTTGTACTAGCACAGCTAATTTTTGCACAACCGGAAACAGAGCAGGAAGAAATTTTATTTGCCTTGATCGATAAAGCTGAGGGGCAAGGTGGTGAAGCATTGTTTTTGAATACCTCAAAATACAAAGACACCTATCAGTACAATGTGGCGAATGAAGTTTTTGAAGCGCTGATCGAAGCTCGAGGTGATTTCAGAATGCAAAAACCAATTTTAAAAATAAGCAAAACAGAACGGTTTGGCGCTTACGCAAAACCCAGAAAAGCAGAAATCACGATTGAGTTAAAAGCTTACGATGTTTGCGCTTCTTTTGGAAAAGATTCACTAAATGCTCTTGCAGCACTTCTTGGTCATGAATTGATCCATTACTACGAAAAACATGAATGGACTAAACATTTTGCTTCAGAGCATGGAGATATTGGGACGGGTACTGAGCTCAAAAAACTTAAAGAGCGACTGAAACTGGAAACCCAATCGGATTATCTCGGCGGATTTTTAGCCTATTCAGCAGGTTATCATACGCTTGATATTATGCCGCGATTTTTAGAAAAAGTGTACAAAAGCTATCGGCTGAAAGATACGCTCAGAGGATATCCACCCTTGCAGGAACGAAAGGATATTGCTACCAAAACCCTTGAAAAACTACAAGGGTTCGTCCATGTTTTTGAAATGGCCAATTATCTGACTGCTCTTGAGCAATACGAACAGGCAAAACGATATTTTGATTATATCCTCAAGGATTTTCAGAGTCGTGAAATTTATAACAATGTTGGCGTAATTGCTACGCTGATTGGAATGCAATTCGTTGAAGAGCAATACCGCAAATATGGTTTTCCACTGGAGATTGATGTTGAATCCAGGCTTAAAAACGGTAAGAGAGGTCAAATGGAGACCCTGATGGCTCAGCAGGTTTTGGCAGAAGCTATTGATTATTTCAAAAAAGCTCGCAACCTTGATGAAAATTACCCGATTGCATTGTTAAACATGGCTTGTGTTTATACCCTAATGAATAACTATGAAGATGCTGAATATTTTGCTCGAAAAGCATTAAAACTTTGCGAGCAACCTCAGTGGGAGGCTACAAAATCAGCGGTCTATGTTTTGCAGGGTATTTTGGCTGATTTTAAGGAAAACCTTGGAGAAGCGGAAACTCTCTTTCAAAAAGCTGCCGATTTGGGAAATACACTTGCTGTAATGAACTTGAAAGTTTTAAAAAACGAACCTATCGAGAGCCTGAAAATTAAAGTTTCCAATGCTTCTTCAAAAAAAGATCAAATCCATGGATTCTCACTGGATAAAGCAGTCGTACAACTTTTGAGAGAGGAATTGAAAGTAGATAGAATAGTTCAGGTCAATAGAGAGACAAACTGTGGAACGACAAGCCTCGAGGAATCCACACTATTCATCCACTTTATCGATGAGGAAAATTTTACCTTCATCCAAATCGCAGGTGAGACTTATTCCCAATCAACAATTGCAGGAATTTCAATAGGAAAATCATTCGAAGAAGTTATTGCCGCATATGGATCTCCGGATCGCCATGTTCAAAATTCAAAAGGTGGTTTTTTAGTTTATTACAACGAAAACCTGATATTCCTGCTTAATGAAAAAGGTAATGTCATGTCTTGGGGACTTTTCAGGATTAAAGAAAAAAAAGGATAATGACCTATTCGTGTCAATTCTTTCTTTTTTTAACCTAAAGTACAACCTTTACCTTGCTTATCTTACCTTTATTTTCGAATACATTTGATATTTGTAAATAATTTCGCTGAAGTGATTAAATCAAATATTTAGCGCTAATGCACAGAATGATAATTTTATTGTTTTTAACGGTGTTTGGAAGCACTCTCAGTGCTCAGCAAACCGTGGGTTTGTTTTTAAATGATTCGAATGCCTTAAATGGCTACACATTAATTTCACCAAATGGTTCGACATCAGATTATCTGATAGACAATTGTGGTTTTGTCGTCAACAAATGGACGAGCGATTACGCACATGGAGAGGCTGCTTATTTGCTTGAAAACGGCAATTTATTGCGAACAGCCCGTATTTCAAGTAGTTTTCAGGCTGGTGGGACCGGAGGCAGGATTGAAATATACAATTGGGATGGAGATTTGATTTGGGGTTATAACTATTCAACGGCTGATTATCACCATCACCATGATGTTGAAATCTTACCAAACGGGAACATACTTTTGATAGCCTGGGAATTGAGGACATTTTCAGAAGCTGTGGAGGCTGGCAGAAATCCGTCGCAAGTCTCCAATACTGGAGTTTGGTCTGAGCGAGTTGTTGAAATCGAGCCGATTGGAACCGATCAGGCCAATATCGTTTGGGAATGGCATTTATGGGATCATCTGATCCAGGATTTTGACCCATCCAAAGCCAATTACGGAGTAGTTGGTGATCATCCGGAAAAGATCGATATAAATTATGCCGCTTCCACCAATCATGATTGGATTCATTTGAATGCAGTAGCTTATAATGCTGAGTTGGATCAGGTTATCATTAATTCTCACGTGTTTAACGAGTTCTGGATAATAGACCACAGCACAACTACTGCTGAAGCTGCAACTGGTGATGGAGGAAATTCAGGGAATGGAGGAGACATTTTGTATCGTTGGGGCAATCCCCAAACCTATGACCGAGGCCTTTCAACAGATCAAAAACTTTTTGGTCAGCATGATGCTCATTGGGTAGCTGAAGGGTATCCTGATGAGGGTAAAATTATGGTTTATAACAATGGACAAGGGAGACCGGAGGGACTTTACTCGTCCGTAGATGTCATAGACCCTCCTGTTGATTCGGAAGGAAATTATCAGATCGAAACCGGTCAACCTTTTGGTCCTGCACAACTTTTTTGGACTTATGACGGGCAACCCGGCAATGCGTTTTATTCATCAAGAATTTCAGGTGCTAATCGTTTATCAAACGGAAACACATTGATTTGTGTCGGAAGAGATGGTCATATTTTTGAAATTGATCCTGAAGGCAACAAAGTTTGGGATTATATCAATCCTGTTCGTCCAAGCGGGCCAGTTTCACAAGGAACTGTTATAAATAACAACAGCGTTTTCAGATCTTATCGTTATGCTCCTGATTTTCCGGCATTTGAAGGGAAAGATCTCACTCCGGGAGATCCAATTGAATTAAATCCACTTCCTTCGGATTGCCAAATTTATGAACAGCCGGTTTCCGCTTCAAATTTTGAGAATTTGAAAAATTTAAGCGTTGTTGAAAATCCTTTTAATAATAAGCTCGTCATTGAAAATGCAACAGAAAAACAAATTCATATTCAAATCGTAAACCTCATTGGTCAAAATTTGTTTACCGGAAAATCTGCAGATCAGTTAGTTATAATTGAAACGAATAACTGGGTTCCGGGTTTATATTTGCTGCGGATTTCAGACCTTGAATCAAAACAATTTTACATCCAAAAAATAATTAAGCAATGATCAGAACTCTACCACTTGCCATTCTATTTTTCTTCTTTTTAAAAGCACCAATTACAGCTCAAAATACAGTGGGATTGCTTTCTTACAATCCCATGAAATCATTTGACGGTTACAATTTGATCTATCCGCATAATCAACCAAATGTCTTCCTGCTGAACAACTGCGGGGAGATCGTTCATGTTTGGGAAGATAGCACCGATTTCCGCCCTGGAAATACCGCATATATCCTGGATAATGGAAATTTGGTGAAAACAAAACGTCCTGCTTCAGTAGCAGGTAATCCGATTTGGGCAGGCGGAGGTGGTGGAATGGTTGAACTTCGCACATGGGATAATGACCTCATTTGGCAATTTGAATTGAACGATTCGATGGATCGGTTGCATCATGATATTGCACCAATGCCAAACGGAAATATTTTAATGATCAGCTGGGAGCTAAAAACGGAAGCTGAAGCCATTCAAGCCGGGAGAGACACCGCTTTGCTTACACAGGATAAATTGTGGCCCGATTACATCATTGAGATTGACCCGGTTTTGGATTCTATAGTTTGGAAATGGCATGCCTGGGACCATCTGATCCAGGATTACGATGCTACAAAAGAAAATTATGGAGTGGTTGCCGATCATCCGGAACTCATTAACCTCAATTATGTGACGAATGGAGGCGGCGCTGATTGGATGCACACCAATTCGATTGACTACAATGCTGAATTACGTCAGATTATGATCAGCGTTCCAACATTTCATGAAATATGGGTGATTGATCATACAACCACAACTGAAGAAGCTGCTGGTCATGTCGGTGGATTTGGGAACCGGGGAGGGGATTTGCTTTATCGCTGGGGAAATCCTGCGGCTTATGATAGTGGGACAGAGGATGATCAGCAACATTTTTATCAACATGATGCACATTGGGCGGGTCGTTTTTTAGATGGTTCTCATCCTGAATTTGGCAATATTGTGGTTTTTAACAATCGCGTTGGGGCAGACTTTTCGACTGTAAACATTATTGTGCCGCCATGGGATATGTATGATTGGTCGTATGAAATGGATGCCGGTGTATTTTTGCCAACTGATTTTAGCTGGACATTTACGCATCCTGAGCCTACCCTGATGCATTCAACAGGGCTTTCGAGTGTTCAACTTTTACCTAATGGCAACACCTTGATTGATGTCGGACGCTGGGGGTATTCTTTCGAAGTGACACCAAATGATGAAATCGTTTGGGAGTATAAAACTCCTCTAGTCGGGGGCAATCCTGCAAATCAGGGCGATACTCTTGCGATCAATAATAATCTGACCTTCCGGATGGATCGTTATCCGGTGGATTACGATGTTTTTACCGGAAAGGATCTTTCGCCGAAAGGCTATATCGAAAACAATCCCGACACTTTGTTTTGCGATGAAATTCTTTCCACGATTGATCTCAATCATGATTATAAACTGAAACTTTATCCAAATCCTGCAAACAATGTGCTTGTCGTCGAATGGGACGGAATGGATCGTACGGAGTTTGAGTTTTTTGATGTTATGGGTCGTCAAATCGGGAAAATATATGCTTATGGAGGTCGCAAATATCTCGATGTGTCCAATTGGGATGCCGGTCTTTATTTTGTCAGGATCAACAAAGCTGCTGTCAAAAAACTAGTGATTACGAGGTAGGGGAGGTCGTTAAATTCTGCGATTTTTTCGCCTTCTTTTCTTTTCGCGAAATTTATTTTTTGCGGTGGTGATTTTACGTTCGTTAAGAGCAACTTTTTTGTTGAATTTCTTTTTATCGTTGATGAGTTTTTCGATAAGATCCTCACGGCCAATACTTTTTAATTTGTCGCGAATGATTTGATGGTTTTCTCTTTTGTGCCAGAAAAAAAACAAATGCTGGTTTTTCTTTTCCTTTCGCGTTTTGGCCGTGTAAATCGGTTTTAAAGTATAAGGATGAAGTCCGGTGTAATAAATCACAGTAGCCACGGTCATTGGCGTTGGTGTGAAATCCTGAACCTGTTCGAGCTTAAAACCCATGTCTTTGGTTTCGGCTGCCAAATTGGCCATCTCTTCCTCCGTTGATCCCGGATGACTGGAAATGAAATAAGGGATTAAAGGCTGATTCAAATCATGTTTTTTATTAAACTGATCATACTTCTTTTTAAACTCATGAAAGTGTTTGAATGAAGGTTTTCGCATCACTCGTAATGTAGCATCTGAGGTATGTTCCGGAGCTACTTTCAAACGTCCACTGACATGTCGGCAAACCACTTGCTCCATATATTCATCCAGCGAACCATCATTATTTTTATTGTAAGAATCCGTTAAAAGATCATAGCGGATACCACTTCCGATAAAAGCTTTTTTGACTTTTGGATTGGCATCTACTTTTTTATACAATTCGGTCAAAGGCTTATGGCTGGTGTCAAGGTTGCTGCAAATCACAGGATGAATGCAACTTGGACTTACGCAGCGATCACAAATTTCCTGGATCTTTCCCTTCATGCGGTACATATTTGCTGAGGGACCTCCAAGGTCACTGATATAACCTTTAAAGTCAGGCATTTGTGTTACCGTTTCGACTTCTTTTAAAATTGACTCTTCGGAACGACTGGCGATGAATTTTCCCTGATGCGCCGAAATCGTGCAAAAACTGCATCCACCAAAACAGCCACGATGCATATTTATCGAAAAGCGTATCATTTCATATGCTGGTATTGAACCACGTTTTTTGTACTTCGGGTGTGGCATTCTGGTATAAGGCAGATCAAATGAAGCATCGATTTCCTTTTCTGACATGGGCGGATACGGAGGATTTACAATGAGCATGTGATCGCCTACAGCCTGTGTCAGCCGCATTGCGTTTACTTTATTGGATTCCTGTTCTATATGTTTAAAGTTGGCTGCAAAAGAACGTTTGTCACGCAAACATTTTTCGTGAGAATGCAGCTCAAAAGTCTCCCAGTTTTTATTTGCCGGCAAAGTGTCTCGTCTGCCACGAAGAATTGCTGTCTGAGGAATGGTCGTCAGAGACTCAAATGGTACTCCTTTTTGCAATAATCGCAGTGTTTCTCTCAAAGGCATTTCTCCCATTCCGTAAATCAACATGTCTGCACCACTCATTTCAAGGATATTGGGAAACAATTTGTCAGCCCAGTAATCATAATGCGTAACTCTCCGCAAAGAAGCTTCAATGCCGCCGATCAAAACCGGAACATCAGGATAGAGCTTTTTAAGTATTTTGGTATAAACCGTAGTTGTATAATCCGGTCGGAAACCAGCAGCGCCGCCGGGAGTGTAAGCATCGGTTGAACGCTTTCGCTTGGAAGCCGTGTAATGGTTGATCATCGGATCCATGCAGCCTGATGAGATGCCAAAAAATAACTTTGGTCGTCCCATTTTTTTGAAATCCCGCAAATCATCTTTCCAGTTGGGTTGGGGAACAATCGCCACTTTCAGCCCCTCACTTTCAATAATTCGACCTATGACCGCCGTTCCGAATGCCGGATGATCAACATAAGCATCGCCCGAAATCAGAATGACATCGAGCTCATCCCATCCGCGCATTTCCACTTCTTTTCGAGTGATTGGCAGCCAATCTGTTAAAGGTCGATTATCAAACATGATTTAATTATAAATACAGCCCTTTAGTCCAGAACTAGTTAATTTGAACCATAAAGATACGCTTTTTAAAACAGCCTATTTAAAGCTGTTTTTTCTAAAGCATTATTAAATAATTATGTCATACTTGTAACAAGCTAAGCGTCTTGAAATTCGACTAAATTAAAATTATCCCTACATTTGTACTAGAAATTACACAGCGGTCAGGTATCGATAAAATATTATGAGCGAAGGAAATAAAGGCACAGCCCTTCAAAAAAGTTCGATTTTAGGACAATTTAAATTCAAAAAGTTTTTGGCCTGGTTTTTCAAAATTGGACTTACCATATTGGCTATTTATATTATTTTGCAAAAAGTAGATGTCCAGAAGGTTGGCATTTATTTGAAGCATGCAAACTGGATATTTCTTCTGCTTGCTTTTGCCACTTTTTTCATATCAAAAGCTGTGGCTGCGTTACGTACAAATTGTTATTATCGCACCCAACAGTTATTTATTTCTGAAACACTGAATTTAAAACTAAGTCTTCTGGCGATCTTTTACAACTTATTTATTCCGATGATCGGCGGAGAAGGTTACAAAGTTTATTGGTTAAAAAAAAACTATAACAAAAGTGTCAAATCATTGATTTGGGCTTCGTTTCTGGACAGGCTTAGCGGTGTTGCTGCTCTTTTGGGCCTTGCGATTCTTTTACTACCATTCACAAGTATGCTGGGAGCGATTAAGTTTTTGGTATTATTTGGAATTCCGCTTGTTTATTTAGGCTTTTTTATTTTCCATAAGTTATTTTTTAAATCTTTCCATGCTGCCTGGAACAAAACCAATTATTATTCAATCATAGTTCAGTTTTTACAATTGGTGTGTACCTTTTTTATTATGATGGCGCTAAATGTTGATGAGCATATTATAGATTATCTTTTCATTTTTCTCCTTTCCAGTCTTGCCTTTGTCTTGCCTTTTATTGGAGCGAGAGAAATGGCTTTTGTTTTTGGTGCATCATATTTAGGATTAGATCCTGACCTGTCTTTGACGATAAGTATATTCTTTTATTTATCTATGGTTGTGACTTCTTTGAGTGGCCTGTTTTATTTTATTTTTCCGTCTTACCTTAAAGTGGAAAATACCATGAACTCTGAAACAGTTTTGGAGCAGATTTAAATTTTTTGCTTCAGAAAATTAATTCATTCTCCACTCGGATTGGTTTTAAACAATACGATTTCTTTGTCAATCGCTCTGTCTGTAAAGCTGTATAAAACCCTTACTGATTCATTATTGGATTTTAAAAAATCGGTTCTAGCCAAATAATACCTGTTGGGTTCAAGGGTTTGGTCAAACTTTAAAATATGCTGATTCCCTTTAGTGATGTAATACGGGATTTGGTAAGCCATCAACGGACCAGCAGCAATTTTCACTTTTTGAAAGGAGACAGGACCAATGGAAACATCGGATTCATTGTAATATGGAACATCATACCAATGGATGGCTTCATCTTTTGTTATTTTCAATATTTCTTTCATTTTATCGCGATAAATCAGACTATCAGATTTTTCCGCTAAAATTGGTAAATAGGTAAAATTGAACCCTATTCGAACCAGTAAAATGAACAATACGAAAAAATAGATTTTATATTCCGAATACTTCAGAAATGCATATGCCAAAAATGCGCCGACCAATATAAATGCAGCACTTTTTAAGCTAATAAAAGGCAATTCAGCCGTCAGAGGCAAAAATGGCGCAGCCAAAAAAACTAGCATCACCAAAATCATAGCTCCGAAAAATATTTTAATAATATAGGCTCTCCATTTTCCTGTATCTTTATTTACATTGAAAAAGAAATAGCTCAAGACCACACAAAAGAATGGAATGAACATGTACATATATCGTGACTTGTGATCTCCGGAGATCCAGTACAATGGAATGTTGAACAAAATAAAAACCAGGCAAAAGCGCAATAAATGGTTGGATCGAATTTCGTTGAAAACATTTTTCCTGAACCAAAGGATAACAAGCAAACTCCATGGAGCGAGTATTTTCAGAAGAAATAAAGGAAAGCTGGTCACACCCAAAATCGTATCAAAAAAATTATGTTCGAGGCCGGTCCTTTGGCTTGCTTCTTTGAACAATCGCACCATGTACGGTACAGGGTCACTTTCGGTTGAGTACCAATAGAAATATCCACCGACAACCACGGCATAAGCTACAATGCCAACGATATGTTTCCACGAAAAAAGCCATTTCCATTCTTTAATTAATATCAACCACGGGAATAAAGTCAAGCCTTGAAAAGCTATTGAAGGAGGTCCTTTGGTTAATGTTCCAGCAGCAGCCATCAAATAGGAGATCAAAAACATTCTTCCAAACTGCTTTTTTTCGGAGAACCAAAAAATGGCCATTACCTGTACATAAACCAGTAGGCTAAAAAAAAGATCAATCTCCCCTGTATTGATTGTACCATAAAACAATAAATCTGCTGATGTCAGAAAAAACAAGCTCGAAAGTATAGCGACTTCCTTTTTCAAAAATCGTTTTACAATAAAATAATTGAGAACCGCAGTAGTAAGAAAAGCAAGTAAAGAAGGAAGACGAACCACCCATTCGTCAAATGATCCAAAGAGTTTAAAAAACAAGGCCATCACCCAATTGAACAAAGGTGGTTTGTTGTAATAAAGCCAACCGTTTAATTTTGGTACAAGATAATTTTGGCTGAGCATCATCTCCATCGTTACGATTGCACGGCGTGGTTCTTCGGCACGTAGTTCGATGACGCTGTTCCAGCCAAAAAAAGCGAGAATAATCAAAAGGAAGCCTACAAAAAAAATGTAAGTATCTACTTTGACAGGATGAATAGAG
>JANQFJ010000011.1 GCA_028277915.1 Saprospiraceae bacterium
TTTAAGATGGCGCAAGATTCGGTATATTACGCTACCCAAAAAACGATTTCATTAGAAGCCTTATCTCCTCATTTCAATCAGAAATCATTGCATTTCCGTTCAGAATTTCTGGATGCTAATATTAAAGGCCAATTCAATTTCACAAATTTTAGGCATTCAATTATTGATTTTGTAAACGGATTTTTCCCTATTGAAGAGCTGGTTTTGGAAGATAGCTCAGCTCAAAAGCAGGATCAGATTAAAGAACAGGAACTGACTTTTGATTTCAAATTCAAAGAGATCACACCTCTTGCCAAAGTGTTTTTGCCGGATTTTGAAGTAGCTGATACTGCTTACATTTTTGGGAATTTTAATAGTGAAAAAAAGCAGTTTAAAATGGATGGATGGCTTCAGAAATTCGTTTATGGTGACATTAAAGTGGATACCATTCACTTTTTATCTACCGGAAATCCAAATCAACTTGAAACGATCCTTACCATGGAAAATACCCGTTCGGGAGGTGCCATTAATATTCCTTTACTGTCATTTCAAACAGTTTTTGCCAATGACACCCTGGATTTTGGTTTTAATGTCCGGCGAAAAGTAGAAACTTCAAATTTTGATTTTCAAAAAGCTCAATCTTATTTTAAAATTGATACCTCTTTGCAACTAAATGGCGTTATTGCCTATTTTGACGAAACTTACTCTTTGTCGTTTTTACCTGAATTTATTTTAAACAATGAAAACTGGAATATTGCCACTGAAAACAAGATTACTTACGACAACAATCACCTAAAAATCAGCAATTTAAACATCGAAAATAATGGCAAAGGTATCGCAATAAACTCTGTAGGCATTCGTCCTCAGAATGATTCCCAGCCTATCGAGATTCGAATATCTGATTTCGATTTGACAGAGATTTCGACAATGTTGGGAATGAAGGAAAATGTATTGGGTGGAATGGTCAACGGCAATTTTATTGTAAAAGAACCGAAAACGAATTTTCATTACAACAGCGAGGTTTTAATTGAAAAATTGGCTCTAAATGATAAACCAATCGGAAACTTAGCATTTAAAGCTACGCAGGCCAGCCAAGCCTCTGATATTGATTTGTCAATACAACTAAGTGGTGAAAATCAAATGGCCGCAAATGGAAATTATGCAATTAACAAACAAGTGGTCGATTTGGATTTCCAATTTGGTCAACTGCCTCTTTTTTTGATCGATCCTTTTTTGAAAGGAATAGTGAAAAACTCGGATGGTGCTCTTTCAGGGGATCTAAAATTAGTCCGCTCGCCAAATCTGGTGGAAGTTAACGGAGCACTTACTATGAAGGATTTTAAAACTACTGCTGTAATATCCAATATGCAATACCTGGCAGAAAATGCTACCGTCCAGATTTTGGAAAATACCGTTGATATTGGTTCTATCATTCTCAAAGATGCAAAGGATAACAGTGCTGTTTTAAGTGGAAGGATTTTGCATAATTATTTCCAGGACATTGAGTTTGACCTGGATTTCACCACTGATGAATTCCAGTTTTTAAACACGACGGTAACAGACAACGACCTCTATTATGGAGACCTTTTTTTAAAAGCAAATGTTGAAATAACCGGCACTCCTAAACTACCGGTTTTGGAGATTGATGCCCAAACGCTGGCCAATTCAAATCTTTTTGTTCAACCCTTCAGCGACGATGCCGCTGTGCAGCAGGAAAGCTATATCATTTTTGCAAATCCGGACAACTACAACGAAGACAGCATTCTTATTGTTGAAAAAAGAATTAAAGGAAATAACAACAATTTTGATCTTTCTCTCCAATTGCAGGTTACCAACGATGCCATTTTAAATATTATCATTGATCCTGTTTCTGAAGACCAGTTAATAAGTGTTGGCACAGCTAATCTCACACTCAATATCAACCCTGCTGGCATTATGACTGTAGCAGGCAATTATACCATCGATAATGGAAGCTATTCTTTGAATTATGAACAATTGGTGAAACGTCAATTTGGGATCAACAAGGGAAGCAGCATCAATTTTTCTGGCGATCCCATGAATGCCAGTTTTGATGTTACAGCCAGCTACAAAGTCAGGACTTCAACCTACGAACTTTTGGCCAATCAATCCACTATGTCTGAAGCTGAAATAAATACTGCCAGCGTCAGAACGGATGTTGTAGTGCTGATGAAACTGAAGGGCAGCTTAAAAGAACCTGAAATTTCTTTCGATATACTGGTTCCAGATGCCCAAACTGACGGAGTCAGCAACGCAGTCAATCGAAAATTGGCAGAACTTCGACAAAATCCGGAGGAACTGAACAAACAAGCCTTTGGATTGCTGTTGTTCAAAAGTTTTATTGCTGAAAGCAACAGTTCGCAGACTTTTTCAGATGCCGGTACTGCCCTGGCACTATCCAGCGTTAGTAGTCTTTTGTCAGACCAACTTAACCAATTTGCTGATCGTTATATCGAAGGATTTGAAGTGGATTTTGATGTGGAATCTTACAATACCAGCGGAGCGCAATCGCAAAATGTCACGAAAATGCAAATGAGTATTTCAAAAAACCTCTTTAATGATCGTTTGAATGTCAAAGTTGGCACAAATGTTAATTTGGGTGCTCAAGATGCGAGTTCTATTTTCAGTTCGGATTTTTCAGGTATTGCAGGTGATTTTATATTGGAATACCAATTAACAGAAAAAGGCAATTATCATGTAAAAGTATTCCACAAAAGCGATTACAATGTACTGGAACAAAATAACGCCTACAAAACCGGTGCAGGGATAATTTTCAGAAAATCATTTAACAGCAAGAAATACAAGGAGTGATTTTATGAGTTTTTTAAAATATGTAATATTTCTGGTTGCTGTTTTATCGTTTAGCTCTTGTTCTGTAAGCAAACACCTAAAAGGAGATGCCAGGGTTCACACCAAAACAAATATTGAGATCAAAAGATCCGATATTATACAAAACATTAAAAAAACTGAAAGCCAATCTTTGGCTTTAACGCAACCCAAACCTGCTACCGGGATCGGCAAATGGCAAACCAATCTTTATAATAACCTTACGAGAAAAGTAAAAAAAGATTCTACTGGAAAAGAAGTAGGCATCAGAGGATGGTTCATCAGAAAAATTGGAATAGCTCCCGTTCTTTTTGATCCCAGAAGAATTAACACCAGTCGCCTTCGGATTGCTAAACATTTTAACGACAACGGTTACTTTGGGACAGTAGTCAAAGTGGATACGGTCTTAAAAAACAAAGAAGTCACCGTAAATTTTACAGTCTATCCAAAACGACAATATTTTGTACGAAATATCTTTTATCCAAAAGACAGTACCGAGCTTGTTCAAAAGTTATTTAATCCAAATCTCAAAAGTCATCTAACTGCCGGAATGCCATATGACCAAAGAGCGCTTGATAATGAACGAGGGCGTTTAACTGAACTGGCCAATAATTCTGGCTTTTTAAACGTAAATAAAGATCATTTTTACTTTTTTGTAGACACCGCTTTGAGAAGTCATAAGGTGGACATCCATTTCAAGTTGAGGCAACCAGATGACGAAAGTGTTTTTAAGCCTTTTCGGCTTGATCAAAACATTGTTTATGCATCTTACTCCCTTTCAGGTGATCAAGATGATAAAGATTCAACAGTACTTGACAATTACAGGATCATCCAACAAAAAAAAATCGTTCGCCCTAAAGTTTTAGCCAATATTATTCTGGGTGAAAAAGGCGATTTGTATTCTAAAAAACAACAAAACAATACGCTAACCCGATTGCTGGATCTGGGAATTTACAAGTTTGTAAATCTGAAAATAGATCAAATTGTAACTGACTCCTCATACATTTTTAACCGGAATTTTTACTTAACTCCAGGCCTGATGCAGGATTTCACTGCGGAATTTGAAGCCATTTCACGATCCACCAGTTATTTTGGGATCGCTTCCACGGTTACCTACTCTCATAAAAATATTTTCAAGGGTGCTGAAAGGCTTGGCATAAGCCTGTCAGGAGGAATTGGCACTCAGACTAATAAAACTCAAAAACTGATCAATACACTCGATGCAGCACTTGAGGTCAGCTTGACGTTTCCCAGGTTAATTACACCTTTCAAGTTTCGAGGTAATAAAGGTATTTATGTTCCAAAAACCCGGATAAGTCTGGGAAATGATTATCAACGAAGAGTGGAATATTATACGGTCAATTCTTTTATCCTTAAATATGGTTACGACTGGGCAAGGACTAAGCGATCACAACATCAGTTATTTCCGGTTAATATCAATTTATTTATTGTCCAGGATATTACCGAAGCGATGCGCGATCTTTTCCTCGAAAATCCGCGTCTTGAAAAAAGCTTCCGTGACGTATTTATTTTAGGTCTTTTTTACAACTATACTTTTACAACCCAAACACCAAATCCAGCAACTCCATATTTTTATATGCGAACAGGTTTTGAAACCGCAGGCAATATAGCTAACTTGTTTGTCAGCAACTTTGTCCAACAACAAACCCGGCCATACCAAATATTTGGTGCGCCGTTCTCCCAATATGTTCGCATAGACGCAGATCTGCGTTATTACTGGCCACAAAAAAAGGGAGTCATTGCCGCTCGTTTTATTAGTGGACTTGGTTTTCCGTATATAAATTCCGAAGTACTTCCATATATAAAACAATATTTCATCGGAGGTCCGAGTAGTATTCGGGCATTCCAGTTTCGTGCACTTGGCCCCGGCAGTTTTATACCTCCAGATCTGGACGATTCCAATTTTATTGAACAAACAGGAGATATGCGATTGGAAGCTAATCTCGAATATCGATTTCCGCTTTTCAGTTATTTCAAAGGAGCTTTATTTGTTGATGCCGGTAATATCTGGCTGATGAATGATACTGAGGATAATGCTCCTGAAGCTGTGTTTAAATTTGATCGTTTCTACAAAGAAATCGCAGTGGGAGCAGGACTAGGACTGAGGTTTGACCTAAATTTTATGGTAATCCGGCTGGATACCGCAATTCCTCTGCGAAAACCTTACCTTGAAGATGGAAGCCGATGGGTATTCTCAGAAATAGACTTTACCAATACTTCCTGGCGGCAAAATAACATCCAATGGAACTTTGCCATTGGATATCCTTTTTAGCGTATTTTGATTCAATAATTTTGATTATTGAGCTATAGTAAATCCAACTTCAGCACTTGCGCTACGAACACCATCCGTTGCAATGATCCGAACACGAGGATCGGTCGGTCTAACAGTAACTTCAAGATCATAGTTCGATTTTCTCTGTTCATCTGTCATTGGTTGCCAGTTTTCTCCTCCGTCAGGAGAATAGAAAACCAAATAACTCAGTTTATCGCCATCAGGATCGTCTCCTTTCCATTTGACCTTAATTTGCCCTTTTACCCGAGTGGCTATGCTACCATCAATGGGGGAAGTTATCTCAAGGGTTGGTGCATTGGCGCTTACGGTCTGGACATCTTTTATTCCGCCAGGACCTACCAATTCGATCGTAGTAGTACCCGGAATGCGATCAATCCGATGATTAAATGCGATTATAGACCTTTCTTCTTCCGTGTCCGGATATTTCCAAACAGTATTAAATGGATAGCTGGCTAACTCCTGACCAGCAGCATTGCGTAAAACAATACCCCAACCATCTGGTGCAATAGCACCGGTAGGCAATCCTGTGATACTTTCAAATTCGAAAGTAGGAGAAAGCGTACCATAATATTGACCATCTCTTTGACCGAGAAATCCTCTCACAAGATACATTGGAGGATCAACAGCTCCCTGTAAATGCTTCAATAAATGCCAATAGCTGCATTGGGTGATGTAAGAAAAACTGTTAGCTTCTCCCATAATTGCTGGTTTGCCTTCTCTATAAAATGCACCATAACTTCTCACTGATACACCATTGCCATAATCATTATCATATGAATTGTGATAATTCTTTCCACACTCAGCTGTCATTCCATTATCAGCCCATGAAAACGGAATAGAGTGGATCAGTTCATGAGCGACAGAGGTTGCATACATTCCTTTTTTCAATACAAGGACTTTTTCATGGGGAGCATAACCAGCAATTGTTTCATAACGACGATCGGTAAGAGCAAAATCATCATCATCCAAAATCACTATAACCTTTCCATCATCGGACAACTGTGAACTTGTAGCAAACTTTTGAATCATAGAAGCAACCATACGATCACGTCGAACATTTTCTTGAGTACTCGTTAATGGCATTACACTTATTAACCGATCCAGGCTTCCGAGTTTTTGTGAAGCCAGGTTCTGAATGGGATGAGGTATCACAGTTACGCTATTCTCCGGTAAAGGGAATACTTTCGGAAGTAGACTTTCACTATCCAGACTTAACCTTTTCGCGTCTGAATAAAGCGCTAATGCACTTGCCCTAGTCCAGTTATTGCTTAAAATAACAGGCACGATATGAACCTTGGGAAAAGAAGTTTCGACAACATTTCCTATGGTTTTAATCTTAAGCCCTGTTTCTTTTCCATTTTCTCGAATCAATTCCAATTCTAGGGTGTATTCACCTGGTTCCATCTTAAATGTTTTCGGAACCGGAGGATCCCCAATTTCTTGCATTAAATAAGCCTGCCAACTTTGTTCGGGGCCTGGGCCACCATCAATTGGTATTGAAAATTCTGACTCTGGCTGTGTCCAGATGATTTTTTCATTTCCGCCCTGCAGGAGTTTCAACCGGAATTTTACTGGCACTGATACTGAATAAGTAGAAGTACCTGACATCTTTATTAAAACATGATTAAATTCACGTACCCCAAAAACTCCCGTCCAACGTTTTGCCACCATATCAAGCTCTGCGCGCCATGTTGCCGGATCTATTTCTGAAATTTGCTTAGTAGGTTTATCATCAAAGTAATCATCATCCTGCCATACTCCTTGCGAAGGTTGCATAGCACCTTCAACTGTGATCCAGGATGGGTCAATCTCTTCTCCATAAATAATCGGATCTCCATCATATACTTGGTCCTCATCCTCTTCCGTACTTTCATCACCAGTACTGTCTTCCACATTATCTGTACTTTCATCACCTTCTTCTTCATTGGCATCTGATTCTTCGGAGTCAATAATGGAGCGGGCACGGGTTTCCAGATCATTTAGGAATTGTGTGAACGTGTCTGCCGTACTAGGACCAATCCCTCCTTTTTCGCGATTATCCCAAGCTATAATACCTTTGTTCAAAAGTTTTCTTGTATGCTCGATTTCCTCAAGTGCCTGCTGTGCTAAATCCTCTGGTTGGACACCAGGAGTATTTTTATATTGGGCGCTATCAACTAGACTACGGGCTTTTCTGTATGAGTCACGGGTTTCAGTGTAGAGATCTTCAACCATAAGATCGCTTGGATCTATTTTGATTTTAGCACCCGATAATACACTGTTTTTACCTAAAGGATCATTGAACGGATTCGAAATACCGACCACAAATGCAATGCTTTGAGTATGTAGCTTTATCGTTCCTCCATTAAAGTCTTCAAATTTCTGCAATGGGGTGAGTCCTAATTCTCCTCGCAAACCAAAGGACAGATCAAATGGTTTTAGCTTCCAGGTAAAGGAAAGTTCCGCAACTCCGCTTAAAAAGGTACGGTTGACCATTTCATTATTACTCAAATCCAATTTGTTTTTTTCTTTTGCTCCGGAAAAGTCATTATACTCAACAGACTTTCCCCAGAAATTTAGGATTGGTCCTGCTTCAAGTTGAAGCACGTGCTTTGGACTTATATTATAATTAAAGCCAATAGGTGTGGATAACTGGGCATAATTATTTCTAACCCCCCATTTAAACTGTTCTTCTTTATTAGCTTCGCCACCTTGTGTACACCAAAGCATAGGTGAGAAAAACCAATTGTTACCAAATGGCAAAACAGCTCCCAAACCGGTCTGAAATCCTATTTGAGGAATTTTAGAATCATTTGAATAACTGAAATTGTCCCTAATCGTAGCAGAATTGACTCCAAGCTTAGCATTCAGTTTAGGTTGACTGTTTCCAAATTGAAAGAATAATGTAAAACTAAGTGCCGCAAATAGATGGGTTACCTTTTTCATTATTAGGACTTTTAAATTGAATTAATAAATTAATTGAGCACTATTTAAATTCTACACAACTCAATTTATTTTCTTTTATATATCCATCATCAACGAATTGTTATCATAAATGAAAAGTTTTAAAAATGTGTTTTAACTCAATTTCAAATTGATTTATACCAGCAAAATGATTTTTTTTCGTTTAGTTATTCCTGTTTTTTAAATGTGAAGCATAAAACGGGCGGAGGCATACGCTGATCAATCTGTATTAAGGTAATTTTCAAGGCTTTTCAGAATAGCATAGGAGAGTCTTATCAAAAATAGCGTTTGGTTATGATCTTTCTCTGGAGGATCCTTCGGCAAGCTCGATCATTCTCTTTTGTATTGTATTCAAAATTTCCGGTATCAAGTTTCCGATTTAAATTTACAAACCTAAAACTTACTAATCTATTGATGTACAAGCAAAAATATATAAAATAATACGAAATTATTCTATTTTGAGGCCATTGAAATAGCCATTTATAGTTTTAGACCCTTTTAATTTCGGTGGTTTATTTTTACATTTAAAAACCGATTATATTACAACCAATTAATCAGCTCACCTTCAATTTACAATTATGAGTTCGTACAAATTATTCCCTCTCTTTGCCACATTTATTTTCTTGATTTCTTCAACAAATTATGCAGCCATCAACCCCGTTTACAAAGAATGCATGCAAAGAGGGTATGATGTTAACGGCGATTATTGTGTTTTTCCGGATAGTTCGCAATGTTTGATAGAAAAATTCAATGCTGGCGATTGTGGCCAAAAATGGATGACCGACGATTATTGCATTCCGGAAGGCAGGTATGTTTGGGACGAAGATAGATGCTGTGAGGGATTAGTCGCTTATTTGCCGAAAGATGTCGCCGGGCAAGCAAGCTGTCAACCCAAAACAGCAACGTTTTTCAAAAAAATATTTAGCGATTCCTTCGCTGGAATAATCGTGCTGATTTTGGTACTTGGAGTGGTTTTGTTGTTTTTAAAAAAGAAAAAATAATTAGAAAGAGGTCAAAGTTCAGTGCTTCAGTAAGATATTATACTTAAAGTTGAAATTTTATCATATTATCTTTCTTTTTGTTTACATGTAAAAAACCAGGTAGAAGTCTAATTTCTACCCGGCAATAGATTTATAATTACATTATTTCTGTAGATCAACGGATGATCACAAATTGCCTTGTATATTGTTCTTCTGAAGTTTTAATGGTAAGGAAATAAATGCCATCCACAAGTTTCTGTTCTTTAAAATCAAGCTTTATAACAGGGTTATGGAATTCTTGCTCTGACAATTTGAACTCCAATTGTCCAAGATGGTTATATACAGAGATCGTAAGCTTTTGTTTTAAAAAATTGCTAAGATCAATATAGATTCGGTCGCTTGCAGGATTGGGGTATATTTTCAATTGTCTGGATTGATTGTAGTCGGATTCTGTATCGCTGCCAGGGTTAGAAAAACCACCTCCTGAGCAGTCAATTGATTCATCGTTGATCCCATTGATGATAGCCTGGGCACTTTCGACCAGGTAGTCAGCTTCTTCATTGGTCAATTGATTACCTCTGAAAGCTTCAACCTGATTGATAAAAGCATTAAGTTGATTAATGGCAGCATCTGCTTGTCCATTATTACATTTCGCCAGCGCTTGTTCTAGTTTGGCAATG
>JANQFJ010000061.1 GCA_028277915.1 Saprospiraceae bacterium
TTTGACTTTAAATTGGTCTTTAATTTTTTAGAGAATTCAAAACACCCGGATTCGTTGAATATTTTTGTGGACAAATCTATTACCTGGACGGTCAAGAAAAATATCACCAGGAAAGCAGGAGATTCTTTTCAGACTTCATATGATCTTCCGGGAGAAGGTTTGTACCAATTTCTTGGTGCTGAATTGGAAGCTCATCCTGATTTGAAACGATTTTTTACCTCCATAGAATTTGCTGTTGACGCCGGCGGCGAACATCTTTTTGAATATATTAATACCGGACAGGCAAATACAGGAATTACGAGCTCACAGGTTATCCCTACTTATACCAATCTTTCTGAAGGCTTCGGTGTATTTTCAAGTGTGAACACGGCAATTTCAGAGCCATTTACTTCGCTTCACACCGAAATGAGAGATTCGATCCAATTTGGCATTTATACTGCCGATTTGAACATCTTTTTGTAAGATTTTTAAAAGGAGTTAACTTTTAAAAGTCCTCTTTGTCAGTTCTTTTTTTTCGTGCTCTGCCTATTTGTCATTCGCTAAAGTAGAAATACTGCCATTTCATATCAAAAATCTACACAAAAAGTCAGTTTTGGCCCTTGGCATGTCAATTGATCTGCTCATAATTGATATGAAAACAAAACTATGTTTTGAAAATTCTGAATTACTTTAAAAACAAATAAAATAAAATGGGTAAAATTATAGGAATAGATTTAGGTACTACCAACTCATGTGTTGCGGTTATGGAAGGGAATGAACCCGTCGTTATTCCAAATGACGAGGGAAGAAGAACGACTCCTTCAGTTGTTGCTTTTATGGATAATGGAGAACGGAAAATTGGTGACCCTGCAAAACGTCAGGCAATCACAAATCCAACTCGGACTATTTCATCCATCAAAAGATTTATGGGAACTCGATTCAAAGAAGTTAGTCAAGATGTGGCGCATCACACCTATAAGGTCGTTAAGGGAGAAAATGATACCGTTCGTGTTGAGATCGATGGCCGAAAGTACACTCCGCAGGAGATATCTGCAATGGTATTACAAAAAATGAAAAAAACTGCAGAAGATTTTCTTGGATCAGAAGTGACTGAGGCGGTTGTTACTGTACCAGCATATTTCAATGACTCTCAGCGACAAGCTACCAAAGAAGCGGGAGAAATTGCAGGTTTGGTTGTGAAAAGGATCATCAATGAGCCAACTGCTGCTGCACTTGCGTATGGTTTAGATAAGCGAAATAAAGATATGACAATCGCGGTTTTTGACCTCGGTGGTGGAACTTTCGATATTTCAATTCTTGAGTTAGGAGATGGTGTCTTTGAAGTAAAATCAACCAATGGTGACACTCACCTTGGAGGTGATGACTTTGATCACGTAGTTATTGATTGGCTGGCTGATTCTTTTAAAGACCAGGAAAATATCGATCTTCGAAAAGATCCGATGGCTTTACAGCGCTTAAAAGATGCTGCCGAGAAAGCAAAAATTGAATTGTCTTCTTCTACAGAAACCGAAATCAACTTGCCTTATATCACTGCAGTTGATGGAGTTCCAAAACACCTTGTTTTGAAACTTTCACGTTCTAAATTTGAACAATTAGCAGATAATTTGGTAAATCGTACCCTCAAGCCTTGTGAATTAGCATTGAAAGATGCAGGTTTGTCTAAAAATGATATTGACGAGATCATTTTGGTAGGTGGTTCTACCCGAATTCCAAGTATTCAAAAAGCTGTTGAAGACTTTTTTGGGAAAAAACCAAATAAGGGTGTAAACCCTGACGAAGTAGTTGCTATCGGTGCTTCCATCCAGGGTGGAGTTTTAAGTGGAGATGTACAGGATGTGTTGTTGCTAGACGTTACACCTCTTTCTATGGGAATCGAAACTATGGGTAATATGTACGACGTAGTGATTGAGTCTAACTCAACAATCCCAACAAAAAAATCAAAGATTTACTCTACAGCTGCTGACAATCAACCCAGCGTTGAGATACACATTTTGCAGGGAGAACGTCCAATGGCCAGAGATAACAGAACGGTTGGTAGATTCATTTTGGATGGAATTCCACCAGCACCAAGAGGGGTGCCGCAGATTGAAGTTACTTTTGATATGGACGCCAATGGTATTTTGAATGTATCTGCTAAGGACAAAGGAACCGGAAAAGAACAAAATATCCGAATTGAAGCTTCAACCGGTTTGTCTAAAGAAGAAATTGCTGCCATGAAGGCCGAAGCAGAAGCTAATGCTGACGCGGATAAGGCGACTCGTGAAAAAGCAGAAAAAATTAACGCTGCTGATTCGATGATTTTCCAGACAGAAAAACAATTGAAAGAGTATGCTGATAAGATTCCTACTGAGAAAAAAGAAGCAATTGAAGAAGCATTGGAAGAGCTGAAAGAAGCTCACAAAGCTCAAGATATTGAACAAATCGATGCCGCTTCTCAGAAAATGAATGATGCTTGGCAAGCTGCCAGTCAGGAGATTTACCAGGCTACACAGGAAGCGAATGCTAACGGTGCCGGACAAGGTGATCCAGGAGCACAAGATTCTTCAAGTTCGGATGATACCGAAGATGTGACAGATGTTGAATTCGAAGAAGTAGATGATAATAAAAAGGAATAATCAGTTCCTTTTGAAATAAATCTTAAAGCCTTTCCAGATTCGTTTTGGAAAGGCTTTTTGTTTACTTTCAGATTGGTTATTTTCATGGAAATTAAATAAAAAGAACTATTGGCCATTTATACCGAAATAAACGCAACTCAGCTCCAAGGAATTACAGCACCTTATTGCATTGAAGTATTGGATTTTAATTCTATCCGTGGCGGGAATGCCAATACCAGTTACTATTTGGAAGCAAAAAACGGAGAATACATTTTGACTATAGTTGAGGAAAGAACAATGGCCGAAATGCAAAATTTAGTTTCGCTTTTGCATTGGTTAAAATTGCACAATTTTTCCACTTCTGAACTTGTTAAAACTAGAGAAGGGAATGAAATTACACTTTTTGAAAGAAAACCGGTTTTAATAAAAAAATGGATTCCAGGCAATGTAGTGGAGGAGTTAGAGCCACACATGCTGTACCAGATTGGAACAGCACTCGCAAAATTACACCAAATCTCGTCTCCGAGTCATTTGTCAAGATTTCAATCCTATGGAATACAATCTTTTCCTGAAATATTTGATAAAGGCATTGATCTCAAATACGAAACCTGGCTTAAAGATCAGGCTCAGCGATTCGATAATTTAATACCTGAAAACTTACCAAAAGGGCTGATTCATGGAGATTTATTTTTTGATAATGTTTTATTTCGGAATGGTAAACTGGAAGCCATCATCGATTTTGAAGAGGCTTGCCATTATTTTTTGGTTTTCGACCTTGGAATGGCTATAGTTGGACTTTGCAGGACAAATAGGATTGTTGACCTTCAAAAAGGAAATGCTTTTCTGGATGGATATAAACAGATCCGCTCCTTAGAAATTTCAGAAAAAGAATCTTTACAATTATTTATCGAATATGCGGCTACAGCAACTTCAAACTGGCGTTTTTGTAAATACAATATCCTTTCACCAAATCCTGTTTCAAAGCATAAACATTGGGAGATGGTAAAAGTGGCAGAACAGATAAAATCAATTCCAAAAGATCGATTCTTTTCATCAGATTTTAATTGAACAAATTTTAGTCAAACATCATATTTAGTGATAAGCTTTTTATCATCATTTTCCTCAGGAGTGTTGAAACCTCCAATAAATCCAGCTATTTTGTACAATCATATTATAATTTTGGCTAAGATTTTGCAGTATTCTTAAAAAAGGAATAAATTATTCCAAAACAGGTCTCAGAAAATAAAAACTTGAATGACGACAAGTCCAAAAAATAACTGGCTGGCTGCTCATTTATACTACAATGAACCATGGGAAGAGTTTCTCACCAAAGCCGTTGAGCCTTACATCACTTCAGTGATGAGAGCTGGTGTTGCCGAGCAATATTTTTTTATTCGATATTGGGACAGAGGGCCGCATATTCGACTGCGTTTTAAAGCAGATGAGGCAGTAATTGAACAGCTTTTTCGGCCAAACCTATTAGAGCATTTTGAAAATTACTTTGAAGATAAACCTTCAAAACGTACTGATCCAAATTACCCTATAAATTTTCCTGATGATTTTAAATGGCTTCCGAATAATTCGGTTCAGTTCTTCAATTATGAACCCGAAGTTGACCGCTACGGTGGGCCAATAGGTGTCAAAATCGCTGAAGAGCATTTTCAGATTTCATCAGATATTACGCTGAATTATATCAAAGGAAAAGGCCTAAAATGGACATATGACGATGCTTTGGGAGTAGCTGTAAAATTACATTTGTCGTTCGTTTTTGTAATGGGGTTAGATTTGAATGAAGCTGTTTCGTTTTTCAGAATGATTTTTTATAATTGGCTGCCGCGATCTTTCCGTTTTTATTCTAAAGGGCTTTCTAAAGAAGATTATCGAAAATTGTCTTACGAAACAATTGATTCATTCTCAAGGTCTTATGAAATGCAAAAAGCTGCTTTGATTCCATTTCATCAATCTTTGTGGAATGGACTTGAAGCGGGAAGTGATTTTGAAGAAGATAATATGAACGTTTGGATTGCTAAAAATAAAATCATAAAAAATAAATTAGATCAGGCTGCATCACTCAATCAATTGCTACCCAGAGATAGTACTTTCCAACTTCCTGCAAAGGTTGCACAAACTTTGAACCCGCAACAAGAATTATATTGGAATTTATTTGCCGATTTTGTGCACATGACGAACAACAGACTAGGCATATTGAATAAAGACGAAGGTTACCTTGGTTTTTTAATTATGCAAAGTTTGCTCGCTTTGACCAATCAAACGGATTCCCAAAATGGGAACAATTTCGCAGAAAAGAATTTTGAACAAAAAATTCTGGACGAGTTGTTTTAGAGAAAACCAATTTTTATCAGCGATCAAATTATTTGTCAGAAAGATAGTGTTTTTCAAAAATTCCAACCTTTTTCCAACCGATATACAACCTTTTCCCAACTTCCGTAAGGCCATTAGAATCCAAAGATCAATTAATTTTGGAGCATCATTTTTTAATTCTAAAATTTAGTAATATGAAATATCGTGTTTCAAATTTTTCAAAGCTTTCGTTGCTCATTATACTGATATCTCCAATACTGTTGAAAGCACAAAACGGTGTGGAATCATTTAAAAAAGAATTTAACTGGAAAAATGCCACAGAAACAAAAACCATTATTTTGGAAGTTGAAAAAAGAGCAGAATTCATCGAAATGGAATTCGAAGGAAACATAACCGAAGGAGCTTTGCAACTGACTGCATTTGATCCGGAAGGTAATAAAATCGCCGGCTTTTCTCTGATTTGCTCAGGAGAAAAACATTCCAACGTCCACGTTGAATCAATCGATGACTCAGGTAAAAATTCAAATTCAAATTCCAACTCTAACTCAAATTCAAATTCTAACAGCGATTCTAGCTCTGGTTCGAATTACACAATATCAACCAATTCAAATAGCCAAAATAGCACTGTTACAGTGAGAGCTAAAGGCAAAAATAAAAGTAAAAACAAAAACAAAAATAAAAACAGTCAAGGGTATTCTGTTACTTCCACAAGTTCTGATTCCAAAGGTGCCAAAGGGGTCATGAAAAAGAAACTATCAAACCCACAGCCTGGCCAATGGAAATTTGTATTGGAATTGGAAGAGGTGACCGGAAAATTGGCTGCTGATATTGAACAAGACTAATTTTTGTATTTTTAATTTGAGATTTAAGCTTGTTCTATGCCTCGGTATAAAATCCTGTTTGTTTTATATATTGGTTTATTTCCTGGTTTTCTACAAGCTGGGAGCATCAAAGGTAAGATAACTTTGAATGACTCCTGGGAACCAGTCGTTTACTTATCGGTGATTCATGATTTTGATGATTTGCACACTGCTGCTTATAATTTTTTAAGGTACCAGACATCTGTGGATTCGGTGGGATATTTTGAATTTAGAGAATTGGAATTGACGGAAGAGGATTTGATTTACCGTTTGCATATTTGTAAAAAAGGTGATCCGGTTTCCACCATTTTAATAGGTGGCCAAGATGAGAATTTTATTCATTTTATAATGAACAATGCTGTTGAAATAGAATTACAGGAAAATAATGCTGTACCAGGATTGCCAAATTGTACAGTAATCGGTGACCCATCGGGTTCAGGTATCTCAAAATTATTGAACCTGAAAAAAAGATTAAATACACCTCTTGATTTACCATCAGAACAAAACCGAGATTTTGTCAATACCCAGATTTTAGAGGATTTTCACACCATCATAGACACTTCTAACAACGGAGTTGTTCCTTTGCTTGCTTTACATTTTATAGGAGAAAGTTTTGCAAATATCGATCATCTGGAATTGATGGATAACATGGAAAGCAAACTGGCGAAATCTGAAAATTTAAGTCCCTATTACGAAGATTTTCTAGAAGAGTTGAGTTTTTTAAAATTTCAAAACAAGCAGTCCTTCTTTAAATATTCATGGTTGAAATGGAGTGGAGGTATTATTTTGTTGTTTTTGGTTTATAGTTTTTGGTTGAAAATGAAAAAGAAACAAAGCGGCCAGTCAGGCAGAACAGTACTGTCGTTATCGAAACAAGAAAAAAGGGTTTATAATCTTTTGAAAGAAGGGAAATCAAACAAAGAAATCTCATCAGAATTACATATCGAAGTCAGCACGGTAAAAAGCCATTTAAATAAAATCTATTCGAGACTGGGTGTAAAATCCCGCAAAGAAATTGTTGACAAGGAGTTGCAATAAACTCTCCGAAGCAGAAAAAAATCACCAATGAAGTTTAAACACCTTTTGTTTTTAACGGTTTTAATGATATTAAAATCGTGCGGTCAATCATCACCAAAAAGTGAACTCTCTTCCGAAAAAAGTCCTTTTCCAAAACTTTTCCTATTGTCAAAAGGCCTGGTGACAGATACTTTGAAAAATGAATTTTTGAAATTTATTGAAAAAGATCCTTCAACTCAAAGTGTTGCAGTAATCGTGAATGCAACGAAATCTCAAACTAAAAAAGTTAAAAAAACGAAAAAAGTAAAAAGGCGATTTGCAGAGATTGGCTTTGATTCAACGAAAATTGAAATGTTTGATCTAAATATCAGGAACCCTCGGGATCTGAGTGAATTTGATATCATTTATGTCCTTGGAGGAAATCCCTTTGTACTCTTGGATGAAGTTAGAAAATCTAAAGCCAATATGGTTTTGAAAGAATTAACTCATCAGGAAAAAATCATGATGGGATACAGTGCTGGGGCATTGTTATTTGGTCCAAGCTTGGATCTTATGAACGATGTTGATTCCTTACTCGGTTTCAATGAAATACAATTACAAAACCTGTCTTGTCTGGAAATTTATGATTTTTTGATTTTTCCTCACTATGAGGAATTCACCAGTGAAGTTGAAGGTCTTGCAGAAGAAATTGATCAGTTTGAATTAAAAAGCAATTACAAAATTCATAGATTAAATGACCATGAAGGGATCATTTTTGAAAATGGAAAAATGCGTTTAATTGGAAATTGATTCTGCTTTTTTTTCAATTATTTTTGGTTGCTCAACGGAACTTGGTAGCTTCACACCTTGAACTTTTATAGTATTGATCCGATACAAATAAGCGGCTCCTTGCATAATGTTTTCGGCTACTTCAGACGCATTACGATTTTCATAATTTTCCAAATGTGTTCCTTTCACCCAATCATTAAAAGCACCCATTGCTGGTCCACACCAAATTTGATAATCTGAAGTACGATCAGGATTTCCGGAATTTGCCCAATTAGAAGATAGTCCTAAATACCATCTGAAAATCAAAGCCATTTTACGTTTTGGGTTGTTCTGAGCTCTTTCAATTTGCTCAGGGTCTCTTTCATTGAAAAAGTCAACGCAATGTTGCCACACTGTTTCCATGGGCATTTTGAAAATAGTTTTTTCGAGCTTTTCTCGTTCGTCAGTTGGGATTTCATCAATTCCTTCAAAACGCGTGTAATATTCATACAATTTCTTAGCACGAGGACCGAAGAGTGTTCCTCTTTTCAACACCTGAAGATTGACACCCATTTCAAACATATCTGAAGCTGGCGCCATGATCACATCGGTTGAAGCCACATTCGCCAATAATTTTCTAACATAATCAGAAGTGCCCGCTTCAACACAAGCCTGATTAACGGAACCAGTTACGACATAAGCTGCTCCCATCATGAAAGCCGCAAGGGCAGATGCTGGCGTGGAAATTCCTCCTGCTGCTCCAACTCGGATTTTCTTGTCGTATTGATATTTTTCCTGGATTTCATCTCTAAGATTGATAATCGTTGGGAAAAGGGCAACCAAAGGTCGATTGTCCGTATGTCCTCCAGAGTCAGCCTCCACTGTAATATCATCAGCCACAGGTACTTTTTTGGCTAATTCATATTGCTGTTGAGTGATTTTTCCAGCTTCCAAAAGTGGTTTTAAAAACTTATCAGTAGCTGGAGACATGAAACGACCAGCAACTTCTTTCCTGGAGAGTTTGGCAATGACTTTATTTTTAATGACGATTTTTCCATCTGCATCCAACTCCAAACCAGCAGCACGATAGTGAACAATATGTTCAGTCAAATCCAAATAAGCAGAAGCTTCAACCACCCGAATGTTATTTTCTAAAAATAGCTTTACAGCTCCTTCTTCCAATGCTTTTTCTGTTGGACTATGGATCAGATTGAATGCATAAGTTCGATCTCCAAGTTCTCTTTGAATTTGATCAATTGCTTCTTTAACACGACTAGGAATCAAACCAGCTGCTCCAAAAGAACCCAGCAAATCAGCTTTTCCAAGACTAATGACTAAATTCGCTGAAGCAATGCCATTCGCCATTGCTCCGGTCTTATAACAATATTTGATGTTGTAATCTTGACGGAATGTAGCGTCCCCCAAATCTTCAGGTCCAACCGCAGGGGCGACTGCCAATAATTCTAACCAATTTCCATCTGAAGTGATTTCACCCTCGTTTGTAATTCCGATACGACCTGCGAAATCTTTTACTACAAAACAATTTTGATCTGTATTGGCTAGTTTTTCCTGTATTCCTGCTTCATCAAATGCTAGTGCTCGTGGCGAGCCTTTCCATAGCAATTTAGTTTTAAGAGTATTGTCCATTTTTGTTTTTTTAGTTGTCAGTTGTCCTTAAAATGTAAAGAGTTACGAGTTAATAGAGGATAGTTGCGAGATTTCACGTTTTTAAGGTATTCTGAAATCCGACGATCATTTTTCTTATTTGAATTGTTTCGTTTAAAATCTCATCCATATTCTCAGTTGAAAGAAATTTTAAATCATTTGCAAGACAAATTTGTGTTTCTAATTCACATAAAGAACCATTTGCAATATCCAAAAATCTACTCAAATCTTTATTTGTGTTTCTTCCACAACCTTCTGCAATATTTGAAGGAACAGAAATTACGGCTCTTTTAAGTTGGGAGGATAATCCGAATTTCTCAGAAGATGGAAAATTTTCAATAGTCTCATAATAAACTTGTTTTACAAGGATTCTAGACCTTTTCCAAATCTCCAATTTCCGAAAGTCAGCTACCATATTTCAAATATCTTACTACTCGAATCTGAATTCTCGCAACTTGATTAATTTGCTTCAACAATTCCAAGCGCTAAATCAGTGACTTGATAAATTCTCGTTTTTTCATTCCATAAGTAGGCATCTGCCATCAAAACAAGCATGTCACCTCGTCTTTCAATGCCCTTGAAATTAACTTCTAAATGCACTTCTTTCACTGGCAGTAGAATTTGGCCACGATATTTCCAAACGGTTTTATTGTTTTCAACTTGAACAAATCTAGGAGATTTGAAATTAGCTCCCAAATTTTGCTGCATGGCAAAAATCTGCATCGCCTGATGAATAGCTTCAACTCCCAAAGATCCAGGCATTACCGGGTCCTGGTAAAAATGACAAGTGAAAAACCAATCATAAGTTTTCATGAACTTGGTGGCGTGGATGTATCCTTTACCATGCTCTCCACCATCTTTCACAATTAGCCCTTTATCTAATAAATTCAATTGATCTTCAGCAAGATGGAAATGTGGTTTGTCTTCTGTGCTTTTGTACAATTTCATTTTTGCAAAAAGTGAATCCAATTTAAACTGGAAATAATCTTTCGGTTGTAGTCCTTGTGTTTTATACCATGATGGAACTTCAGCACCGTTGTCCAAACCAATTTGTTGTGCTAACGCTTCTTGTGGGAAAAAACCAAATGATGAATTTCCTTTGTAGAAAACATGCTCATCAACTGAAAGCTCGAAAGTATATTTCTGCAAAATCGTTCCTCCGAGTGAAACGGAAGAAGTCATTACACATTTATTGGCAATGGTTTTTCCTCTGAAATCTGTCCCGTTTGGTAAGTTTAAAAACTCACCATCGCCGTCCAAATTTCTAAAATAAAGGTTCTGGTCCGGGAACTGCAAAGTACTTCCTAGATAAGCTCCCAACAATCCGCATGGCTGTAAAGCAATTTCCATCAAGACAGAATAAGGCATCGTCGTCGATGAATTTTGCTGATAATACCAGGCATCATGAGGAACATCATATTTTGCCCAAATAGTAGATGGGTTTTTAAAGTTTCCACGCTCTCCATCAATCTTTAAAACCCTGGAAATCAGTTGTAAATCCGTATTTGGTTGTCGTGATACTTTACGGTTGTCGTAAACAGCAAATTCAGGCCCAAAACAGTCTGAGAGTCTTCCTAATGCGAAAGTACTGATGGCTTTTTCATCTAACAAAACTTCTGCACCAGGAGCCGTTTCAACTTTTTTGTTTTGCAATTCCAGGTATCTTGGATTTGATTTTTCACGAAGCTGAAGCCCTAAATTTTCAAAGTGAACAGTAATGATGTCATTTGAAATGATTTCCAAATCACCAATAACGTATGGATCAGGTGTCAATCCAATTTCTTTGATTACCAATTTGTAAATCAATTTGGTGTCTTTTGAAGGAATTACCTGTTTGCGACATCGAACTTTTTGTGGGAGATCATAAATAGGCTGGAAGCGAGCGTCTTTTGTTAATCGCTGCAAACCGAGCATCATCATGAAAAAGCGTAGTAAGTTTCCACCACCTTCTGCTTGTAAAGAACCGGCTAGCACTTCGTCATCCCTAAAATGGCAAGGGAAATACCAATCATCCGGTTTCAAGTCTTTCTCAGCAATGATTTCTCCTAAGCCGTAAGCACCACCTTGTAAATCTACTTTGGTGATTCGATCAATCATCATGATCTTTTCATCTGGAAGGCGTAAGGATGGATTTCTGCCATTGGCAAAATAACTTTCATCTTCAAAACACAGGTGAATATCACCATTTGTCAAGTGCTTCAAATCTTCTGCTGTAAACGAAGTTTTAGGTGTATTCAGCAAAGGTGTAAATATCTGTTTTTCAATACTTTGAAGAGCTTTTTTTTCATCATCAGTGTAAACAACTCCGTTTCCTTCATCTAACTGTTCGTCAGTAAAAAATCCAGCGCATCCGCCGTCCATTTTTAAAACCATTCGATCCTCTACAAAACACTCATAACTAAAGAAAAACAGTAGGTTATTTCCGTTTCTTACAAAAGAATTGATTGAGATATCATAACGTAAGGATTGCCCCTCAAAAGGCAGATCATCAAGGAAAGTCAAGGTACAATCCAACAATCGGTATACATAATCACCTTTATTTTGAAAGTCAATTCCGAGATAGGAGATAAGCATCAAATCACATTGGCCTGACTCCACTGAAACGGCCCAAGGGATTTGCCGATCCGTTGTAAACCACGCATCGTAAGGAATATCGTATTCCGTTTGCATGGTGGAAGGTTTGTATTCTCCAAGTTTGGCATTCAAGCCAGTTACACGGCTTACCAACAAATAAGGATCCATTGGTAGCATTACTCTTCGTCGATAGGTATCGATAATTGAATATTGTTCCCCATAAACCTTGGCAATTTTACCTTCCGCAAATTCTACCAAGTCTTCTTGCGAAAAAATGATGTTTTTATTGGCCAAATGGTTAGGATCGTTGTAATCCTGGAGTTTCAAACCGTTTTCTCCAATGGTTTGTTTTTCAGGTGCTTTAATCACTGTGTTTTCTATATTTTTATTCATGTTTGAAATAGTTGAAGAAGTTGTTTGTGAGCTATTTGTGTAATTTGTTTCAAGTGAAACTATAGTATCTGATTCGATAGCTTCACCAACTCCCGCTAAGATTTTTTGTCTAGTTTTGGAATAATATTTTGTCCGCATTTTTTCAGAAAGTAATTCATCATAAATTCTTTTCCCACCAGGGATGATTTTCTTCATGAAATGCCTTTGTGCAGTTTCTTTTTCTTTCTCAGGGTATAAAACACCCAGATCTGCATCGATTCCATTACTCATCAATTGACCGATGCATTCGATGATCGTTTGAGCAGAAGAAGCACCTTTTTTGTCAATCGAAACTGCTAAATGATTTTCATCTTTCAATGTTTCGTTAATCCAATTGGTGCAAGTGCTGTTTGCTCCGATTTCTATAAAGGTGTTTATTTTATTTTCGAAAACTGTTTTGACCGTTGAAGGGAAATCTACTTTTTCGTAACAAACCTGTGTAGAGTTTTTAGCGATTTCTAAACTATCAAAATTGAGTTTCCCTTTTGAAATACTTGAGTAGAAATCAATGGGTGGCTGTTCTTCCAATTTGAAATTGTGCATTTCTAAAAGGCCATCATACTCCGCTTTGCAAAAATCGTGATGGATCACATTTTGGAAAGGCATCTCAACGTGGTTGCAACCAAGTTGCTTTGCGATTGCATAACAAGTTTCCCGATCACCAGAGATAATCACTTCCTTATCCGTATTAATAAAACTCAGATAAACTTTCTCTTTTCCTTTAAGTAGTGGCTCAACTTTGTTACGATTAGCCAAAAGCACTAAACTCACCCAACGCTTTTTAGCTTCTTCAGAGGTGATATTCCATTCTTTAGCCAACAATTCCAGATTACCAGAGAAACGATTTTGGAAAATCGGAGAATTCTGAAAAATCTTTGCGTTTTTATGATTCCAAATACCCAAAGAATACCACATGCTGCTGCATTCACCCATACTGTAGCCAAAGGCAGTTTTTGAATGGATATTGAAATGTGAACGTAAGATATGGGTGTAAACCGTCGAAAAGAAAACTCCAACCGACATCATCGCGATGGCATCGCTCTGAATCGGTTTATGAAACTCGTCCTTAGATACGCTCCTTGGATATAAATAATCTGACCAAAGGAATTCATCAATTGATTTGGCCAAGTTTTCATAATGTGGCAACAACTCTGGGAAAAGTTGAAACAGATCGTAGCCAATTCCTTCATAAGCTGTTGCGGAACCTGGGTAAACAAATGCTAAATCACCTTCTTTAGAAGTTGGTTTAGGATTGAAATAACTTCCTCCAGGTGTTTTAAGAATTTGATTTTTCGCAAATGAAGTTTGAAGACTATTTTTAAAATAGGCGATCTCCCGAAGCATTGCTTTTTTCGATTGAGCGATCAAAGCAATACAAAAATCAGTTTTTACGCCTTTTGATTTTTGATAAAACTGATTGGCTACCTCAGCAAAAATTGTTTCGCTTTCCAATGCAATCTCTAATGCATTCAATTGCGTCGTCAATTCCTTTTCATTATTGCCTTTCAAAGGAATCAATTTTGGACTGAATTTCTCCAGCATCAAGGCTGGAGGCAAAACTTTTGTAGTGCCTTCAGCCATTTTTAATTGAATACCGTCATGGCTGTGAACGGAAGCTTTGCGTATGGCTTGAGCATCTTTTTTTACCCAAGGACGTGAATTTTGAGGGAAATAATATTTCGTTTGTTGAAATGCCTTTTCCTGCTTTGGAGTATCCCAATTAGGAATTGCAGGAATAAATTTATGATGTAAACAAAGTGCTGTTTTAATAAGCGAAGCCATCGCAGAAGCTGCGAAAGTATGTCCAATATTGGCTTTTACTGACCCCAAAGCAACATTTTCTTGAGCACTGTGCTCAATCAATCTTTTCAGTTCTCTTTGATCTTCAATAACAACTCCGCTGGCAAATAACTCTCGATAACTGATGGAAGAATCAGCTTCAATTATTCCTAGTTCTTCAATTACTGAATAGACTCTTTCATCTTCGGTTGTTTGATTTTGACTCTTCAAAACGATTGCTCCAGCTCCTTCACCAATCATCCAGCCATCGTCGTTTTGATTAAAACTCAAACTTTGATTTTTGCTGGAATTTAATTGATGCTTTTTATTTCGAAGCAATACATTTTCTAATCCTCCTGAAAAATCAACTCCCCCAACGACAACAGCATCGACTTCACCATTAGAAAGCATATTTTGAGCTACTTCAATAGCTCGGATTACGCCATCATCACCACTTGTAATCGTAAAAGCAGGACCTGTGAAATCCCAGAGTGCCGCAATGCGACTTGCCATGATATTTCCAACAAAACTGGTGTGTTGACTTGGTGTTTGAGCTCCTTCTCTTTCGTATAAAAGATTTTTACACTTTTCTATCAACTCTTCTTTTTGAGTGCCTTCGAATGAATCTTCAATATGTTTTAAAGCCTCCTCTAATTGCCATTCTGAATCCCAACGTGCTAGGTAATGGTGGATAGCCAATTCTGGAGCCATAGCGATTAGTACGGCTACGTTTTGGCCTTCCTTCAAGCCTGCATCTTTAATCGCCTGATCCGCAACTTTGAGAATCAAAGCTTGTTGAGGTTCTAAGGTTTCAGCCTCAGTTGGCTGAATTTTATAACGCATTAAATCGATTTCAAACTCATCGATATAGCTTCCTTTTGGAACTTCGTTTAAACCAAACTCAGCCAATAAATTTTTGTTTGCGTCAAAGCCCTTCCAACGCTGCTCAGGTAATTCACGGAAATTTTGTTTTCCATGAAAAATCATATTGTAAAAGTCATCCAAATTGGTGCAATCACCAAAATGAGCATCCATACCCGTAATTGCCATGGGCAATAATGAAGTAGGGGCGTGTTCAATTTTTTCTCCAGCAGGATGATGATTTTCTACAATCATGTGAGCATTGGTACCACCAAAGCCAAAGGCATTAATTCCTGCTTGCTTTTCTATGTTTTTCCATTCAGTTGGAGACTCGATAATTTGATCCCTTGACAACCAGTTGTTTTCCGTTGGAATTGGTTTTTCCAAATTGATATTCGGCGGAATCATATTTTTTTCCATGGACAACAAGACTTTGAAAAGTCCTGTCATTCCGGCTGCAGTAAGCAAGTGACCCATATTTGATTTCACGGAACCTAACAATGGGTGGCAATTGTATTTTGAGAAGAATTTTTCGATAGAATTGATCTCCGTAACATCTCCAAGAGGTGTTCCCGTCGCATGACATTCGAGATATGAAGTATTTTCGGGTAAAGAATCAGAAGCTTCGTATGCTCTTTCCAAAGCCAAGTTTTGCCCTTTTGGGTTTGGACTTAGAAGGAATTTTCCCTTTCCATCATTGGAAAGCCCCACTCCAGAGATGACACCTAAAATTTTATCAGCATCTCGCTCTGCATCTGACATTCTTTTCAACAAAATCATTCCAGCACCTTCGGAGGAAACCAGTCCGGCCGATTGCTCATCCAATGGTATGAATTTCTGATCCATCGGCGCATAAGCATGAAAAATCGAAAAGCCCATATGAATGAATAACTGATCTGATCCGCATACAGCTCCTGCAAGCATCATATCAGCTTTTCCAATGTGTAACTCATCACAGGCTAGTTTGATAGCGTACAAAGAACTTGCACAGGCCGCGTCCAAATCCATGCTCGAAACTTCCAAACCCAAAGCTTTTTTGATTAGCTGCGAGGCATCGCCTTCCAAGAAATCATTGTCCGGAATTGCAGATCGCGTAGCTGGAATCTTTAAAGAATCATCATTCAATAGTTGTTGAAGTGCTGACTCTGTCGTTTTCGTATAAATCGAAGCCAATTGACGGTGTGTTGAAGCAGTAGGAAAAGAAAGGTTTCCAACAATTGCTCCGCATCTTTTCAAAGCCTCAGAATTATCGTGATAACCACCATGAATCAAAGCTTCTTTTGAAACATGAAGCCCCCATTGATAAAGTTGGTCAAGATTTTCGAGATATTTTTGATCTAATTTATAACCTGTGGGATCAAATTCAAAATTTCGGATATATCCCCCTCGTAGTGAATAACAACGATCAATCACTCCTTTTTTATCATTGAAAAAAGTCTGTGGATCAACACCAAAATCATCTGCATTTGCCAATCCGGTCAAATCCCGTTTTTGCATCAGGTTCTCCCAGAATTTTTCCAGCGTATCTGAACCCGGGAAAATGGCTGACATTCCGATAATCGCAATTTTTTCACGCTTTTTCATAAGCTCAAATTCAATTTTTTACCACTTCAATTCCGGAGAAACTGTTACAGAAGCTCCACTTGTTACCAAATAAACTTCACCATTTTCATCATAAACTGTGCATTTTGCAGTCATTTTGAAATCAGTGTTTTCTTCAATTGAAATGTGTACAAACAATTCTTTATCAAAGGGCAGATCTTTATAAACAACGCCTTCGTCAGTTTTCAATGGAAGACTTTTCGCACCATCATGATGTTTTTGTACCCAGACTACCATTCCTTGGTATTGAATATCCAAAAAGAAGGTGTTCAAAGCAGTAATAGGAAACTGCCCTTGCTCATTCAGTGGAACTGAATTCGCTTTACATTTCATGACCATGTGCTTATCACTATATTCCAAAATTTCCTCAATTCCCTGGTAAAATGGTCCATGGAAAAGTGATCCGTCTTTGTATAGTTCTGGCCCGCTGATTTCAGTTCCAGGCTTTATCGGATCGTGCATAAATTTTATGCCTTCTCCTTTGATACTTTTATGCTGAAGTGTAATTTCGGACTTGTAATGATAAGTCGGAATTTTGGCTCCATCACTCATGACCGCAACTTCCATGACGATCGTTTCCGGTGTTTTATAAACCTCTTTAATTTGGGTGTAATAATCTTTTTTCTCAGTTCCATCAAAAACAATCCCCTTGAAAAGCTGTAAGTTTTTCATTTTGAATAATCGAAAATCCGGGAACAATTTTACGCAAGAATCTGCCATCCATGCTGCTGCATTTACTACTGGTAAAACAGGATTTCCTTGAATAGAGTGATCTTTTACAAAAGGATTATCCTTTAATTCGAGGTACCTTTCGATTCTATAAGTATTCAAAGTATCCGTCAATTCACTTTGAGGAGTGGGTAAAGTTCCGCCAATGATAACTTGTGGTTCATCGTTGTAATCGTTATTAAACTCATTGACAAACATTGCCGCTCCGCCAGGGTGGTTAACGAGTTTGATTCCAGCTTCTTCAAATTTCTTTTGCAATTCGGGACTTACCATTCCTCCTTCCCATGCTCCCCAGTTGATGGCTGAAACTTTGGTGTTTGGATGATTGGTTCTAAACAAATGAGCAGCTTTGCTAAGGATTTCGTTTGCCATCGCATAGTCTGTTTGACCAACATTTCCATAAAAACCTGCTACTGATGAGAACAATACCAAATGCTTCAATTGATCAGGTTTGACAACACTTAACATACTCAACAAGCCATCCAATTTCACAGAAAGCACATTGTTGAAATCTTCTTCGGTTTTGTTTTGAATATGTTTGTCAGCCAATCTTCCAGCTCCGTGAATCAATCCTGTGATCGGTCCCCAATTTTTAGTGATTTCATTCAATTGAGTTCTAGAAGCATTCAAATTGGTGATATCCGATTTCAAATAAACTACTTCTGAACCTGCTGCTTTGATTTGTGCTAGCGTTGAATCGATTTCCTTTTTAGCGATGATACTGTTGAATGTTTTTTTGACAACTTTCAAATCAGGTTTCTCTCCCTTTTCTTTCATGTCGGTCATGATCAATCGTTTCAAAACAGCTTCATCATCTTCGTTAGTGGCATAAGCCGGGATTTCAAAATCTAATGACGATCTTCCAATCAAGATCAATTTTGGTTGAAACATTTTGGCTAGCTCAATGACACAGGTTGCGGTTACCCCTTTTGCTCCTCCACTCACTAAAAATACATCATCAGAATTGATGTCAGCGGTGATAGTTGCTGTATCTGAAAGAACTGTTTCAGTTGTTTTGAATGTTTGTCTTCCTTCATCAGAAATTCCAACTTCTGTGTACAACAAATTCGCATCATGCATTTCTTCGAAAACATGCTTTGCGATTGCTTCATTGTTCAATTCTGGTTGAATATCAACTGTTCTACAGAAAACTGGCGACCATTCCAAATTCAATGATTTCACCAAACCTGTAAGCCCTCCTCCCATGATTGAAGTGTTAGAATGTTTCCCTAGGCCCAATTTCCCATCTAGCCGAGTGACTGTCATAAAAGCAGGCCTATGCGTTTCACTTGCCTTTTGAAGTGAAGGCTGTAAATATTTAGCCAGTATGAAAATCGTTTTTAAAATATTTCTTTCAGCTGGAAAATGGCTTGCAAAATTGTGCCCTTTGAATTCGAAATGTGGATGTAAATGAACAAAAGAACCAATCTGACCAAATTTAGAAATGATATTTTCAATAGCCTCTTTGATTGCTTGATCCGAATGCTCAATTATTGAAACAGCTTTATCAAAATTTCCAGAAGTGTTTGGAAAGTTTAAAACCACAACTTGATGCCCTTTTTCTTCCAATTGGTTTTTAACAGAAGTAGTTAATTCCGTTCCTTCATTTGTGATGACTGTTAAAAAAGAAGTTTCAGGATCGAAATCTAAAAGGTCAGGTCGTGGAAGGTATTTAAGGCTGATGGCTTTGCGCTCAACGCCTTTGAAAGGGGAGGTCTCGACGGTTGCGAGACCTCTTTTTGATTCTGTTTTTTCTATTACAGGTTCACTAACTAAGCTGGAACTTTTTTTTTTGACTGCTGCGAAATGTAATCAACGATTTCACCAAGAGTTCTTAGTTCAGTTAATTCCTGTGGGTTGATACCAGAAAGTTCAGGATTTTGTTCTGTGATTGCACCAAAGATTTCTACTCGTTTGATAGAATCGATTCCCAAATCCGCTTCCATATCCATGTTCAATTCTAACATTTCAGCAGGGTATCCTGTCTTTTCACTCACCACTTTCATCAAAATATCAGTAACGGCAGAATTGTCAATAGCTGCTCCGTTTGAAACAGGTTGTGGTGTTTCAACAACTGGTTGAGCAACTGGCGCAGCTGGCTCCGGAGTTGGAGTGGCAGTTGTTACATTTTCAGATACTCCTTTTCCAGAAATGTAATCAACGATTTCCCCTAAAGTTCTCAATTCCGTCAATTCCTGAGGATTGATTCCAGTAAGGCTAGGATTTTGTTCCGTAATTGCACCGAAAATTTCAACTCTCTTGATAGAATCGATTCCAAGGTCTGCTTCCATGTCCATGTTCAATTCCAACATTTCAGCAGGATAACCTGTCTTTTCACTTACCACTTTCATCAAAATATCACTTACCATTTTGTTGTCAGCAGTATTTGCTGTTTCATGTGCAGCTGGTGTTTCTACAGCGACTGGTTGTGCAACCGGTGCAGGAGCTTCAGCTTGGGGGGTAGGAGTGCTTTGTGGAGCAGGAGAAGTTGAAGGAGCAACTCCTTTTCCTGAAATATATTCTACGATTTCCCCTAAAGTTCTTAATTCAGTTAATTCCTGAGGATTGATATTTGAAAGCTCAGCATGTTGTTCCGTAATTGCTCCGAAGATCTCTACTCTTTTGATAGAATCGATTCCCAAATCCGCTTCCATGTCCATATTCAATTCCAACATTTCAGCAGGGTAACCTGTTTTTTCACTTACTACTTTCATCAGAATCTCAGTTACCATATCAGAACTCTGATTAGTTGTAGCTGTTTGAGGAACATCCAAAACTTCTGCTGGAGTTTCTACGATCGGTGCTTTTTCAACTGATCCGTTTTGAATGCTTGCTCCATTTTCGTTACCATTTCCATTGGAAATTGGCGCTGGTGCTGAGACATTATTTTTAACTGGAGTAGCAGTAATATTTGTAGCGCTCGGAATATCAGCAGCAGCTTCGCTTCCAAAGCTCTTTCCAAGCATTTGGATCAATTCGATTGATTGTTTGTTTTGCTCAGAAATCATATTCTGAAACGTTTCAATCGATTTTGCTTGCTGGTTTTTGAAGTGTTCCAGCGTTTCTTTTATCAAATTTAAGGTTTCTCTATTCATTAGATCTTCTTCATTTTGATCAACGGCAAGTACTTCGGTAGCCACCGTTTCTTTGACCTCAGTTACAGGAACTTGAACTGATGTTTGTTTTATTTTAAAATTGTTGTTGATAACTTCTTCGTATGCTTTTTGCGTTGGAGGACTCACGTAATTATTTCCACTCAATTTGACATTCATTTTGGTAATCGCCTTTGGCTTCGCTTCTTCTCTGTGGAAAGGATCAATATTGCCAATTGGCAATCCTAAAATTTGTAGTTGTACAACTGCTTGACGCAATTGTAAGTCACTGTTTTTCTGTGCGTTAGGGTTCAATGCAACAACGTAGTGTTCTTTGTCTTTTAAAATGTCTTTGACCAGATTGGTTAATACTGGTTTTGGACCAAATTCAACAAAGATTCTTCCGCCTGCATTGTAAATATTTTCAATTTGAGATTTGAATTGAACATTATTTAAAATGTGTCCTCCCAAAATATTTTTCATTTCATCTGCATTTGCCGGATAAGGCTGAGCTGTTGTATTCGAGTAAACGGGAGTTGTTGCAGCTTTGAATTCACAGCTTTGAATTGCTTTTGCAAATGGCTGTTGTGCATGTCCTACATAAGAAGTGTGGAATGCTGCTGATACCGGCAATTGAACTGATTTAATTTTGTTGGCTTTCAACAAATCTTTTGCAGCCACAATTGCGGGAGTACTTCCACCTAAAACCAATTGGCTTGTTGAGTTCAAATTCGCAATCGTAACTCCGTCCATTTGGCTCAAAAAAGGTGTAACTTGCTCTTCAGTGGATTTTACCGCCAACATGCTTCCAGTATCAGCTTGTCCGGCTTGCTGAGCCATGGCCTGTCCACGTGCTTTTGCTAAAAAGACAAAATGATCGTCAGAAATCACGCCTCCCGCCCAAAGCGCTGTCAATTCACCAAAACTATGGCCAGCCATGAAATCTGCTTTGAATCCAGCGTTTATTATGGTTTTGTACATTCCCATACTCAAAGCACCAATTGATGGTTGAGCAAATTGAGTCTGAGTTAAATTTGTTTGCTGAGCAGCCTTTTCTTCGTTTGTGAAAACTGGTTTTGGATAAACCACTTCTGTTAAAGTCGAATTGTTATCTTTTAGGAATGCAGCATCAAATTTTGCATAAGCAATTTGCGCTTCAGGGAATGCATTTATGATCTCTGTTCCCATTCCAACGTATTGAGACCCTTGTCCTGAGAAAAGAGAAACCACTTTGGTATTTTGATCTATTCCGTTTGGACGGAAATGGATTCCTTTCGGATGATCCCAAGCTTTTTGGTCTCCTTGTAAAAGTTTGACTGCAACATTTAGATTATAAATACAATCTTCGATGGATTCACAGACAAAGCCTAAACGTGCTTCATTTTTTGCAACCTGGAAAGATTCACTAGCTTTTTTCAATTCATTGTAAACTTCTTCCACATTCTCACCATTTAAACCATTCAAGGCAATTTGACATTGGCTTGAAATCTCATCATGTGTGTTGGCTTTAAATAAAATAGAATGGAATGGACTGTGAATTCTATCTTTGTTACGAGCTTCGCTTTTATATTCTTCCATTGCGAAGTGAACATTAATTCCTCCAAATCCAAAAGCACTCACACCAACTCTTCGAGGATTCTCATTTTTAAACCAAGGACGCGTTTCTGAATTCACATAAAAAGCAGAATCTTCAATATTAAATTTCGTATTTGGCTTGGTAACATTGATTGATCCTGGTAAAACCTTATGGTAAAGTGCCAGAGCTGCTTTAATCATACCCGCTGATCCAGCTGCTGCTTTTGTGTGTCCAACCTGTGATTTTACAGAACCAATTCCAATTTCATTTTTGTTTGGATTATTTTCACCAAAAACCATTTGCATGGAAGTGAACTCTGTTGGGTCACCAGCTCCTGTTCCTGTTCCATGACCTTCGATTAATCCAACTGTAGAAGGTGCAAAACCAGCATCTTCATAAGCTCTTCTCATCGCTAGAGCCTGACCTGAAGGGCGTGGAGCATAAACAGATTTGAATCTTCCATCACTTGAAGAACCAACTCCTTTGATCAACGCATAAATTCGGTCGCCATCTCTTTCTGCATCTTCTAATCGTTTCAAAACCAACATTCCAATTCCTTCTCCAATCAACATTCCATCCGCCGCATCATCAAAAGGACGAATATGACCTGATTTTGAAAAAGCTGGCGTTTTTGAAAATGACATATACATAAATGGAGAATTGTCGGTATCAACTCCTCCAGTTAACATCATATCAACGCGACCTTCCACCAATTCGCTGACAGCCATTTTGATGGCACTCAAAGAAGCAGCACAAGCTGCATCCACCACACTGTTGATTCCACCTAAGTCAAAACGATTGGTAATTCTTCCAGAAATAACATTCCCAAGCATGCCCGGGAAAGAATTTTCATTCCAGCCGATGTATGCTTTTTTCATTTTATCAACGATCATTGGGATGTCTTCTTCGGCGACACCGCTAGATCGGAGTGCTTTTTCCCAAATCGGAAATTGCAACCTAGCTGTTAATGGAGTGATCAATTTTTGACCTCCTCCAACTCCCAGAACAACTCCGGTTCGTTCTTTTACTTCTTTTGTGAATTTTGGAGAATCTTTTCCGTATCCGGCATCTTCAAACGCGTCTCGAGCACCTACCAATGCTAAAAGTTGGGATACATCGGTCACTTCCAAAATATTTGGTGGTAAACCAAATTCCATTGGGTTGAAGTCAATTTCAGGTAAAAAGCCACCAACTTTGCAGTAGGTTTTGTCCTCGGCCGAAATATCAGGATCGTAATAATCTTCAATTTTCCATCTGCTTTCTGGTACCTCTTTGATGCTGTCTTTTGACTGAATGATATTAGTCCAGAATTCCTCGATATTCTTTGCATCTGCAAACATAGCAGACATCCCCACGACAGCAATTGGTGTTTTTTTCAACGAACTATTTATATTCATTATTTTTTATTTATCGGCTTACAAAGTGACGTAGAACAACTCCTTTTGCATTTCCAGCAATTCAATCCCTTTTTTTGTACAAATGCCTCTTAAATAGGGCAACATTATTCCAAAGGTTAGTCTTGTTTTACTGTATTCGTTCACAGGAAACTGATCAGTGTCTTTTAGTAATTTCAATAGATTCAGTACAGTCTTCATGGCTACGTCAATATCCAATTCTTCATCGAATAAGCCATCTTTTATTCCCCATTTTGCGAGGTAAATCAATTCTTCATGTGCAAAATTTCCATTTTCACCATACGACTCGCTCAACATTCCCGGGTAGTAGTGTAAAATATCATTGAAGAAATTTGGATTGGTTACATTAGCACGATTGACAATATGCTGATGTAAATATCCCATGGCTTCAATGGCATTTTCTGAGTTTCGGATGACTTGTTCATTTTCTTCCCTTATTTGGGCATGATACGCATTCAAGCAGGATTTCAATAAACCTGTTTTGTCAGAAAAATGTGTATAAATGGTTCGTTTTGAGGTATGTAGCTCACTGGTGATCCTATCCAGAGTCACCGTTTTGACTCCATTTTTTAGAAAAAGATCAGTAGCTACTTTAATTATCGTTTCTTTGCTAAGCATAAGACCTAAATTTGGTCGTTTTAAACCGCGGTAATATATTTGTACCAAAATTACCGCAAAGAAATGAAGAATTGTTTAAACCATCAAACTATTGGCTAAAAGAATAAAAAAAATATCAAAAAATATTCAAGTTCTTATTGCGGATACCTTTAGTCCTGAAAATAGTATGGAACTGACTAAATTGATTGAACTTTTACCTTCAAAGATGCAGTATCGGGCCACACGGTACAAGAACAAACACAGTTCGATCAATTATTGTTTTGGAAGACTGATGCTATTGGAAGCAATTTCCACTTTAGGATTTAATAAAGATAAATTGGATCAACTTCATTTTTCAGACAACGATAAACCGCTAATAGATGGCTTTTATTTCAGCATTTCTCACTCTGAAAATATCGTTGCATTGGCGTATTCTTTAGATAGTGATTTAGCATTGGATATTGAAAAGATACAAAATATTGAGCTAAAAAACTTTAAGTCTTTCTTTCGGGAAGATGAATGGAGAGACATTAATCATTCAAACGATCCGATTCAAAAGTTTTACTGGTACTGGATTCGAAAAGAAAGTATTTTAAAGGCTGAAGATGGTAAAATGAACCAGGTAAATGATGTATTTATTACTTCTGAAAATAAGGGATATTTTAAAAATCCAGACAATGCATGGTATCTCACCAATTTTTATCACCCAAATGAATTTATTGGATCAGTGGCACACAAAAATGAGGGAACAAAAATTAATTATTCCCCCTTTAGATTAAAAAACAAAGACTTATAACATTTAAAATTAGTTATTGAATAACCACTTTTTGGATCGCCAATCCACCTTCACAGATGAGGTAATACAACCCTTTTGGCCAATGTTTAGTATTCAATGTGATTAAGTTTTGGTTAATTTTTTCAGCATGGACAAGTTTACCAAGCGTATTGTAAATCAATATGTTATTAGTATAATTTACATTTTCAATTTCGATATTTAAAAGATCATATGCTGGATTTGGAAATACTTTTAGTGATCCGGATTGGAGCTGATTTGTTCCAATTTCTTCATCAATAATAACAGTATAATCCTCTACCTCGCCAGGATAGGTGCCGCAGGGATCAATAGTGCCATTTTCACTAAAAATATTCCTCACCCTCAACCGCAGTTCTTCCAGTGGAAGGTTGTCAGGAGTTACGAAAAAGCCTAAAGAAATAGAGTCATCAACATAAGGTTGCATATCGATAAATTCAGTGCCTTCAAAGGTCCTGCTTTGATCATAATCGATCCAGGCCTGGGGCACATCATCTTCAAAAACTTCGTTTAGGACTATTCCTAAGTAATAACCTTTGTTAGGTTCTAAAAGAAATTGAATATTTGAAAAATCTGAATACAAGGATTGATCAGAAACGTTAGAGTGAACCTGGGCGAACACATCGTCTAAGATTACCACTTGTTTGATATAGTCACCGCCTGTATTCTCAGTACCTAAACCTACGCAGTAATCTTCACAATCGATGATACCATTATTGTTAAGATCTGCAAAGTCATCTTCGCCGGGACACATATCGTCTTCATTACAAACACCATCATAGTCATCATCCTCGATTTCTCCCACGCAATTGCAATTTTGGTCTATCATATCATTCGTGCTGCAATCCAATCCATCATCGCATGGATCGCCGATAGAAGTACAATCATTTAGTATAATGTTAACTGTATAGTCTTCTACTTCTCCGAAATGACTACCACATGAAGCATTTTGAATATCAGTACCATAAATACATCTTACCCGCATTCTGGTTTCACCCAACACTGCATCAATAGGTACATCAACTG
>JANQFJ010000072.1 GCA_028277915.1 Saprospiraceae bacterium
CTTTGATATTGCAGAGCTTCCAAAGAAGCCGAAGTATCACAGTTTGTGCAAGTATTAAAATAGTTATGCACCTGATAATCAATGAATTGAATTCGAGAATCAAGGATACTATAGACTTGGTCCAATAAAGGATTAGTGGTTGAATGAAAAGATTCATTCATAGGTGGATAGTGTTTCATCGTGCTGTTTCGGTTCAGGATTAAAAACTTGTTTAATATACGTTTCAACCTTCTGTCTGATTTTATAGTCAAAAAAAGAATTTTGAAGGGATCCACGTTTTTTGAATGATCGTAAAACTCCTGTAAATTAAAATGCGATCATTTACATATTGACAAATATATAATATTTATAATGTTTTGCAAATCTTTTTTATAAAAATATATAAAATATTATTATTTGTAGTTATGCAATGTGTCTTGTGGCTTGATTATCTTTGAGTTTTAAATTGATAAAATTATTTTCATATTTGCTGAAAATTCGAAATTCATGAAAATATTAATGGTTTGTCTTGGGAACATTTGTCGTTCACCGCTAGCTGAAGGGATCATGCAATCCAAGATTGCGCAACTTGGATTGGAATGGCAAGTTGATTCGGCTGGAACTGGTGCATGGCACATTGGAGAAAGGCCTGATCGTAGATCCATTGATGTAGCTCGCAAATATGGTATTGATATCACTCATCAACGGGCGCGTCAGTTTCGGGCTTCGGATTTGCAGGAATTTGATATTGTTTTTGCAATGGACAGTTCCAATTTTCGAAATATTTTGGGTAAAGCCAACTCAAGGGAAGAAGAGGAGAAAGTAAAAATGATTATGAATGAAGTCCAACCAGGCTACAATCAAAATGTTCCTGATCCTTATTATGACAATGATGGCTTCGAGCTCGTTTTTCAAATGCTGGATGAAGCTTGCGAAAGAATTATTAAAAGGAATATAAAGCCAAATTGATACTTAGCTTGTTAATTCTTTAATAAAAGCTCCAATAATTTTTTTGCAGCACGAAATGGAGATCGTTGCCCCTCTAAAATAGCTTTTTCCATTTCTGCCAATGCTGCTTTAAATTCCGAGTTTTGATAAAAATATTGTTTCAAAAGTGCATCAATACTTTCATGAAACCATTGCAATTCCTGCTGTTGTCGCTTTTTTTGAAAAAACTGATTCGTAGTCATTTTCTGTTTGAAATCAGTGATGATATCCCAAATTTCATCGATCCCCTTGTCGTTCAAAGCGGAGCAATTTACCACGGAAGGCATCCAGTCGTTTTCTTTTGGTGGGAAAAGATGCAAGGCATTACGATATTGTCGTTTTGCCAATTTTGCAGCCTCAAGCCGGTCACCATCAGCTTTATTGACAGCGATCAGGTCAGCCATTTCAACGATGCCACGTTTGATACCCTGCAATTCATCGCCGGCTCCCGGCAACAAAAGCAATAAAAAAAAATCTACCATCGAATGAACTGTCATTTCAGATTGACCAACACCAACGGTTTCAATAATGATGGTATCAAATCCCGCTGCTTCACACAAAATGATCGTTTCGCGGGTTTTTCTGGTTACGCCGCCGAGCGAGGTGCCAGCAGGGGACGGGCGAATAAAAGCATTAGAGTCAACAGCCAGTTTTGCCATTCGGGTTTTGTCACCCAAAATGCTTCCCTTGCTCAATTGACTGGAGGGGTCAATAGCCAATACAGCCAGTTTGTAGTCCAAGCCAGTGATGTGTTTTCCAATGGATTCGATAAAGGTGCTTTTCCCTACGCCGGGACTACCGGTTATTCCAATCCGAATGGATTTTCCAGCATGTGGCAAACAATTTTCGATAATTTGATGGGCAATTTCTTGATGTTCTGGGTTTTCGCTTTCTATGAGCGTGATGGCCTGGCTTAGCAAAACGCGATCTCCTTTCAAAATACCTTCAGTCAAATTTAAAGCATCGGGGTTTTTCTTTTTCCGCTGAAGATAATCCATCGCTGCATCCGGATTGATCGAGCGAGTGCTGTCTTTCTTTTTTGGTGAATTATCCGGCTGATCGGGTTTGGCCATGATTTTTAAGCGAGTTAAAGTTTTTTAACAGTTTTGAAATGACAACATTAACGTTTTTGTAAAATGTTGATTATTAATTATTTGTACTGTTTTTTGTTAACATTTAAAGTGTTAAAATGCCTTTTGAGGTTAAACTTTTTGAATTCGATTTTGAGACATATAAAACGCTTTCCAACGACGTTTTTTTAACATATCTTGCATTTGTAATACACTATTAGAACATCCATTTTTAAGAAGGTTTAAAAGAAAACCTTTAATATAAATCAAGATATAAAACCGATTTTCTTCTGCTTTGAAATTGCAGGAATTAGACTTTTAAAAGGCTATGATAACATCTCTCCGAACTCATTTTATGAGTTCGGAACTTTTTATTTTTTCTGCAAATTCAAGTGAATTAGATCAATTTTCAAATGGTTTCAGGCAAACAAAAATTTAAAGCTATGAACAAAGTTTACTCCTCTTTCTTATTCAATATTTGAAAAGCCTGCTAATCCTGTTTAGTTATGCTTCAGTGGTTAGCGGCTTTTCTAATTATTATTTGTTAATCCGAGTAGTTATTAGACTCTCTTACCCGCTGGCCACTAACGCATAATTCTTTATGGTTTTGAGATGAAGATTCCGGTAAAAGTTTTGAAAACCCTTGTGAAACTTGTCCGCCGGAATCTTTTTTTATGTCTTTTCTTTTAATTCCATTTTTTGAAAAGCAGCCCAAGTCGCTTCAGCGATTTTTTCTGTCAATTTTTCGATATAATAACTTCCTTTAGCAGGATCGACCACACGATCTAAAAAACTTTCCATCACTAAAAGATGCTGCACATTTCTTGCGATACGTCTTGAAAATGCTGTCGTTTCACCGGAATTCGTATCAGAAGGCAAAACGGTCAATCGATCAACACCTCCCAAGACTGCAGACATCGTCTGTGTCGTTGCACGGATTATATTAGTGTTAAAATCCTCTCCAAAAGAATCTGGAGAAAAATTAGCCTCGATTGCCGGAATATTGCCATTATCAATTCCATAAGCTTTCATAACATTTGCCCAGAGGATTTTAAATGCCCTGATTTTTGCAATTTCAACAAAAAAACTGGTTCCGACAGAAAAAGAAAATTGCAAGCGATCGTTTGCATGAGCTAGTGAAATGCCTTTTTCGTTAAGTTTATCCAAAAAAGAGCAACCATCAGCTAATCCTTTCGCCAGCGATTGAGATATTGCAGCGTTTGCAGCGCCAGGGATCTCAATTGTTTTTATTTTAAAATTTGGCAGCTTTCCCGATGTAAACTGATAAAGATCTAAGATTTGGTCATCATCCATGTGATCGATTGATCCTTTGATTTGATTTGCATCAATGCCTTTCTTTGAAATATAGCTATGGAAAGTATTGAGATTTGGTAAAGTCGAACCACTTTTTTTTATCAAAAAGTGAATAGATATAAAAGCCAATTCAACACTTTCAAATAGTGTCTCAAATTCTTTTTCACTCAAGTCTGATTCGAAGATCAATTTGAGAGCATTTACACCATTCTCCAATGTATTGATCAGTTGTCGGTTTGCAACTTTGGCATCTTTTACAAAAATATCTTCACCTATCTCCCATGTATTGGAATCCGATTTGTTATTTGGGACATTTGGTATATGGTCAATAGAGTGATAAAAGGGAGCAATTTTCAAGTCTGTGTTGATAGCCCAATCTAATTCTTCAAGTGCTCTTCCCTTCAGGTCTTTTTCCACTTTTTCAATCCATTCGGATTCAGAAATTTCAGGAAATTCTGCAAATAGATTCTCTGTATTATCCATTATAATTTTTTATAAAAATAGCTGTTTTTGGCTGATTTTAATTCATATGCTAAGTTAAGAGAATCATCTCATTTGAATACCTTAAAAAACTTATTTTTTATACGAACATTTTTCACAAAAAACGGTTATATTTGCAATACAATTTTACGTTACTTAGAATTAATCTAAATAAAAATTAATGAACAAACGTCATATATACCTTGACAATAATGCAACAACGCCCTGCGATCCAAGAGTAGTGGAGACTATGGTTCCGTACTTTTATGAGCACCCGGGAAATGCAGCAAGCCGTAATCATCCATTTGGGTGGGTTGCTGAAGAAGCTGTCGATTATGCGCGCGAACAAATTGCAAATTTGATCGAAGTAGATCCGAAAGAAATCATCTTCACCAGTGGAGCTACGGAATCTGACAATCTTGCTTTGAAAGGGGTTTTTGAAATGTATAGCAGAAAAGGAAACCACATCATTACTGCAAAAACAGAACATAAAGCGGTGTTGGATTCTTGTCAAAAGATTGAAAAGATGGGAGGAGAGGTGACTTACCTCGATGTAGATCGCGAAGGGCGGATCAATTTGAAAGAACTGGAAGCTGCCATAAAAGAAAATACCATTCTGGTCTCAATCATGTGGGCGAATAACGAAACCGGAGTGATCCAACCGATGAAGGAAATTGGAGAGATTTGTAGGAAACATGGCGTTTTGTTCATGAGTGATGCAACGCAAGCTGTTGGAAAGATTCCTGTAAAGCCTAAAGAAGTCGGCATCCATTTGATGTCTTTTTCTGCGCATAAAATGTATGGCCCAAAAGGAGTTGGTGCTCTTTTCGTGAATCGCAAAGGTCCTCGTGTCAAAGTTACTGCACAAATAGATGGAGGTGGTCATGAGCGTGGAATGCGGTCGGGAACTTTGAATGTTCCGGGGATCGTCGGATTTGGAAAAGCAGCCGAAATCGCTAAAAAGGAAATGGCTCAAGATGCTGAACGAGTGAGTAAACTGCGCGATAAGTTGGAAAAAGCATTGATGGCAAACCTTGAAGAGGTTTACCTCAATGGAAGCAAAGAACACAGAATGCCTAATGTAACCAATCTTTCTTTTAAGCACGTCGAAGGGGAGGGTTTGATGATGACTTTCAACCAGGAAATTGCCGTTTCTTCGGGTTCAGCTTGTACATCGGCTTCATTAGAACCCTCATACGTTTTGGTAGCTTTGGGGCTTGGTGATGATTTGGCACATTCATCGATTCGGTTTAGCCTCGGACGATTTACGACCGATGAAGAAATTGATTTTGCGATTGAAGCTTTGACCAAAGGAGTTAGTCACATGCGTGACTTGAGTCCGATTTGGGAGATGTACAAAGAAGGGATTGATTTGGAATCCATCGAATGGTCCGAGCATTAAAATATTAAATAAAATAAATAAAACAGGATATATCATAAACTCCAATTTTAAATAACTAATTATGGCTTATTCAAATAAAGTTTTAGACCATTTTAAAAACCCAAGAAATGTCGGAACATTGGACAAAAGCAGCAAAAATGTCGGAACTGGCTTGGTTGGCGCTCCCGAATGTGGTGATGTGATGCGGCTTCAAATTGAAGTTGATCAGAGCAGCGGAATGATCAAAGATGCCAAGTTCAAGACCTTCGGATGTGGATCAGCGATTGCTTCTTCTTCTTTGGCGACGGAGTGGTTGAAAGGAAAATCAATCGATGAGGCCCTTTCTATAGACAATATGGAAATTGTTGAAGAATTAGCCCTGCCGCCTGTGAAAATTCACTGTTCGGTTTTGGCTGAAGATGCGATAAAGAGCGCGATCAAGGATTACCAGGAAAAAAATGGCATCAACACTGAAAATGAAGGCAGTGTTGAAGGAGCTTAAAAATATATTTTAATAAAAAAGATTGAACGATGTTATTTGTAGCAGATAGTGCAAAAGATAAAATTGTTGAAATAAAAGATTCAGAAAAACTCAGCAATGATTATTTCGTAAGGGTTTCGGTGACTAGTGGAGGCTGCTCTGGCCTCACTTACAAAATGGATTTTGATAATGAAAATCAACCAAATGACCAGGTATTTGAAGATAATGGTGTCAAAGTTGTCACTGACCTGAAAAGTTTTCTTTACCTCTGCAATACCACGCTTGAGTTTTCGGGTGGCTTAAATGGAAAAGGATTTTATTTTAATAATCCAAATGCTTCTCGCGAATGTGGTTGCGGTGAAAGTTTCGCAGTTTAAAAAATTAAAAGAAAGTTTCGCAGCAAAGCGCCTTGAAAATGGAATTTCAAGGCGCTTTTTTGGAACTACATCTCAAAAATCAAATTTTAAACAGTAGCTTCTGCAACTTTTCTGTGTTCAATATTCAAATACCTTTCAATTTCTTGCTCTAAATATTTCGCTTTAGAAAGTGTATTGACAGTTATCAGCTTTTCATGTTTTTGGCCTTCCAAACCATTTATTATCATGTAAATGGAATAATATCCTGAACCATCAACCGCATGTCTAACATATAATTGATCAATCTCATTAGCATCAAAAGTCTTATCTTTTTTGAAATGCCTGGGGCGATATTTTATACTTAAGGATCTATTATTGATATCAATGTAAGTCTTATTGTTAGAATAGTTTAATGCCCGGTATATAAAAAACAAAGCTCCCAAAGTAAAAATAACAGGAATGAGAATAGGAATTCCTTTTGCAAAATGAAGCACAAAGGAGAAAAACGCTAAAGTAGGCATGAAGATAAGTCCTGCAACATCTAATCCTTGAATGTGCTGCTGTATCGTAATATCTAAATCGTCTTTATAATGAAACAAATCGATACCTTCCGGACGGAAGATTTCTTGCTTCATTTCCTTTTTGGTTTTCACACTTTCTACTTCTTCCTCAATAGAAAAAATGATATTGCAGCTTCCGCATTTCGCAATGCTGTTTTGCAGATTTAAATCATCAGCAATGACTTCCTCCTCACAAGAAGGACAATAGACTTTCTTATATACTTTCGGAAATTCTTTTTTGATTTCCTTTAGTTCCAGCTTTTCAGCAGGCCTATATTGCTCCTCAGGTTGCTTCGTCATAAAATGAAAATAAAGTAAATAATAGAAAAGTTTAATGGAAAATTGATGAGAAAGCAATTAATTTCTAATCCAAGTCTTTTTTAGGTGACAGCAGCCTTACGGACAATGCTGTGCAGCAATTTAGGAAAAAATCTTTTGATATAAACCGCAAAGGTTTCTTTTCCTCCGATGAGCACTTCCATTTTCTCTTTTTCTATAGCTGATATTATTTTCAAAGCACAGTCTTCAGGAGACATGCCACTACCGGTTGCTGCATCCATTGTGTTTTGGGCTGTTCCATCGGCTGTCATGGCATTTCTGGAAATGTTGGTGTGAACATATCCGGGACAAATCAAAGTGACTTTGATATTGTCGTCATGATGTTCCATCCGTAGTGCATCAAAAAATCCGTGCAAAGCATGCTTCGCACCGCAATATCCTGAACGCAGCGGTGAAGCGAATTTTGCCATAAGGCTTGTAATTACCCCGAAATGACCACTTTTTTGTTTTACAAAAACAGGCAAAACAGCTTTGCTCAGTGCAACAGTTCCCAAATAATCAACATCGACTAATTTTTTATAAACTGAAAATGCTGTGTCAACAATTAATGATCTTTGACTCACACCGCCGTTGTTGATCAGGATATCGATTTTTCCAAAGTGAGCCATAACTCGATCTACTTTTTGTTCCATTTGATCATGATCGGCTAAATCGAGCGGAACGATCAAAATGTCTTCGTCAGGCATTTGGCAATTACTTTTTACTCTTTCTAATTCATTTTCGCGGCGAGCTGAAAGTACCAGTCTTGCACCTGCTTTGGCACTTTGATAAGCGAGCGCTTCGCCGATTCCGGAAGAAGCACCAGTGATCCAGACTACTTTATCCTTAAATGTTATCATTGTCCAAATTTTGGGTAAAAGTAAGAAATTGCCTTTAAGTCTCCTTGCTTGAAGGCTTAAGTTGTTATGTAAATCTGTTCTTGTTTAAAAGAAGCTGTTTTAAAGAAAATAAATGCATAGCCAAAGCAAATGGAACAATAAATCCAGGAATCCAGATAAAAGGAAAATAAGCTACCATCGTATTGGCAGGTTCATTCATAAAAACGCGAAAAGGAAAAGGTGCTGAAAGGAATGCGATAAAAACGATGTTGAAAAGCAACAGGATTCCAAAAATATTCCAAATGATTGCTTCAAACCTGCGGTAACGGCCTTTTCCAAAAAAAGTAAATCCCCCCATCAATGCTGTTACCCCAACGATGATATCGAAATTAAGCCATTCAAAAGTCATTTGAGGAGGGACAAAACCTGCAATAAAACCCAGCCATAAAAAGATTTCCATTGGAATCCGAAAAGATTGGACATAAATCAGCCAACCCGGAGGAAGTTGAAGTAAAATTTTGTAAAACGATTTTGAATAAAGTAAACCAAAAGTCAGGACGATTGGAGGCAGGATGGCCACCATAAACCGTGGAGGAAGTATGTCAAAATTTTGGAAATATCCTCCGAAACTAAGCGCTGCCAAGATACTCAGCCAACAGCCAATTCCTGCAAGCGCGTAAGCCAGCAATTTTTTTTGACTTGTTGAAGAAAAATTCAATTGCTCCAAGGAATATTTCAAACCATAGAAAATAGCATAAACTAATACAATGACAATTGAAACTAAAAGGATTTGAGTGCCTAGGTATAAGGTCATGATATGAAAGTGAAATTACTCGAATCTAGGTGCAATGGTCGTCAAACGTCCAAATAAAATGTTTTTAACAAAGTTTTAACAAGTGGCTGATAATCAGTTTTAGACAGATTATTATAAATTTAAAAGCATATCCTTTCTTCGATATACAACTCACGTAAGATTACGATTTTTTTACCTTATCAAACTATTCGATTATGAAAAAATTCAATTGTACATTGGTTTTGGTTGCTATTTCCATTTTCTTCACTGGAACTGTATTCTCGCAATCAGCCGTCACTACACTACCCAGAGTCAGCCAAAAAGCTGCTGCCTACCAGGTCATTGGCATTTCAAAAGTCAAAGTTGTCTATTCCCGTCCTGCTGTAAACGACAGAGAAGTTTGGGGCAAACTAGTCCCTTATAATGCACCTTGGCGCGCTGGCGCTAATGAAAATACGACGATAACTTTTACAAGTGATGTGAAAATTGAAGGTCAGGAGCTTTCTGCCGGTACTTATGGCCTGCATATGATTCCTACCGAGGCGGATTGGGAAATTGCATTTTCGAAAAACAGCAAAGCTTGGGGAAGTTATTCTTACAATCCTGAAAAGGATGCTTTAAAAGTGTCAGTAAAACCTCAGAAATCAGATCATTTTTATGAATTATTGACTTATACTTTTGATGTAGTTGAAGCAGAGTCAGCGGTTTGTGCATTGCAATGGGCTGACAAAAAAATACCTTTTAAAATTGAAGTCGATGTTCACAAAGAAGTATTGACCAACTTAAGAAACGAATTGCAAACCCAAGCCGGATTTACATGGATAGGTTGGAATGAAGCAGCGAACTATTGTTTGCAAAATGACGTAAATCACAAAGAAGCTCTGAAATGGGCAACACGTTCTGCTTTCATCAATCCGAATTCAAAAAATTTGATGACCAAAGCTAAACTTACAGCCAAAGTTAAAGGCGATGGTAAACATAAAGACTATGCAAAAAAAGGTGGTGCTTCATATACGGAAAATGAAATAATCATAGCCACTTTGGAAAAGGATCTCAGTACCTTCCCGGTAACATGGAAAGAATGGCATGGTGCAGCCAACTGGTGTGCAAAACATGAAATGAATGACAAGGCTTTGCAAATGGCTGATAAATCTGTTGCCATGAATGCCAATATGACCAACATGATGACCAAAGCGAAATTGTTGAAAGCTGCGGGAAAGGAAAAAGATGCAAAAAAGGCTAAAGAAGAAGCTCTTGCAAGGGGTAGTAATGCGGAATTGAACAACTATGGTTATCAATTACTCCAAGGTGGAAAAACTGCCGAAGCGGTTGAAATTTTTGAAGCCAATGCTGAGAAAAATCCTACTGATCCAAACGTATGGGATAGCTTGGGCGAAGGATATTTCAACAATGGACAAAAAGAAAAGGCCATTAAAAGTTTCAAAAAATCTTTGTCCATGAATCCACCTCCGAATGTGAAAGCTAATTCACTTAAGATCCTGAAACAGATGGGGGTAGATCTTAGTGAGGAAAAGAGCAGGCCATAGCCTGATTCCAGTATTTTGGATTAATTTTAGGCAGAAGTTTTCTAAGCGTTGAAAACTTCTGCCTTTTACTTTTAACCCTTTAGTCAATATGCGCTACGCATTTGATTTCCAGGAGAAGCTCAGGCATTACTAAACCTGCAACCTGGACCAGCGTTTGGGAAACCTGCGAAATTCCTCCGAAAGCTTGTTTTCTATTTTCTAAAAAAGCAGGCATTTATCAAAAACAGCTTTCCAAAAAGATGGCTTTACCCAATACCCCTTTTTCGATGTATTCTGTATATCTCGGCATTTTTGAGATATTGTTTGCCTTGTGTGAGATAGGAATAGGAGCTAATAATTTAAAATATTTTCGATTGCCTTTTCCACTTTTTCAATAGTAAGCACCATAGTAATTTCTAAAGTGGAATTCAAAGGAATTGCCGGCATATTTTCTGAACCAAGAGTTTTAACAGGAGCATCGAGATATTCAAAGCAATTTTCCTGGATGCGCGCAGCAATACTTTGCGCAAATGAATTGTCAACAGGTTCTTCAGTAATCACAAGGCATTTGTTGTGTCGTTTAACCCCTTCAAAAATAGCTTCTTCATCAAGAGGGTGGAGCGTCCTAAGATCCAAAATTTCGATTTGTCCAGAAAATTTCTTTTCAGCCATGAGTGTTCTGTGAACACCCATCCCG
>JANQFJ010000206.1 GCA_028277915.1 Saprospiraceae bacterium
AACGATCATATCCTCCCAGCCAGAACGTATCTTCATTGCAGCTAAATTGACCGCCTCCAATCCTGAAGCACAAAAACGGTTGAGCTGAACACCGGCGATATTTTCACTCCAATCTGCGTAAAGCAAGGCAGCCCTCGCAATATCAGCCCCCTGATCATCAATAGGAGTCACGCAACCTATGAGCATATCATCCACCTGAGTGGTATCGAGTTGATTTCTTTCTTTGATCGATCTCAACAAACCAGCCAGCAACTCAACAGGCTTTACTTCATGAAGTGCTCCACTGGCTTTTCCTTTTCCACGGGGAGTACGAATAGCATCAAAAATAAAAGCTTCATTCATATAGAAATTTCATAATATTAGTTGTGACAAAAATATTAATTCTATACATGATATACAGAATAATTATTAGTCTTAATTTTACAGGAATCAGTAGATAAAAGTTTTAGTTCATCAGAAAGAATTGCAAATTAGTGTTATTCAATAACTTTATTCGAATTTGATTTTAGTTTAAAGCACAAATTCACTTTTATGTTTTAAACATTTTAGAATCCAAAAGATAAAACAAATGGCCAGGAAAAAATTTAAGTTGACAGGATTTGCGCGATTTTTATTAGTTATGGTAATAATAGCGCCATTGGCTTTTATAGGTGCTTCCTATTATAATGGTGAAGATGGTATTGAAAATTTAAAAAATCTTTTTAAGGGAAAATTTACTTTTGAAAAAAAGGAAGTGGTTGAGCAACCCAAAGAAGAAAAAACCGAAGTGTCCAAAGAATTAGTAAATAAAGCTCCCTCGAAAGTTGAAATCGATAGCCAGGTCGCGAAATTGAAGGATGAACTCGATCATAAAAATGAAATCGCCGACTCCCTTTATAAGGAAAATGCTGAATTGAAAGCTCAAATCGAATTAAAAGACAAAGAACTTAGGGAAGCTAAAGATCAACTGGAAAAAATTAAAAGTGCATTCAGTCAATGATATCATGTCTTGAAACAGCATAAGCTAGCATTTTATTTTTATCAAATAAGACCTAAAATCGCCCATCATTTTTAATCCGTATTCATTTAAAAAAGCTGTAGCTGTCACTGTTTTAATATATTTGTCGCCAAAGATATTTTAATAAATAATTAATTTACTTTGGTTACTTATCATGCTAAAAATTCATTTACTTAGCGGTCTATTTCAACTAAATTAAACTACATGATTAAGATACTTGTCAATGACGGTATGCATCCCGATGGACAGCAATTACTTGAGGAAGCTAATTTTCAGGTCGATACTAAAACAATAGCGCAGGAAAATCTTCCTGAGGCTTTGCCCAATTATGATGTTATCATCATTAGAAGTGCTACAAAAGTTCGAAAAGACCTGATCGACAAATGTCCGAATTTAAAGATCATTGCACGTGGAGGAGTTGGATTGGACAATATCGACGTCAGTTATGCTAAAAGCAAAAATATTGAAGTCTTCAATACTCCGGCTGCTTCTTCACCAGCAGTTGCTGAGTTGGCATTTGCACATATGTTTGCCATTTCCCGGTTTCTTTATCAATCTAATAGGGAAATGCCCTCAAGCGGAGATACGCAGTTTAAAAATCTAAAGAAAGCATACTCTCAAGGAACTCAACTTAGGGGTAAGACATTAGGCATTATTGGTTTTGGAAGGATAGGACAAGAGACAGCACGGATTGGGTTGGCATTGGGCATGAACGTTATGCCCGTAGATTTGGTGATCAATGAAAGTAATCTTTCAATAAGCCTTTTCAATAATGAAGACATTAACCTCACCGTGCGGGTTCCGACTGTTTCGTGGAATACCATGCTCGAAAATTCAGACTTTATCTCACTCCACGTACCCTTTGGCGGGAAAGCATTAATTGGGGCAAAAGAGTTTGAAAAAATGAAAGATGGTGTTGTTATCATCAATGCTGCAAGAGGGGGTACAATTGACGAAGACGCGCTTCTGGAAGCACTGAATAGCGGGAAAGTAGGCGGTGCTGGATTAGATGTTTTTGAAAATGAACCAACTCCTTTGAAAGCTTTGCTGGAACACCCGAGAGTTTCACTATCTCCGCATATTGGTGCTTCTACACTTGAAGCTCAAAGAAATATTGGAATTGAACTCGCAGAAAAAATCATTGCTTATTATAATAGTAATGGTATAAATTAAAAAAGATTTGATTGAATAAAAAGGCCTGTGAAAATTCACAGGCTTTTTTATTTCTAATTTTTAAAATCAATTAATTCCACATAAAATATCAAAACCGAGTTGGGTTTGATAACTCCTCCTGTACCTCTGGGACCATAGGCCAATCCAGAAGGAATAATGAAAGTACCTTTTCCGCCTTTTTTCAACATTGGAATAGCCTCCTGCCAGCCTTTTATTACCCGACCAAGACTGAATTCAAAAGGCTGTCCTCTCTGGATTGAAGAATCGAAAATGGTTCCGTCAAGCAGACTACCTTCATAATGAGCCGTGATCTTTGAACCACTATTTGGGTGATCGGTCCCTTCTCCTGGCTCATCAAGAATATAATAAATGCCTGATTCCGTGGATTTTGCTTCCAGATTTTTACTTTTTAGGTAATCCAAAATCAAGGCATTATCCTTTTTGGCTTGAATTTTCATTTTTTCTTTTATCCTCTGCTTTGCTTCTTCCTGGCTATAAAAATCCAGTAATTCAATATCGAATATTAAGACTGAATTCGGACCAATTTTATCACCGGCTCCTCTTTCTCCATAAGCCAGCCCCGATGGAATGAAAAACTTTCCTTTTCCTCCTTTTGATAACATTGGAATAGCTTCCTGCCAGCCTTTTATCACTCGGCCTAATTGAAAGTTAAATGGTTCTCCTCGATCAACCGAAGAATCAAAAACTGTCCCATCCAGCAAGGTCCCATGATAATGCGCCACAATTTGACTATTATTGTCAGGATGTCCTTTTCCGTCACCTTCGTTCTCCAATACGTAATATATCCCGGAAGAGGTAGCTTTAACATCTAAAAGGCTGTCAATGGCATATTGGAGAATGAGATTTTTATCTTTTTCAGCCTGTGTTTGAGGAGAGGCTACCTTTTCGGTTTCCAGTCGATTCGTTAATTCTTTTGTTTTTAATTTTTTTGAAGGTGTACATGCAATCAGTGTGAGTACTATTCCTACCAGAAGGAATATCAGTTTTTTCATTATTTTATTTTTTAAAAATTATTTAAAATTGATCAGTTCTATATCGAAAACCAAAACCGTATTTGGCTGAACAAATCCCGGAAATCCTTTTGATCCATAAGCCAGCCGGGAAGGGATAATAAAAGTGCCTTTTTCTCCTATGGACAGCATTGGAATGGCTTCCTGCCAACCCACGATGACCCGATCCAAAGTAAACATCATAGGCGACCCTTTTTTATAAGAAGAATCGAAAACCGTCCCGTCCAGAAAAGTGCCGTGGTAATGAGCAATTATTTTGTTTTTCATATTCGGATGTTCTCCATTGCCTTTTTTCTCAATATGATAATAAATCCCCGATGCTGTTTTTTGAAAATCAAACAGGCTGTCGATCAAAAAATTCAAAATCACATTTTGGTCAATTTCATCCTGCGTCCGTGGATTTGCGATCAACATTGCAGAATACCTTCCAATTAACTCATCCTCATCAAAAGATTTTGGACGGTCAGGCTTTTCTTCAGTATGACCAGGGTTCCCACAAGCAAAAAAAAGCACTAAAAATGAAGAAATTGCAAAAAGTAATTTGTACATGTTTTGGATTAATCAGCGGTTCGAATAGTCGTTGTTCTTTGAATCCAACAACCAACATTAAACGAATCGCCAGCTTTGAGATTTCGTTGAAAAATATCTTCTTTGCTGGGCATAAACTTACTATAACGGCGAATTAGTTTGTTTGCTTCCGCAGTCACATTGGGATCAACCCTTTTGGCTTTGTTCCAGGAATCTATTGCAGGCCATGTAACAATTTGACTGTCAAACCCTCGCCCAGGTCCGCAAAGCGGACCGCTGGAAGCATAAAGTTTTCCAATGAGAATATACGGATCACCCCAGTTGGGTTTGTGTTTTAAAGCTTGCATTGCATATTTTCTTGAAGAAGAAAAGCGCTTCAGTTCACCGTAATATATTTTTGCTATGATCAAATAAAATTGAGCCTTTTTCTCAGGATCTTCAGTCTGCTCGGCTTTTTCTTCATAACATTTGATCGCCTCTGCGAAATCCCCTTCACCCAGAAAATCCCGGCATTGAGGAGTGGGTGCCATACAGCTGTCTTTATAGATTTTTGCAAGAGACAAAAGATCCGGATCATCCAAAGGGCAGTCTCCCCACTTCAGACGGCCGAGCACTGAAATCAAATTATCACAGCTGTCTTTCGATTCGTCAAAGGTATTAAAATACTTGTTTTTGTAATATTCGCAATCATAAAACCCTTTGATCCCTTCCATGGATTCTAATCTAGCCGGAACAAATTCTTCAACTATATCCCATCCTTCTTTGACCCATTCATCAGGAGATTTTTTTTCTTTGTTTAAAGCTAAAATTTTCAACGCTTTATTGGCGTATTGACTCGCCTCTTCGTTTGCTATCTTTTTTTCCAGAACGAGATTGGTCAGCAAAGCGATAAACGGATTGAGAATAAAAGCCTGGGTTTTATCCCCTTCCATATCAATGGACTTTTTAAACATCTCGTAAATTTCAAGTTCAGAAGCATAAGTGTTGTATTTGTAGTACAAATCAAAGGCCTTTCTACCGGTCACATAACCTTCTTTGTCATAACATTTTATCACTTCATCATAAAGCTTCAAAATGGTTTGGACATATTCGTCCTTTTTTAGTGAGTCTGATTCCTGTGACCAAAAATATTCACTCATGATTATCCCATCACCGTAGTGGGTATTTCGCTTGCCGTCAGCAGCGGGAGCTGCTTCAAAAGCTTTTTTCCACAATGGGTATGCCTGTTCGTAGTTTTTCAATTTCATCTGGTCGCGATACAAAACGTGCCATTCGATTATTTCTTCTTTGTTTGGTTCATTCAGCCAATTTTTGCAAGGGCTGAGGTTCACATCAGGTTCCGGGGTAGTTTTTTCAGGAGGAGTTTCGGGAATTTGTACAGTCTCCGTTGTTTTAGGGGTACAGGCAACCAATAGTAAGAGAAAAAAACTGAAGTGTAGAATGTTTTTCACTTTCATAAATTTACTTCTTGATTGGTGAATAATCGATCCAAAACACAAAAAAGCTTCGTTCTACGAATAGGAGCGAAGCTTTTTTACATTTATTTTATAGTATAAAACTAATTAGAATTTGCAAAACGAACTTTAACAGTTTCTCCTATCCAGCAACTAACTTTCACGGACTGCCCTTCTTTCACACCGCGCATAAAGCCTTCCTGCTTGTCTGGCATTGATGAATAATATTTGGACAACTTGGAACTGGCTTCTTCAGCCACTTCCGGATCAATAGATTTAGCATATCTGTATTTATCCATAGCAGCCAGGATGGCTAACCTTTGACTCCAGGCATCACCGCAGGAGCGAGCTGATGAACCGTACATGTCACCAATCAGCATATATGGCCGTCCCCACCCAGGACGCATTTTTGCTGCTTTTCGAGCTGTTTCCCTTGCAGTCGTATAAGCTTTCATTTTCCTGAATTGAATGGAAGCAATTGAAAACAAGTAGCTGGCTTTCTTTTCAGTGTCTTCTTCTTTTTCTATGGCTTCTTTGTATTTGGCAATTGCTCCTTCATAGTCTCCTCCGTCGTAAAGTTCTTTTGCCCAAACTGCAGGATTTGCTTCCAAATGAGCCTGTTTTATTTTAGCATTTTCCTCAACAGCATATTTTTCCCACTTTTCTTCAAGTTTTACCAAAAAGGCATCGGTACTATCGCAACCTTGACGTTTTAGTGTCATAATTGCATTTTTCAAAAACTCGGGATTTTCAGGATCAGCTTCAAATTCAGGTTTGTATTTATTTTTAAAATAATCACAATCAAAAATGTAGTATTCGATACCTGCAAAAACACCATTCATGGCGTCTTTTGCCTGTTGATAATAAGCCTTAAATTTTGCGTTATTTTCAATATTGTAATCGCAAATGTCATTGAGTTTTTTGTGAACTTCACGGGCTGCAGCTTTATCCATTTTTTCATCCGTAAAAAGCTGTGCAACTACCGTAGCATATGGAACCATAACGACATATTCGGTACGATTTCCTCCCTTAGCGACAGACTTTTCAAGCGTTGCTTTCGTTTCCGTCAAATCGCTTGTGATCTTTTGTCCTTCCGGTCCAATACCATAAAACATATCAAATGCTTTACGGCCATATACAAAAGATTCATTTTTATAACATTGGATCTGCTCTTCGTAGAGTCTCATGATTATTTCATAATACTCCTTACGCTTTGCCTCATCAGCTTCGTTTTCCATCTTATGCTTATAAATTGTAATTCCATCAGAATAGTGAGAAGCACGTTTGCCATCAGCAGCAGGAGCCAGTTCGTAGGCTATTTTCCAATTTTCAAAAGCTCCGTCATAATCTTTGAGCTTGACAGCATCACGATACAAAACGTGAGCTTCGAGTGCTTCGCTTTCCTTGGGAGTATCCGTAAATTTTCCACACTGTGCAGTAGCAACTTGTATAAATAACAAGCCAAGCACGAAAGTGAATATTGATTTTGAAAGTTTTTCTAATTTTTTCATGGTGTTAATTGAATTTTCGTTTAAAGAACCATTTATCATCGTTCAAGGTAAATCCAAGGGTCATAGTAATGTAAGACTCCTGTATTGATTGCTCAGAGCCAAATTTCCCAAATTCGAAGGCAATATCCAAAAATGACGTCTGTTGCCTCGGTAATATAATCGGTAAACCAAAGCCAAGTGTTATCCCAAAGCTAGTTAATTGTTTGTTAAATCCATCACTTCGAGGATCGGTACCATAAAAAGCACCTAAACGGTATCTTACTTTTTTGAAATAATTATTGTACGAACTATAATCCGGAATCAATTCTCCACCGAATGAAATCTGGTATGTATCGCTTAAGGCAGAAGGATTTGCCTCATTTTCATAATGGCTCCACAGTGATTGGGAATAATTGACTCCAATCCTGTATTTGTTTGCTTTTTGGTACAGTATTCCACCACTAAACTCCATCGGTATTTTTGCAGGAAATACTGTGACCGGTACATCTCTGATTGTATCAATTTGATTGTAAAACGAATTGAATCTCTGGTATAGCTGAGACCTTTTTGACTTAATATTAATGTCGGTATTGCCATAGGCTCCAATTGTAATCTTATCCCCTTTATAAACTTTTTCACCTTTACTATTTTCACTTTTCAACTTGATATCATATTGCAACCCAGCATTCCAAACAAAACCATTTACACTTAGGTCATCATGAAAAACATCTGTATAAGAAACCTCCAAGCTGTCAAAACTGACTTGCTGATCTCTGCTTAACTTTCCAAAAAGAAAACCCAGGTTTGCTCCAAATGATAAATTTTTGACTCTGAATCCATTCCCCCACATAAATTTGTAGGTACTCCCGGTTCCTTCAAAAATGCTGGTGATCTGACCAATATCGCTCCTCATTTCGCTGGTTTCAACATTATACCCAACCAGCGTGTACGGAACAAGTGCAAAATTCATCCCCCAGTCCAATGCAGACTCTTTGCGAGATAAAACTTCACCTATCGGATTTATTATAGGAAAACCTAATGAAATGTAAGCAAGATTGCCAGTCCAAACTCCCAATTGTGCAGTATTGGATTTTAGGTTGGCATATTTCGCCCGCATCCCAACTTCAAAAGAAGTAGCTTGTAAAAAGCTTAGTGAAGCAGGATTTAGCAAATTGACGTGATATGGGTTATGAAGCGTAGCGGACAAGTTTCCCATCCCATTAAGTGATGCAAAATTTTGATTTAGCAGATCACCCAATCCCAATCGGGAATACGGAGAATTGGTCTTTGGTTGCGCAAAGCTCAAAACCGTTATAAATAAGCACAAACAGGTAAAAAATATCTTATTCCAACTATTGGACATTATAATTTAAAATTTGATTTAATCCAACCAGGACCAAATTTGAGTTTACAAATATCTTAGTTTTCAACTTATTGGCAAAATATTCCGCATCTCCACCTGTTAAAATTACGTTTAACGGACCAAATTTCGCCGTGTACAGTTTGATAAAACCACCCATTTCCAGCGTTGCTCCTAATTGTCCTCCCGTCAAAATGGAGGATTTGGTATCTTTCCCAACTGGAGAAATAACACGAGAACGCTTAACCAATGGCAGCTTCGCGGTAAAAGTATGCATTGCTTTCAGACGCATATTAATGCCAGGAGCAATATTACCTCCATGATAAATGCCTTTTGTGTCAATCACATCATAGGTGATACAAGTGCCTGCGTCAATCACCAAGCAAGCTTGTTTTGGAAATAAAAAATGCGCTCCAATCACTGCTGCAAGGCGATCATTGCCAAGCGTTTTTGGACTTTTATAAGTATTCTTAATTGGAAGAGGTGTGGATGCAGATAATTTGAGATAAAAGTTAAATTCTTTTAAAAACTGCTCTACTTTTCTATCCAATCCCACTACTGATGCTACCGCAACATTTTCAATCCTTCTTTTAGCAATAAAAGCTTTGAGTTCTTTTACTCCCCAGCCTTTTTCCAAAACACCTTTTCGGATCAGTTTTCTTTTTCCGAAAATGCCCAGTTTTGTACGGGTATTGCCAATATCTATTATCAGGTTCAAATGACCTTTTATTTTATTGATGCATTTTGACCACCATAATGGTGTGATCAGTGTTTAAAATGACGAGTTCCTGTCATAACCATCGACATGCCACTTTCATCACAGAAGTCTATACTTAACTGATCCTTTATCGAACCACCAGGTTGTATGACCGCATTAATTCCGGCATTGTGCGCAATTTCCACGCAATCAGGAAATGGGAAAAACGCATCCGATGCCATCACAGACCCTGTGGTATCAAAACCAAATTGGCCAGCTTTTTTCACCGCCTGGTTCAAGGCATCAACCCTGCTTGTCTGCCCACAGCCCATCCCGATCAGTTGATTATTTTTAGCCAAAACGATCGTATTTGATTTTAAATGCTTGACACACTTGTTGGCAAACAGCAGATCGTTTATTTCTTCATTTGACGGAGCCGATTTGGTTACCACCTTCAAGTCATTTTTATTTTCCATTTTCAAATCAGCATCTTGCTCGATCACGCCGTTAAGCAGACTTTTGAAGGTAGATTTTCTGACGAAATAGTCTTTTATTTTTAAAACGATCCGCTTTTTTTTCTGCAAAAGCAGATCAAGGGCTTCAGCTTCGTAATCGGGAGCGATCAAAACTTCGTAAAACAACTTGTTGATCTCCTCGGCCGTTGCCAAATCCAATTTGTGATTGCAAATCAAAATACCTCCAAAAGCTGAAATATTATCTCCTGCCAAAGCTGCATGCCATGCCTCTAAAAGCGTTGGCCGAACAGCTACTCCGCAGGCATTGGTGTGCTTCAAAATTGCAAAAGCAGGGTCACCATCTTCAAACTCCGCCATCAAACCAACCGCAGCATCAATATCGACAAGGTTGTTGTAAGAAACCGCCTTTCCCCCCAAAGTCTCAAACATTGCAGAGAAATCACCGTAAAAAACACCTTTTTGATGAGGGTTCTCACCGTATCTCAAAACCGAAGATTCATGAATACTATGTTTGAAAGCCAAGTCTTCCGAATCTTCATTGAAAAAGCCATAAATCGCAGTATCGTAATGCGAAGATACTTTAAAAGCTCTTCGAGCTAATTCCTTCCGATCGGCAATGTCCGTAAATCCCTGCTTTTCAGTGATCAAATCATATAACATCTGGTACTCTTCTTTTGAAGGAACGACTACCACGTCTTTGTAATTTTTTGCAGCAGCACGGATCAATGAAATTCCGCCAATATCAATTTTTTCAATGATCTGGGATTCGTCGTCAGTACTTGCTAGTGTTTCTTCAAAGGGATATAAATCAACGATCACGAGGTCTATTTCCGGGATTTCGTATTCTTCCAGCTGCGCAAGGTGCGCTTCTTCGCGACGCGCCAACAAGCCTCCAAAAACCTTTGGATGCAGGGTTTTTACACGTCCATCCAGAATTGAAGGATAGGAGGTTATATTTTCTACCGCTTCAACTGGCACACCAAGTTTTTCAATAAACTTTTGCGTACCACCAGTGGAGTACAATTTTACATCGAGACTGTCTAATTCACGGATAATATCTTCCAATCCATTCTTTGAAAAAACAGATATCAATGCTGATTTTATCTTTTTTGTATTCATTGCTTTTTATGGTAATAATGTAATTGAAAATGGTATTCTCGAAAAGATGTGCAAAAGTACGGATAATAGGTAAAATTACAAAGCTTCCTACTAACTCAGAAAAGCAAATCGTCATTTATTCAGGAACCTGACTTATGCTGGCAATCTGGGCTTTCTGAAAACCTGAAATGGCTTAATTTTAAAAAATATGCAACCAACAGGCCGGGCAGTTTAAAATACGTAGGAAAGCTTTTTAGTTACAGCTGCCCGGTTTTATTAAAATCAGGAACTTGATGAAACAATTTACATTTTTTACGCTTCTGTTTTGTTTTATTCCATTTTTAAACGCTCAAACAATCCTTCAAGGAAAGGTAACTGCTTCTGACACTGGAGAAGAATTAATTTCAGCGAATATAGTTCTAAAGCAAAATGGCATCTTTAGAGCAGGAGTCAGCACAGATTTTAATGGTGATTATAGGATCAACCTCGATCCGGGCACTTATGATGTAGAAGTATCTTATTTGGGGTATCCAACCAACAGCATTCTAGGGGTGATTGTAAAACCCAATCAGGTCAATAAGCTGGACGTTCAGATGACTGAGCCTCAAATTTTGATCGGATATTTTGATTGTGGTTTTTATTATTATCCTCCTTTGATTGAAATTGACAATACAACAAGCGGCACAATACAACTTAATCACAACATCGAGAACAGCCCTCACAGAAACATAGGTGATCTTATCATCAGCACACCCGGCGTCAGCACGACAAACTATTAGCATTCACAACAAAAATATTAGCTATGAAAACTTTTTTTACTTTACTTTTTTCTACAATTTTTTCATTTTCTATTTCAGTTCAAACTTCTCTCCAAGGGAAAGTCACCGCAGGTGATACTGGCGAAGAATTGATCAGTGCCAACATCGTGATAAAACAAAATGGTGTTTTTGTCGCTGGGGTAAGTACCGATTTTAATGGAAATTATCGCATAAACCTTGATGCTGGGACTTATGATGTAGAAGTATCTTACTTAGGTTATCCCAATAATCTAATACAGGGGGTGGTAGTAAAACCAGGACTAGCAAATATATTGGACATCGAAATGACTGAACCCGAGGGGGTTATACTTGACGAAATAGTTGTAAAAGAATATAAAATCCCCTTAATTGAAGTAGATAACACTACACAGGGACAGACCATCACCGCTCAAAATATTCAAAGTCTTCCGACTAGAAATATTTCAGCTTTAGCTTCAACGACAGCAGGACTTTCACAATCCGACAATGGATCGTCAGTAATAGTAAGAGGATCAAGATCAAATACGACTGACTATTACATCGACGGTGTCAGAGTACATGGAACTGGTCATATGGTTCCAGCGAGGAATATTGCTCAAATCCAAGTCATTCAAGGTGGTCTTCCTGCACAATATGGTCATCCAGCAGAAGGTGAACCTGGAAAGGTAATCATCCAACGTAATACTTTGGATCAAAACATCCACGATCCGATCATTAAAGATTTCTCAAACGAGGAATACCAAAAAATCATTGAAAACGATTTTATTTCACCCGGAGATGAAGCTTTTTCTACTTTTTCTATTGATGTGGATCATGCTTCCTATAGCAATTTGAGGAGATACATCAATTCAAGTCGGACGCCCCCCACCGATGCGATCAGGATTGAAGAAATGATCAATTATTTTCAATACGACTATCCACAACCGGAAACCGATGTTCCTTTTTCGATCAATACCGAAGTTGGTGACTGTCCCTGGAACAAAAAAAATAAATTGTTGCATATTGGTTTAAAAGGACAAAACCTTAGCCTGGAAGGTGCAGCCGGAAACAACCTGGTTTTCCTGATTGATGTATCCGGTTCTATGCAATCTCCTAACAAATTGGATTTGATCAAACCAGCTTTAAAATTATTAATCGACCAGCTCCGTCCTGAAGATCAGGTCGCCATTGTAACATACGCAGGCCATGCCGGTTTGGTACTTCCATCAACTTCTGGATCTGATAAAGCAGCAATTTCAAATGCTATTTCGGGCCTCACTGCCGGAGGCTCAACCGCAGGTGCTCAAGGTATAGAATTGGCTTATCAAATTGCAAAAGATAATTTTATTGAAACGGGAAATAATCGCATAATTCTAGCTACAGATGGCGACTTCAATGTTGGCGTTTCCAGCTATAATGATTTGCTCTCATTGATCGAAAAGAAGCGAAAAACCGAAATTTATTTGACCACACTCGGCTTCGGATACGGAAATTTAAAAGACAACAAACTCGAAGTTCTCGCTGACAAAGGGAATGGTAATTATGCCTATATCGACAAGTTTTCAGAAGCAGAAAAGGTTTTCGTAACAGAATTGACAGGTACTTTGTACACTATTGCAAAAGATGTAAAAATCCAATTGGTATTTGATCCTAAAACCGTTTCAGCCTATCGATTGATTGGTTATGAAAACCGCCTTTTGGCAACGGAAGATTTTGATGATGATACAAAAGATGCCGGAGAATTGGGCGCTGGACATACCGTCACCGCGATTTATGAACTGGAAATGGCAGGGACCCAATCGGAAGACTTGGTCAATGTGAAACTGAGATATAAATTGCCAGACGAAAAACAAAGCCGGTTTACAAGGAAAATTGCAAAAAACCACCAACTTTCAATAGAACAAACTTCTGAAAACTTCCGTTTTTCAGCTGCTGTGGCTGGGTTTGGATTGTTACTCAGGAACTCAAAATACAAAGGAGATGCAGATTGTGAAATGATTTTGGATTTAGCTGAAAATGCCCAGGGTAAAGACGAATTTGGATACCGTGAAGAATTTATTGAGTTGGTTTCCATTTACCGTGATTTGACAACAGTTTCATCGAAATAAGTTTTCAAATTTCTTCAAAAAAATAAAGCTATGAAAAAAATATTTTTACTATCTGTTTCATTATTAATCGCTTTTAGTTCATTCGGAAAAGCTGTTTTATCAGGAAAGGTCATAGGTTCAGATTCTGGGGAAGTACTTATAGGTGCAAATGTTTTGATTTTAAAAAACGGAATCCGTCATGACGGAGTTTCTACCGATTTAAACGGATTTTATAAAATCGCGATAGATGCCGGAAATTATTCGGTTGTCGTTTCGTATGTAGGTTATGCTGAAAAACAGATTGATGAGGTCGTCATCAAAAATGATGAACCTTTAAACCTGGATTTTCAACTAAACGCCGGAGTTGCATTGTGTGAAGTGGTTGTAAAAGACTATAAAACTACTTCGATTAAACATTGTTCGGGGTTTAGTACAGCGCTTACTTCATCCAGTCACTCAACAACGAAAGGTTCAGGGCTTCGCAAAACAACGATAGTCGATACCCGCCCCAAAATGGCGATTTCAACAGACCAAGTTACTTATTATAATTCTCGTTCTGACGCAACAGATTTTTACATTGATGGTATTCAAGTGAGATCCGAAGTTGTTCCAAAAGAAGAATTCTTCCTCACGGGAACAGAAGCTGCCTTCGAAAAAGACCGTTTATCTGAAAAAGAAACCACAAAGCAAGTTCGAAAAAATACAGCTCCAAAAATCAAAGGTGGCATCCTAACAGCTGGTGAATGGAACGGCCTTGAAGATTGGGATTACTGGAACAATTTATTGGAAACTCAAGATGAGCAGTACCAAAAGCAATGGAATATTTCTCCAACCCAACGCTTTGCAGTTGAAGTCATAAATCAGGCAAACTTCCCGTTGCCTGATTGTACAGTCAAATTGCTGGATAAGTCCGGAACAATTATTTGGCAATCGAAAACGGACAACAAAGGCAAAGCAGAATTATGGGCTAATTTGTTTGGAGGTGAAGTTTCTAATTTTAAAATAAAAGCAGAGTTCGATGAGGTTTCCTCAGCCTTGCAAAAAGCATTTCCATTCTCCCAGAAAATCAACAAAATAAAGTTACCCATTTCCTGCCAGTCTTTCAAAAACCTGGATCTGGCATTTGTAGTGGATGCTACT
>JANQFJ010000225.1 GCA_028277915.1 Saprospiraceae bacterium
CAACAATTCCCGCTACAACTGGTCCTGTATGGATTCCGATTCTCGTCCTGAAAACAGGTTTTGATTTGGCGATATGCTCTTCAGCCAATTGCTGCATAAACTGATTCATTTCGATCGCGGCATTAACAACGTCTTTTGCGTGGGTATCATTTGGTATCGGCAATCCCCCTGCACACATATACGAATCACCGATCGTTTTTATTTTTTCAATGCCATATTTGCTTGTAATCTTATCAAAAACAGAATAACAATGGTCTAATTCAGCAACCAGTTCTTCAGGAGTGAAATGCTCTGAAATTTCTGTAAAAGATTCAAAATCAGTAAAAAGCACCGTCACAGACTCATAATACTTCGCCTTTGTTTTACCATGCTTTTTCAACTCTTCGGCAGTGGCTTTTGGTAAAATATTGAGCAATAGCTCATCGGACCGCTTCCGCTCTTGCTCGATGATTTCATTTTTCTTTTCCAACTGGGTATTTACATTGCTTTTGATACGATATCGATTATACAAAAGAATGGCAACTACTAGTAGCAACACAGCCCATCCGATGAAAGAATTTCGCTGAAACTTTGCTTTTTCCAATTGCGCTTCCTGTAATTGCAACGCTACTTTTTGCTCTTCAATGGCCTGTTGCTTTCTATTATCTCCAAAGATCGCTTCACGCCGGATATTTTGCTTTACGCGTTCGTCATCAAGTCGCTCGTATCGAAGTTCGTCATATTTTTTTCGAAAAGTGTAGGCTTTTTGATAATCATTGAGACCTTCATAAACCCTCGAGAGATCTTTATACGCTTTTTGTATAAATTTCTGGTCAGAAAGTTCTTCGGCTAAAGCAAGATATTTCTGTGTATATTGGAGCGCAGCTTGCAAGTTTTTTTGTCGTCGAAAGACATCTCCAATCCCGTTGTAAACCTCCATGATGCCTTTTTTATCTTCCAGCTTTTCACGAATGGCAAGTGATTGATTTAAAAAAGAATGTGCTTTTTTAAAGTTTTCAATAGCTTTTTGACTATCCTTCAAATCGGAATAATAACTCCCTATATTTTTATAAAGAAGACCAATATTATTGAAAACATTTCCCTTTCCTTCTTCATCTTCAAGGGATTGATAAATCATTAAGGATTTGTTGTAAAATTCAAGTGCTTGAGTAAATTGGGATATTGCCTGGACAAAAGAATCTTTTTTCAAACTCAACTCCCCCCATTGGTCTTTGCTATTTCCAATATTGTTGTACGCTATTGCCAATTCCCATTCATCTTCAAGTGTTTCGCGAATTTGCAAAGCTTTTAAATAATGACCTTCTGCTTCTTCAAATCTTTCCAATTCTGTTTTGACATTTCCTAAAAGGTTTTCAGCATTGGCAATTTCAAATTGATTTTTTAACTGCTCAGAAATCTGTAGAGACCTGAAAGCGTAGTCTAAGGCTTCCGGATAATTTCTCATGCCTTCATGAACCAGCGCGATATTGTAAAAAACCCTGGCAATTCTCAAGGTATCCTTCAAAGTTTCCCGCAATCGGAGAGATTTCTTGAAATTCTCTAGGGCGGTGACATGATCACCCAATTCTTCATGCAAATTCCCAATATTATTATAGAGCGAAGCAACTCCTTTTTGATCGTTTAGTTCGTTGCGAATTTTTAAAGCTTTTTCATAAAAATCAATAGCAGTAAAATAATCGCCATCTATGGTTTCAACAACTCCCCTGTTGTTATAAGCCTGACCTTCTCCTTTTTTAAATTGAAGCTTTTTGGAGAGATCAAAAGATTCATCCAAATACGCTCTGGCTTGCTCAGGATCACTGATTTTCAATTCCCAGGCAAGATCATTTAACAAATGGACTTTGTTGGTATCCGATTTAGCTGATGGAAGCAATTGAGCAAGACTATCGGCAAAAGAAATTCTTTGACTTTTGGAATGGAAATGCAACACACAAAGGCCAAAACCGATCAGCAGATATTTAGACCATGAGTGTTGCATATTTTATAAAAAATTGGTGCAGTAAAAATTACTCGTCAAGCAACAAAACACCAGAAGCTAAAAATTTGAGTTCTTCCTTCGGTTCTGTAATGGCCTCGATTTCTTCTTTTGTTTTACCCGCATCTTCTGCATAGTGTCTCAATTCATCCACTGGAGTCACTTCTTTGAAAGCATAACCCTGCATGACGACGTTTCGGCCTGCGATGTCTTTCGGTACGAAAAAACCATAATCTTTAAACCTCACCATCATACTTTCACCTCCACTTTCAGACTCGATGGTCATCCAGCAACCTTTTTTCTGGCAAACTTCGCTCACTTTTCCAACAACCTTTGCAGGAATAGAATCAGTACCAGTAAATTTTGAAATCATTTCATCATAAGTCATCGTTGCTGAATCGTCAATCGTTTCTCCGAAATGTTTTCCATCATCTTTTGATTCGACTGAAGTTTGGTCCTCTCCATCACTGGATGAATTGGGGCCTCCACAAGAGGCGATCATTCCCAAAGCTACAAAGGCAAAAAATAAATTCTTTAACATATTTTGTCTGATTAATTAAATGATTAAAAATTAGGAGTCCAAAGATAAGGATTACTTAAGTTTTATTAAAAACTGATTAAAAAACAATATTATTTCTTGAAAATAGTTTATAATCTATTCCGTTTAAATATTCATTTTTAATAATCGCCTTTTGCCTATCTGGAAATAACTGCTACATTTTCAAAACCCTGTCTGGAAACTTCGGACTACAAATCTTTTTTGAAAATGAAGCACCTGGTAAATTTCGTAGTTTTAATCCTACTTAGCCTGCCCCAATCTACTCAAGCACAATGTATCAAAGGAAATTGCTGGAATGGACATGGAGTCTGTATCTATCCCAGCGGCGCCAAATATGAAGGCAATTTTCGCGATGGGAAAATTCACGGTCAGGGAATACTTTATTTCAGTGATGGAAACAAATACATCGGCGACTGGAAAAACCACTACCGTGAAGGAAAAGGAAAAATGATTTTCACAACTGGCGATGTGTACCAGGGCGAGTTCAAGCGCAGCCGTATCAACGGGAAAGGAATCATGGTTTTCGCAAACGGAGACAAATACGAAGGGAACTGGAAAGATGATCACCAACATGGTTCTGGGAAATATTACTACGTTGATGGAGACCGCTATGAAGGAGAGTTCTACGCTGGGAAATTTCATGGCCGAGGAAGCATGTTTTATAAAAATGGTGCAAAGTATGTCGGAAACTGGAAAGACAATCAAAAAGACGGAGAAGGAACTTTTTATAAAACTAACGGGAAAAAAATTACCGGCACCTGGCTCAACGGCAAATACCAAAAAGAACAAAATCAAATCTCTTCTGAGAACAACTCACAATTAACAGAAAATACCTTTCGCAACTGCAACAAGATATTTTGCGACAATGGAAAAGGAAAATACACTTATCGCGACAATTCCCAATGGATAGGTCATTTCAAAAATGGAATTCCGGAAGGGCAGGGAACCTGCTTTTATTCTAACGGCGACAAATATGTTGGCAACTGGAAAGATCACGGCCCACATGGCGAAGGCATCATGTACTACACCAGTGGAAGAATATTAGCTGCTGTATGGGATTATGGCAAACCAGTAGGAGATTTGGACCATGGAAGCGACAATGTTGGCAATGAATATGTAAAGATCGACAGGAATGATGAAGTGAAAATCTGGGCTGTTGTCGTTGGCATTGGACGTTATACCACAATGCCCGTTTTGAAATACACCGATGACGACGCATACCATATCTATGCTTTTTTGAAAAGCCCGGAAGGAGGTGCATTACCTGACAACCAAATTCGCTTGTTGATCGATGAAGATGCCACCCGATCAAACATTATTCGTGCAATGCGTCATGTTTTTCTTCGAGCAGATGAAAACGATGTCGTCTTGCTTTACTATTCCGGACACGGTGTGCAAGGAGCTTTTTTACCTGTTGATTTTGATGGTTATAATAATAAATTGAAACATGACGAGGTGAAAGAATTATTCACCGAAACGAAAGCAAAGCACAAAATTTGCCTGGCGGATGCCTGCCATGCTGGAACGCTTACCGCCATGCGCACGCCTGACAAAACCATTCAAAGCTATTACAAGGCTTTCCAGGAATCTGAAGGAGGCACGGCATTGTTATTATCTTCTAAAGGAGATGAATTTTCACTGGAAGATCAAGGGTTGCGGCAGGGAATTTTCAGTCACTATCTGATCAGAGGATTGAAAGGCGAAGCTGATAAAAACAAAAACAAAATTGTAACTATTCAGGAGCTTTTCGACTTTGTTTATCACAAAGTTGTCAACTACACTGCGAATGCCCAAACACCAACCATTACTGGCAATTATGACAAAAACATGCCCGTTGCATCGATCCGATAACCCTATTTACTTATTTAATTAATGAAAACCAGCCGGTTATTGACTGGCTGGTTTTTTGTACTTAACGATCAGCTCATTCATTCAATTTAGAGCCTTTAAATTTACAAATTGGTTATAAGGATTTTTGGTAATATATTTGTTGCAAAAAACCTATAAGCCCAAAATTCTTTTTAAGCGAATGAATTAGATTCTGAATAAATTTAAACGAAACGCAAAAGTACTTTCGTTAAAACTGGAAAATTACCCAAAATTAGTTCATCACAACTTAGCACCTATGATAAAGTGGATTTTGTCTCTTGCCAATCTTTTATTTTTCATTTCTTTTTTGAATGCTCAATGCATTAAAGGTAATTGCCAAAATGGCAAAGGCACCTATCTATACCCAAGTGGTGCAAAATACGTCGGAGAGTTTCAAAATGGAGAAATTCATGGAGTTGGCGTATGTTATTATACTGATGGCAGTAAATATTCCGGTCAGTGGGAACATCGTTTTCCTGAAGGCAAAGGTACAAAGACATACGCTGACGGAACCAAGCGAAGTGGTATGTGGGCAAAAGGACAACCCGTGGACGAAGAAGGGAATATTGTTGAAGAGATGGTCGCTAAAGGAGAAAATAGTGATGACGGAACTAATATTCAAACAGGTTGTATTTCAGGAGATTGTGACAATGGAAATGGGGTATTTGCCTACGCTGACGGCAGCAAGTATGATGGACATTTCAGTAAAGGAGAACTCAATGGAGCAGGAACCTGGTATTTCCCAAATGGCGACAAATACGTAGGCAGTTTTCGAGATAATTATTCTCATGGAAATGGAACGCTTTATTATGCTGATGGGACCAAAATGATAGGCGAGTGGATTGAAGGTGAATATAAAGGAGACGTTCAACTGACTGCAAAGGAAGGAGAAGGATGCATTGTTGGCGATTGTAAAAATGGAAAAGGAACTTACGTCTATGAAGGAGCTGAAGCAAAATACATCGGCGACTTCAAAAATAACCTCGCGGATGGGCAGGGAGTATGCTATTATGCAAACGGAGAACGCTACGAAGGCCAATGGTCCAGTGGCAGTTTCAATGGTAAAGGAACTCTATACCTGCCGGATGGAACCAAAGTAGAGGGCATTTGGGATTATGGGACTTTTATGGGCAAAAAGGATGAATTGGCGAAAAAAGAAGAGACCATCCAAAAGGCAAATACTGAAATTATTGAAGATGTGGAAGAGCAAATCACCAGAAAAGAAGCACTCGACATGAAAGTCTGGGCAGTAGTTATCGGGGTAGCCTCTTATAGCCACATGCCTGTTTTGCGATACACTGACGATGATGCTTACCGTATGTTTGCTTTTTTGAAAAGCCCGGAAGGAGGTGCTTTGAGCGATGACCACATTCGTATCCTGATTGATGAAGAAGCTACGAAAGAGAACATTACCAAGACGATGAAAGATGTTTTTTCAAAAGCAGGACCTTCTGATTTGGTGATGTTGTATTTTTCAGGTCATGGCTTGAAAGGATCTTTCCTACCAATCGATTTTGACGGGTACAACAATAAAATTTACCATGAAGAAATAAACGAAATTCTTGAAAACAGCCCTGCAAAATACAAATTGTGCATCGCCGATGCTTGTCATTCAGGCAGCTTGTTTGCGATGAAAGGAAATGTCGAAAATGCATTAAACAACTATTACAAATCACTCGCCCAGGCCCAGCCAGGCACAGCACTCATCATGTCATCCAAATCTGATGAAACATCGCTCGAATCCAGTGGTTTACGACAAGGTGTTTTTAGTCACTTTTTGATCAGAGGATTAAAAGGTGAAGCAGATGCAAATAGAAATCGCATCGTTTCTGTCCAGGAACTATATGACTTCATTGGTGAAAATGTAAGAACTTATACCGGCATGCGACAATCTCCGGTCATAAAAGGAGATTATGATACCA